>JBBSRA010000001.1:0-193403 GCA_038243515.1 Caryophanales bacterium
AAACGCATATCAACAGCTAAAAAAATAACCTATCTCCCAATTTTGGGAGATAGGTTATTTTGCTTTCCATAATGTTTCTTTCGGCATGCAGATGCGCTCTACTTTTTGTTGAAGCACTTTCTTTTTTAGTTCACATTCAGCCGTTTGTTCGGAAATGTTATATATAGAAGCGATTTCTCTTGTTGCCATCGTCGAGTATTTAGTGAAAAGATCGTCTAAAGAAGGTGGGGTTTGGCGATTTAAACTTTCTTCACCCATCATCTCCTGCAGGATAGTTTGATAAACGTCATATGAATAAAGTCCAGATACTTTTACGCCTTCGTCTTCAATGCACTCATTGAAAAACACAATGCTGGGTACTTCGTTAATTTCCATTTCACGCGTAATCTTCAAATCGCATTGAAATGCTTTTGCGGTATGAACCGAATGAAAATCTGTTTTAAATTCTTCTTGGTCGAGATTGGCTTCTTCGGCAATTTCTAGCAACACATTGTAAGAAGAAACGTCTTTTGATTGAAGAAACAAATGCTCTTGTAACTTGTGCAAAAAGCGGTTTCCAGAACGTTTGCCTTGCAGTTCTGCAGCTTTTATCGCGACAGACGGTAATACAGGGTGAGTTAAATTATCGGTATCGATATTTGCGGATAAAATAGTTTTATTTAAGTTGAATAATTGCGTACTCAACACAATTCGCATGGAAAAATAATGACCGTATTCAATTTGTAACTTCCGGATAACGCCTTGCATTTCCCAACACTGTGGATTTAAGGGGTCAACAAAAACATATAATTCCATTGGTTTGATGGCATTCAACGGTTCGTGAATTTCCTCAACCAAATCTAGATTGCTCACTCCAACTCCTCCTCACTATCGGACTCATTGATCATATGGTGCGCAGTTAAAACAAGTCGATTGTATAAGGTTTCACGAAACTTACCGCTTAGTCCTACTTCGTCCATTGCGCCACTCATACACTCTAGCCACGCTTGTGCTCTAGCAGGTGTAATAGCAAATGGGTTATGTCTTGCTTTTAGTCTTGGGTGCCCGTGTTCAGCTGAATAAATATTGGGTCCACCTAAGTACTGTGTTAAAAATTGTTTTTGCTTACGGGCAGTTTCTGAAAGATCATCAGGAAAAATAGGCTGCAGCTTCGGATGAGCCGCTACGCGAGCATAAAATGCGTCGACTAATTGTGATAATGTTTCCGCACCAATTTCTTCATACGGAATAATCGGTTTTCCAGTCATTATCTTATCTCCTTTGCTTTAGCTGTAAATCTATTCTAACAACGGATCTCGAATATCTCAAACAAATCGATTGAATGAGTGGGAAATAAAAAGGGAATCATTGATTGGAATTGTGATCAACAGCTGAATTCATAAAACGCTCAATTTTTTTATTGGTTGGACGTTGCGGAATTTTTTTCTCTTTTAAGAGATTCAAAAACTGTTCATGTCCACGCTCGGCATCTGATACTTCAAATTCCATTTCAAAATCTTCTCGGTCGTTGTATTCAGAATGGTCGAGTACCAATAAGCCATCAAGATAATCAAATTCAACACGATGAGTCGTTAAAGTGCCGATTGATTTTAACTTCGTAATGGATACATTTAATGTCTCAAGCGCAACTGCCACTTCGTCAGCTTCAAAGAAATCCAGTTCGAGCATGGCATTTGCTTGTTCTTCAGTCAATGAATCTGTGATTTCGTAATAGCCGACGGGAGCAGGGATTTTCAATGTGCATTCAAAGCGTCCATTTTTTTGGCGAATACGCAAAGCACTATGATGTTTTTTTAATTGAAAATCAGCTGTATCAAAATAATGATTATGCTGTGTAATTGGACCGTTATGGAAATGGGTAAAGTCTTCGAGTAAGCGATTGTATTCTTCTTTTGTCAGCATGTTTTTAAATTCGATTTCAAGTTCTTTTGTCATGGTAAGCACCTCTCTATTAATTTCATTATCGGATAGTTTGGCGCAAACTGCAACGAATGACAGAGCTGTGGTAAAATATCATTATCAACAAGCTAGAAAGGAAGTTCTGATTTGCATAAATTAGTGGCAGTCAAAAAGACGCAAATTATTAACAACAATATTGAATTTATTATCGAAGAAATGGAACCAACCGAATCACTTGAGGCATCGGGTCAAATGCTGACTGATTCCGACAACGAAGCGTTTATCTATTTGCTAGATACGGGTACTGATTACATATACGTACAGTTTGAATTACATACATGGCCTGCATTAACAAAAGCACTTCAGCAAAAAAATGTTCCACTTTTAATATGGGGCAAACAAATTATGCCATTAGCCGAATTTCACGAAGAGCTGTGGATGCTCGTGGAAAACATAGAAGGCAATGACAATTACGGTGAATCTTTTCGTACAGCTGTAGAGAAAACATTTCATGAGGCACTTGCTTCACGATTTTAAAGGAAGTGAGGAGGGCTCGGGATGGGGCAATGGAATCATTTTTTAACACCCTATAAACAAGCGGTAGACGAATTAAAGATAAAATTTAAAGGAATGCGAAACCAATTTGAGAACGACAACACAAACTCACCAATTGAATTTGTTACTGGACGTGTCAAACCTTTGGCTAGCATTTACGATAAAACTCTTGAAAAAGGCATTCCGTTTGAACCTTCAGAAGAACTGGCTCATCAATTGCAGGACATTGTTGGCATTCGGATGATGTGTCAGTTTGTTGGAGATATCGAAACTGTTGTTGAGCTGTTAAGACAGCGTAAAGATTTGCGGATTGTGGAAGAAAAAGATTATATTTCTAACGAAAAACAAAGTGGATATCGCTCATATCATGTGATTGTGGAATATCCCGTTCAAACAATTAATGGAGAGCAGTTAGTTTTGGCGGAAATTCAAATTCGTACACTCGCCATGAATTTTTGGGCATCGATTGAGCATTCTTTAAACTATAAATACAAAGGTGATTTTCCAGAAGAAATAAAAAATCGGCTACAGCGTGCGGCCGAAGCTGCATTTCAGTTGGATGAAGAAATGTCGCAAATCCGAGATGAAATTCAAGAAGCGCAAGTTTATTTTAATGAATTCAAAGAATCGCCTGGGACACATTTTCGAAGTGATCGAGAGGGAGGTTGAACAGAACGATGAAATTTTACATTATATCGAGAACGGACAAATTATCGAATGAATTGATGGCTACAGCAAGAGATTATTTACAAGACTTTGGCATGCAATGGGACGAAGAGTCACCAGACGTTGTATTATCGATCGGTGGAGATGGAACTTTGCTTCATGCGTTCCACAAATACAGTGAACAACTTGCGGATGTAGCTTTTGTTGGGATACATACGGGCCACTTAGGCTTTTATGCCGACTGGAAACCAATTGAGATTGAAAAACTAGTTTTGTCGATTGCTAAAAAAGAATACGAAGTGATCAAATATCCGTTGTTAGAAGTTAGCATTCACTATCAAAACCTAGACGAGCCTGCAGTGTATTTGGCGTTAAACGAGTCAACTGTAAAGTCTCCTGATGTCACATTGGTCATGGATGTCTTTTTAAACGAAAGTCATTTCGAACGCTTTAGAGGAGATGGTCTATGTATGTCAACGCCTTCAGGCAGCACAGCTTATAATAAAGCATTAGGCGGTGCAATCATTCATCCGTCTCTACAGGCGATGCAATTAACGGAAATGGCTTCTATTAACAACCGTGTATTCCGAACAGTAGGATCGCCACTAGTACTACCTGCTCACCATAGATGCGCGTTGCGACCGGTTAAAGCACCTGATTTTATGGTAACTGTCGATCATTTACAATTGCTTCACAAAGATGTGAAATCAATTGAATATCGAGTGGCTGACGAAAAAGTCCGCTTTGCTAGATTCCGTGCATTCCCGTTCTGGCAACGCGTTCACGATTCTTTTATCGACAGCGAGCTTTCGGATTGATTTCCATGAAACCTTTTCAATTAATTTATACCGCTGAACAATCAGGTCTTCTTCGCGAAGCGTTGGAAGCGTGGGGTATTTCCAAGCGAACCTTGGCTTCTGTTAAATATGGCGGTGGTCAAATTTTAGTAAATGGTGTAGAAGTGACGGTCAGGCATCCCTTGCAAAAAGGCGATGCAGTGACCGTTATTTTTCCGAATGAAGTACACGGAAAAGGCTTGGCCGCTGAAGACGGACCACTAGAAATCGTTTATGAAGATGAAGCTTTGTTGATCGTTGAAAAACCACCTATGCAAAACACCATCCCGTCTCGTGAGCATCCTTTTGGAAGTATTGCAAATATTGTTGCCAAGCATTTCAATGATCACGGCATTCCTTCGACTTTGCATATTGCAACTCGACTTGACCGCGACACATCAGGACTTGTATGTATTGCAAAAAACCGCCACATTCATCATATGATTTCTTTGCAGCAGCAAGAAAAAAAGATGAAACGACGGTATGAAGCATTGGTTCATGGACGAGTAGACAAAGATGAATTTACGATAACCGCGCCAATCGGTCGAAAAGGTACCAGTATTATCGAACGAGAAGTGCGGGTCGACGGCCAGTTTGCAGAAACAGAAGTTCAAGTGCTTGAGTTTCTTGAAGGTTATTCTCATATTCGCTTGCAGTTAAATACAGGCAGAACGCATCAAATTCGCGTTCATTTAGCTCATATAGATCATCCGTTAGTGGGAGACGATTTATACGGTGGCAAAAGAAAATTGATCAACCGCCAAGCATTGCATTGCACAGAACTCCAATTGATTCATCCGGTTTCTGGAAAACCGCTCGTTTTTCATTCTGCGTTAAACGAAGATATGCAGTCTTTGCTTTAATTGTATTTAGAAAAGCGATCCGGTTGGTAAGGCTGCAAAGATGGAACGGAAACAATATCTTTTTCAGGGTAACGAAAAGCACTTAATGCACCTCCAAAAACGCAACCTGTATCGATATTGACTGTGCGATTAATGATATATGGTTTTTCAGTCGGTGTATGTCCATAAACGACCCATTTATCCCCGGTATAGGATTTAGCCCAGTCACGCCTTATAGGACGACCGTCAGCATGGAATTTCCCTGTTACGTCGCCATATAGGACAAATACGGCAATCTTTCTGCTTAATGGTTTTCCAATCATGTCAGCTTTTAATCCGGCATGAGCAATAATCAAGTCATTACTAAATTGTTGGTAATGTGGAAGTTGTTCGTAAAAGTGAATATAGCGTTTTCGGAATTGTTGTTTTTCAGGTTTTGGCAGTTGTTCCCACTCGGCTACGGTCATTTCTAAGCCGTGAGCCAATTGAACATCGTGTCCTTTAAAAAAACGGAAAAGTTTATTGCAATGATTGCCAGGAGAATAGTTTAGGATGTCTGCGTCTTGTAATGCGAACAATAGCCGGAGGACATTCAAGGATTCAGGTCCACGGTCCGTAGCATCACCGACAAAAGCGAGTTGCCTGTCTTCTGGATGAGTAAAGACAGATTCTTGTTGTTGATAACCCAAACGTTCAATCAGCAACAAGAGCTCTTGATAGCATCCATGAATGTCACCAATAATATCAAATTTCATTTTACGCACCTCTTTGATTTTAAATATACTATACATATTGATGGTGTAGCGTATAAACTACTATAGCAAGCACAAGAAATCTTCGAAAGGAGGGAGTATACATGATGGACGATAAAGTAGTACGTGACGAAGAATTAAACGATGCATTGTTTACCGAATTACTCATTCGTGGAGATGTTAAAGACTTCCGTGAAGAATTTTTATCACACCATCCATACGACCAAGCAAGTTTTTATGAAAAGGCAGATTCCGAGACTAGGCAACTGCTGTATCAGTATCTCTCTCCTAAAGAGATGGCGGATCTTTTTGAAGCAATTGAATTAGATGATGACGACTATGAAGACCTATTCCGCGAAATGGATGCCCGCTATGCGGCAGATTTGCTGTCTTATATGTATACAGATGACGCGGTCGATATTTTAAATGAATTGAACAAAGAGCAAGTTGCAAGTTATTTGACGATTATGGACAAAGAATCAGCACGCCAAATTAAAGACTTATTGCATTACGAAGAGTATACAGCGGGTTCAATCATGACAACAGAATTTGTCGCAATCCCAAAAAATTCGACGGTTCGATCTGCAATGAACATTCTTCGTAATGCGGCTCCAAATGCTGAGACGATTTACTACGTCTTTGTCGTAGACGACGATAAGAAACTTTCAGGCATTGTGACGTTGAGAGATTTGATTCTTGCAGAAGAAGATACATTGATCAAGTCCATTATGAATGAACGAGTGGTTAGCGTATCGGTTAGTGAAGACCAAGAAGAAGTTGCGCGTATGATTAAAGACTATGACTTTTTGGCTTTACCGGTTGTGGATTTCCAACAACATTTATTGGGGATTATTACAGTCGATGACATTATCGATGTGCTCGAAGAAGAAGCTTCAGATGATTACTCTAAACTCGCAGCCGTATCTGACATGGATACCTTTGATAAAAGTTCGTTAACAGCTGCAAAAAAACGCTTGCCTTGGTTAATTTTGCTGACGTTTTTAGGGATGTTGACAGCCAACTTAATGGGCATGTTTGAAGCAACCTTAGATCAAGTAGCGCTTCTAGCTGTATTTATTCCACTGATTGCTGGTATGGCCGGTAATAGTGGAACGCAAGCTTTAGCTGTCGCTGTTCGAGGAATTGCAACGGGGGATATTGAAGAAGAAAGTAAAACAAAGTTGTTATTTCGTGAAGCGGGTACCGGACTGATTACGGGCGTCGTTTGTGGAATTGTTGTTGTCGGATTGGTTTATTTTTGGAAAGGAGAATTATTAATTGGCATGCTAGTCGGTACAGCTGTTATGAGTTCTATTTTTGTTGCAACTTTAGCTGGCTCGTTTATTCCGCTATTAATTCACCGTATGAAGATTGACCCAGCCGTAGCATCAGGTCCTTTTATTACAACCTTAAATGATATTATTTCTATTTTGATTTATTTAGGTTTAGCTACAACATTTTTGAGCCGCCTCTAGAAAAGTGCAAATTGCACTTTTCTTTTTTATGAGGTATTATTAGTACCAGGTAATAAAACAGACGCAGGAGGAATGGACATGTCAATATCACTAACAGGAAAGACTTTTGTTATTATGGGAGTAGCAAACAAGCGAAGCATTGCTTGGGGAATCGCGCGTTCGTTAGATCAATCGGGAGCCAACCTGATTTTCACATATGCGGGAGAGCGCTTTGAGAAATCAGTGCGGGATTTGGTCGCAACATTAGATGGCAACCACGAATTGATTTTGCCGTGTGACGTAACGAACGATGAAGCAGTAGCTACATGCTTTACAACGATTCAAGAACAAGTTGGAACAATTCACGGATTAGCGCATTGTATTGCTTTTGCCAAAAGCGAAGAGCTAGCGGGTGATTTTTCAGATACATCACGAGACGGCTTTTTACTAGCACATAATATTAGTGCTTACTCGTTAACAAACATCGCGAAAAATGCGAAGCCGTTGATGGCAGAAGGTGGCAGCATTGTTGCTTTAACGTATATTGGCGGGGAACGCGTCATGCCAAACTATAATGTCATGGGTGTTGCAAAAGCGTCTCTTGAAATGTCTGTCCGTTATTTGGCAGCAGACCTTGGCAAACACGGTATTCGTGTCAATGCGATTTCTTCAGGACCGATTCGTACACTATCTTCAAAAGGTGTTAGTGACTTTAACTCCATCTTGCACGAAATTGAAGAAAAAGCGCCATTGCGTCGCAATACAACGCCTGAAGAAGTGGGCGATACTGCGGCTTTCCTTTTCAGCGACATGTCTCGCGGAATTACAGGAGAAACCATTCATGTGGATAGCGGATTCCATGTTTTATAAAAAGCAATATAAAAGGACAGAGAAAAGTTTTTCCTTTTCTCTGTCCTTTGTTGTTTAGTTTATTAACCGTTAACCGATTTTTCCATCGTTTTATGAGGAATATTGGCTTCAAGAAATTCTTCTGACACGACTTCATAACCCAGTTTTTCATAAAACGGAAGCGCATGAGTTTGAGCATTTAATTTGAGTCTGAAAATGCCATTCTCTTGTGCATACTGTTCCATTTCGTTCATCACCATGACGCCAATATGGAGGCCACGGTATTCAGAAAGCACGCAGATGCGTTCAACTTTACCAAGTCCCATTTCGACTTCTCTCATTCGACCGGCAGCCACGGGCTGTTCAAGCTGATAAGCAATAAAATGAATCGCGCTGTCATCGTGTTCATCCATTTCAATGTGTATAGGAACTTGTTGTTCTTCTACAAAAACTTTTCTACGGACGTCGAAAGCTTGTTCTTTTTCCATTTGCGTCTCAGCTATTTTTGCTTTTAACACTTACTGATCATCTCCAGATAAACGGAATGTTTCGTATACGGTCCATGAGCCATCTTCCAATTGATAAAGCAAATGCATCCGATCAATCGTTTCTTCTTGATCGATTCCAGCCATCTTCAATTGGCCATAAACATCCGCGTGTTCTGTATCAGACAGTTTTTGTCCAATTGTAATATGAGGCACGAATGAATGTTTTGACATGCCACCAAAAAACTCAGAATGCAAATCTTCGTGTAAAGAAGTGATTTCAGGGTTTGGCTCTACTTTGAAATAAAGCGTATTCGTGACCGGTGAAAATGTGCTAACACGCGTTGTGTGCATTTTAAACGGCTTATGACGTTTAGCGATGTTCGTCATCTCTGTTGCAATATCCTTAATTTCTGAAGCATCCACCTCAAATGGTTCTTTTAATGTCATATGAGGGGTAATCAGCTCGTAATGCGGGTCATACCGCTTTCTATACGAATTAGCGATATCCTGCATTTTTTTTGAAGGGAAAACTGCGACTCCATAGTTCATCCTAAAAACCTCCTTGTCTGTTATAACCATCTAGAAATATAGTGCCTTGGAGCATTTCCAACTTTTACATGCCAAAGTTTTGGATAAGGGCACGTCTTAAATCGGGTTGCCAATGCTTCCAAGTGTGGTCTCCTTCAAATTCTTCATAAAAGACCGAAAACCCTTTATTTTTCATTAAATTATTTAATCTTCGATTTGGTTCAAGGAAATCAGCCGTGTTGCCGTTGCCCAATTTAACAGCCGTTTCTTCTTTTCCAATGACGTGATAAACCGTAAATGAACTGGAAGATTTAAATGCTTCTACGGCATTCATCATTTCTTCGCCGACCTTTGGTGATTGAAGAATGACACGACCAAAAATATTCGGGTATTTCAAAGCTGCCATTAACGAAACCGTTGCTGCTAACGAATCACCAATTAAGGCACGTCCCATTCCTACTTGATAAGTTGGATATTTTGCATCTAGGAAAGGTACAAGTTCATGTGCTAAAAAGCGTAAATAAGAACCATGCTGTTCACCGGTTGGCTCGTATTTTTTATTGCGATCAGCAACACTTTTATAAGGAACGCCGACCACGATAATGTTTTCAATTTCTCGATTTTCTAATAACTCATCTACCACTCGTGGAACGCGTCCTAATTGGAAATAATCTTTGCCATCAGAAGCGATGACAATGGTGTATTTATATAAGGGCGAGTAATTTGATGGAAGATAGACGAGCAATTGCATGTCTTCTTGAAGTTCTTTGCTGTAGATTGATAAATCCTCTACCTTGCCACTAGCCATATATTAGCCTCCTCTTCTATTCTATAAGAAAATTGTACCATAATGAATGTTCAAGGTATAATGAGAGCAGAACATCACTAAGTTTTTGGGAAGGGGTTTTTGATATGGATGGCGCAAAGTTCCAAGTTCACTCAGACGTCGTAACAAAAGCAACGCACGAAGCATTAGAACGAAGAGGCGTTACGAACGAAGACATTGCTAAAATTGTGTTTGATATGCAAATTTCATTCAATAAAGGTCTTACAATTGAACATTGCATGGAGTCGGTTGAAAGCGTTTTACGTAAACGAGAAATGCAACATGCACTTCTTGTGGGAATAGAATTAGATGAACTAGCAGAGCAAGGAAAACTATCAAAACCACTTCAAGAAATCGTAGGTTCGGATGAAGGACTGTTCGGTGTCGATGAAATGATTGGTTTAGGTGCAGTTTTAACTTATGGCAGTATTGCAGTAACAACATTTGGTCACTTAGATAAAAACAAAACAGGTATTATCCATGAGCTAGATACAAAATACGGCGGACAAGTTCATACGTTTCTCGACGACTTAGTTGCAAGTATAGCTGCATGTGCATCGGCGCGTATTGCTCACCGCACGCGTGATCTTGAAGAACAAGGCAAAACCTTTGAAGATTTGTCTCCACGAGACACAACTCCTGAAATTCATGTTAGTGGAACGGATACGTAAGTTAGTATTCTGAATATTCTTTCTATAAAAAGGTGTATTTTACGAAATGCATTGAAACTAGTAAGAAAGACATGATAATATAAGGTTGGAACAGAAATTGTTATTTTAGAAAAGGGAGGTCACTTTATGTTGAAGAAAAAATTTGGTTTATTTGCAGTGGTAACTCTTGCAGGGTCTGTATTTTTAGCAGGTTGCGGAGATGACTCAGCTACAGAAAGCGGAGGCGAAGAAGGCGCTTCTAAAGACCCTGAATTCCTTAGCATTCTAACAGGCGGAACAACAGGTACGTACTATCCGCTTGGTGGCGCAATGGCAAATATTATTGAAACAGAAACAGGCCTGGATACGACTGCTGAAGTCTCACAAGCATCTGCAGCTAACATGACAGCGCTTGCTGATGGAGATGCACAAATTGCGTTTGTTCAAACAGATACAGCATTTTATGCTTCTGAAGGAACAAATATGTTCGACGGCGAAGTCATCGATACAGTTTCTGCAATCGGTGCACTTTATCCAGAAACGATTCAATTGGTAACAACTTCAAGTTCAGGAATTGCGTCATTTGATGACTTGGCTGGGAAGAGCATTTCAGTTGGTGCACCTGGGTCAGGAACTTATATTAACGCAGAACAATTATTAGAAATTCATGGCATGACGATGGATGATATCGATGCACAGAACCTTGACTTTGGTGAGTCTCAAGAAAGCTTACAGTCAGGTCAAATTGCTGCAGCATTCATCACTGCTGGTACGCCAACGGGCGCAGTTGAAAGTTTAGGCGCAACTTCAGATGTAGTGATAGTTCCTGTAGAAAAAGCAAAAGCTGATGAACTCATCGAGAAATATCCATACTATGCGCACGATGTTGTACCATCAGGTATTTATGGCTTGACTGAGGAAGTCCCAACGGTTTCAGTTTTAGCAATGCTAGTGGTGCAAAATGACATTTCAGAAGATCTTGTGTATGACATCACGAAAGCGATTTACGAAAATACAGATCAAATTCAGCATGCAAAAGCTGAACTTATCAAGTCTGAAACTGCACTTGATGGAATCGGTATCGACATTCATCCTGGAGCACAAAAATATTTTGACGAAGTAAATTAATTGAATGAGCAATCAACTGACGGCAAAGCGCAAGCTTTCCGTCAGTTATTTATTTTTTTTAGATGGAGGAGAATAGATTATGCGGTTTACCCGGATACAAAAAATCCTTCTTTTAATAAGTGCCCTCATCCTAATCAGCTCCTTAATTGTATGGATCCCTTCCCAAAGATATTATGTGTTTATTGATAATGAGAGTGAAAACCTAGCAGCTTATATCCCGGTAGAGAGTCGCTTGTTTCAAATCATCTATACACATTCTATTCATCTTTCAGAAGTCATTGAAAGTTATAAAGTAACAGACAATAATGAGCTAATGATGACAGAGTTGGAATATGAAGATTTTAATATTGGTATGCCTTCAAATGCAGGAGAAGGAGAGATATTTGTCGAAAAAGATGGGAAATACTTTATTAAAAATATGACAAAAAAACTTCCGGAATTCCGGTTATTTGTTGGAGATGTTGATGCGGGCTTGTCATTCAAAACCAAAGGCAGTCGCGTAGACTTAAAAGGAACGTTGGAAAGAGGAAAGTCGTATACTTTTCGGGTAGAGCGCTTATCCCTAGTTCAACTAAGAAAAGGAGTGAGGATTGATGAGTGATAAGTTGCCCCCAGAAGAACACGAACTAAATAAGCTTCCACCAGAGGATGAATCATATGTTTCAGAAGAAAAACAGAAAGAAATTTTACAGAAGTATGATCCCGAATCCAATACACGGGACTTAAGTGGAATTGTTAAGCATATAGTCTTTTTTGGATTATTAGCTTTTTCTTTATTCCAGCTTTATACAGCGATTTTTGGACAATATACCGCTTATATTCAGCGATCAGTTCACTTAGGTTTTGCCTTATCTTTGATTTTTCTTTTATTCCCAGCTAGAAAACGTAAAGGTATTCGTCATAAAGTTGATTGGTATGACTATATTTTGGCGCTATTATCTGTTGGTGTAGCTTCTTATTGGCCAATTATGTATGATGATTTAGTTTTCCGACTTGGTCGAGTTACAGAACTAGACATGGTTGTCGGAATTTTGGCAGTGCTGCTAACGTTAGAAGCAACGCGGCGAGCAGTCGGTATGCCGATTACCGTCATCGCTAGTTTGTTTTTAGTTTATGCCTTTTTCGGACCTTATTTCCCAGGATTTTTACGTCACAGAGGACAAGATCTGGATTCACTTGTTCAGTTGATGTTCTATACGACGGATGGCGTACTCGGAACACCCATTGGTGTATCAGCCACCTTTATATTCACGTTCTTGTTATTTGGATCATTCTTGGTCAAAACAGGCGTGGGGCAGTACTTTAATGACTTAGCTGTATCACTAGCCGGAAATTTAACGGGTGGGCCGGCAAAAGTAGCTATTTTCTCAAGTGCTTTACAAGGAACAATTTCAGGAAGTTCGGTTGCCAACGTGGTAACATCGGGTTCTTATACGATTCCAATGATGAAAAAATTAGGCTATAAAAAAGAATTCGCCGGTGGTGTAGAAGCAGCAGCCTCTACAGGTGGACAATTAATGCCTCCAATCATGGGAGCAGCAGCTTTCCTAATGGTTGAATTTATTGGCGGCGTCACTTACTGGGAAATTGCGAAAGCTGCAACGATACCAGCTCTTTTATACTTTACAGGCGTTTGGATTATGACTCACTTTGAAGCAAAGCGAATTGGCTTGAAAGGTCTTTCACCAGAAGAAATGCCAGATCGTAAAGAAGTATTAAAAAAGATTTATCTACTATTGCCGATTGTGGCGATTATCGTTTTCTTATTGATTGGTATTCCAACAATGCAAGCAGCGCTTTACGGAATCTTGCTCACCATCTTTGTGAGTGCGTTTAATAAAGAAACACGATTGAACTTTAAAGATGTGATTATGGCACTCGTTGACGGTGCAAGAACGGCGTTAGCGGTTGCAGCAGCAACTGCAGCAGCCGGTATTATTGTTGGGGTCGTCGTGAAGACTGGACTTGGATTGAGTTTGGCAAATGGATTGGTCTCTGCTTCGGGCGGAAATGTCTTGTTAACGCTGTTCTTCACGATGTTAGCAGCGATTGTCCTAGGTATGGGCTCTCCGACAACTGCCAACTACGTCATCACATCGACAATCGCAGCACCTGCTATTATTACGCTGTTGATGTTAGATGAACCAGTTGGAGCGGCAGTGCCACTTGTGGTCGCGTTATCTGCCCATTTATTTGTATTCTATTTTGGGATTATTGCCGACATTACACCACCTGTTGCACTTGCAGCATTTGCAGCATCAGGTATTTCAGGTGGCGAGCCAATACGGACTGGTTTTACTGCAGCGAAATTAGCAGCAGCAGCCTTTATCATTCCGTATATGTTCGTATTGTCTCCATCGTTATTGATGATTGATACCACTTGGCCTGAATTAATCTGGGTATTGATTACAGCGTTGTCAGGTATGGTTGCCATCGGAGCAGGGCTAATCGGTTATTGGTACCGGAAACTCAATTGGTTCGAACGCATCATTACATTTGCTACTGGACTTGCGTTGATTTATCCAGAAGGCTTGACTGATACAATTGGTGCCGTATTGTTTGTCATCTTGCTTGGCATTCAATGGCTAGCACGCGATAAAAAACCTGTAAAAACAGCAGAAGCATAAACACAAAGAAAACCGGTTGGGCCTGTGCCCAACCGGTTTTCTTTGTGTTTATAACTATATGCTTGAAAAAAGAAAATGAAAAAAGCCATCACCCGAAGGCGATGACTTTTTCAAAGCAAACTTTGTTCCTAAAGCTTGCAGTGGGTTTGGCACCCATTGATTCTTATTGATTTTTTATAAATCTTATAAGAATGATGGATGTCAAACTTGTTACTAGATTTATCATATCCTGTTCATTGGTAAATGTAAAGTTGTTAGATAGTTTAGCGATTGGTAATGAGGTTGATGTTTTTATACAATCGGAAATTTTAATTTCTTAAAAAGGGATTGCCGTTAAGATGATTGTGGTATAGAATAAGAACAAACGTTCCCATTTTGAGAGGTGAGTATGATGAAGCAAGCGTTGCCCGAAGCTTCTATCTTCTGCATCGATATGTGCGGCTTTTACGCCAGTGTTTCGGCGGTAGAGCTTGGACTAGACCCTCTAGAAGTTTGTCTTGCGGTTGTCGGCAATCAACAACGTAAAGGTAGCGTGGTATTAGCTGCATCGCCGATGATGAAAAAACGGTTTGGTGTAAAAACTGGCACGCGGCTTTATGAAATTCCTAATCATCAAGATATTTTATTAGTAGAACCCAAAATGAAACTGTATTTGCAAAAATCTATGGCGATTACGGAACTACTAGCACGCTACGCGCCAAAAGAGTCGATTCATATTTACAGTGTTGATGAAAGTTTTATCGAGCTAACAGGTACCGAAAAATTATGGGGTCCTCCAATAGCTACGATGCTTCGTATTCAGCAAGAGCTATTGGATTTTTTTCAATTGCCATCTTCAGTTGGAGGAGGCCCAAATATGCTGCTCGCGAAATTGGCACTGGATTTGGAAGCGAAAAAAACGGGGTTTGCTTATTGGACGTTTGACGATGTGGCAAAAAAATTATGGCCGGTTCAACCGTTGAGCCGAATGTGGGGAATTGGATCACGCACAGAAAAAACCTTAAACAGCATAGGCATTTTTTCAGTGGGAGATTTGGCGTGTACAGACCTTGCTGTTTTAGAAAAACAGTTTGGCATTTTAGGCAATCAATTGCATCAACACGCCAATGGTATTGATTTGTCGGACATGGGTTCGTCTTTAGTCGAAGGACAAGTCAGTTACGGGAAAGGCCAAATTTTATACCGAGATTACATAGAAGAACAAGACATCATGACAATTATTTTGGAAATGTGTGAAGACGTTGCGATGCGCACGCGCCAAGCAAGACGTGCAGGGCGAACAATCCATTTAAGCATCGTCTATAGCAAGGTGGCATTTGGTGGCGGCTTTTCTCGTTCGCGGTCTATTGACGAAGCGACAAATGATACGTTGACAATGTACCAACTTTGCCAAGAGCTTTTCCAAGAATATTTCCAGCACAAACCGGTTCGGCAAATTTCACTAGCTATCAGCAATTTAGAAGAAGAGTCGTCGATACAGTTAAGCCTTTTTGACGAAAAAAAGTTTGAAAACAGACAGCTTGGAGAAGCGATGGATACGATTCGTAAAAAATACGGCTATTCAGCGATCTACCGCGGCATATCCGCTACACAGGCAGGTACTGCGATTGCGCGAACAAAATTAATTGGAGGACACAACAAAGAATAAGGGGGTTTGTCCGATGAAGCGCAATAAGCATTTAAAAGTGGTAGGTGACATTAAAGACCGTGGACGTATTAAATGGACAGCATTAATGCTGCCAGAGCACGTCGAGATGATTCGGGAATGGTATGCAAAAGAAGAACTAGTGGCGAAACCTGAGTTGACGGATGACGATTTGCGGCTACTGCAAGAAGAACTGGACATTGCCTTCAAGCGTCAATGTGAAGTACTGATCCAAAGCTGGAAAGAAGGTATTATTCACGAGCAACGCGGAACAATTAAAGACGTTGATGTAAGAAGTCGGATGCTCGTTTGTGTAGAGACGAACACAAAGCATAGATTGCCGATAGATGAAGTGGTTGCAATCGTTATGGTGGATTAAAAAAAACCGCACAAGCCATAAGGCTGTGCGGTTACTGTTTATGATTCCTACTGGGCTCGAACCAGCGACCTCTACCCTGTCAAGGTAGCGCTCTCCCAGCTGAGCTAAGGAATCTCAATTTCTAGGACAAATCTAATTATAGCTCGTCCCTAGAAAAAGTCAATAGTTGGTGAACAAACAAAATCGGGTCTTATACCTTACTGCCCTACGCCTTTAAAGCCTGCATCTCGTGCTTCTTGCTCAGAACAAAACCATTCTTCTGGATTGGTTTGTTCATAGGAAGAATCATTTGGCAAGTGGTAAATTTTATTGCCGCTGCGGTTAATATTGCCTTTAATATCGCAGTCGCCGTTTTGTCGGTCGAACTTAGTAGGCGTTGAATTTCCAGTAGACTCTTGCCCATAAGCATCTGCATTAAACCCGCGGTCAGTGGAATAGTTTTCGTATTGCCAAATCCCTGCTTCGCTTTTTTTAGCCAGTTGTTCTGCTTGCTCAAATTGATCCAAGTACCGCGTGTTTGGCGGGAACACATAGGCGACTCTCGCTAGGCCTGCTCCAATCATTTGTTCTTGAACACTTTCACCGTTGACGTAGATATAGGCAAGCAAACGGTTGTAATCATCAAAGCGGTCACCAACGTCAAATTCGATTGTGACATCGCCTGATTCGATGAGTCGTTTGTTTTCTTTTGTCGCTTCTTTGCCAAGAGGTTGTTCCCCTAAGCGTGGATGATTGGTTTCTGGTGTATCAATTAACAAATACCGAACCGTTACTTCATCGCCTTCATACATAATTTTGATGGTGTCGCCATCAATGACTTGTGTCACTTCTACGTCAATTTGATCAGTTGTGTTTGGCGTATCGATAGATTCGACTATTCCGCATCCTGATAAAAAAAGTAAAGCCAGTATCATAAATTTGAGTTTCATTGCAATCCCTGCTTTCGTTCTTTTAGTATACGAAGAATCGGATCGGCTGGCAATTGGTTATCTGACTGGTAGGTACGTTTGAGACGGCATGGCCAATCAAATGCAAAATAAAACGCCTGTTTCAATAGAAAATTGAAAAGGCGTTGTTATGTATACGAGCAATATGATTCAGTAAACGTCATCAATTAACGTGCAGACTCTGCTGTTGGAAGTTCAGTGTAGTATAAAAGAGATTCTTCTGTTATATTTTCCAACTTTTCTTTATCGATACCTACTTCTAATTGTCCTGTGAAAATCGGTTCCCACCATTGTGTTTGTTCGTTCATTGTATAGCCTCCTCAGTTTGTAACAGATGGTATTGTTTGACTATTCTATACCCTTAAAGGGTACACTAATAAACACAAGACATAAAAAGCTGAAAAGCATTAAAAGGAGAGATTATGAATGATTTCAATTGGCATTATTGGAGCAGGAATTGTGGGAGAACGAATCATTAAACAACTTCAGCAAGAAAACCACGTAGAAATAAAAACGGTTTATGATGAACAAACTAAACGACTGACAGAAATTAGTCAAACGTACAACATACCAATGGCGAGTTCACTCGAAGAGGTTTTTCACTCAGACATCAACTGGGTATATATTGCAACACCTCCTGCTTTTCATGCGAAAATTGCAAACTTGGCAGCAAGTGCGGGAATCAATATTCTTTGTGAAAAACCATTAGCACATAATGTAGCTGATGGCGAAATGATGGTAGAATCTGTCCAAAATAATCGTGTGCAAACAGCTATGCATTTTCCATTAATGTATGCACCTGCAGTTCGAGAATTGGCAAAACGTGTTAAATCGGGCGCAATCGGTAAAGTTGTTCGCATCGAACTTCAAACTTTTTTCCCGGACTGGCCGAGACTTTGGCAGCAAAATCCGTGGATTGGTTCACGCAGCCAAGGCGGATTTGTCCGTGAAGTCTTTCCACATTATCTTCAATTGATGAATCGGCTGTTTAGTGAACTGAATTTTACTTCTCATCACATCACGTATCCACAACAAGCGGATAAATGTGAAACAGGAATCATTGCTCATGGACTGACCAAAGAACAAATTCCATTTTTACTAACGGGACTTAGTGATGTAGGACAAAAGGAATTATTACAGTTTAAAGTATACGGTGAACAAGGTGTGTTAACTTTAGAAAACTGGACAAATCTTTACCAGTCAACAACAGGAGAAGACCGTCAGCTGATTAGTGAATTTGAAGAAGTGCCATCACTTTTTGAAGAAATGAATGAATACTCGACTGTTTTAGTGAATTTTGAAGAAGGCTTGATTATTCAACGGTATATCGATCATTTGTTAATAGAGTAGCTTGTTGAGTAAGGCAGGTATGAGCATTAGTTTAGCTTATAGAATGCCTTGCTTGATATACTAAAGAAACTTAGAGGGGGATGGACAATGAATTTTACCGCAACTGACGTAGAACACATGATTGAAGAACAACGTGCTTATTACTATACAGGCGACACAAAACCAGCGAATTTCCGAATTGAGCAATTACATCGATTAAAAAATGTGATTGAAGCTCATGAATCAGAAGTTATTGTGGCATTAAAAAAAGATTTAGGCAAAAGTGAATTTGAAGCTTATGCAACAGAAATTGGATTTGTGCTCGACAGCATTGGCAACATGGCGAAAAACTTAGAAGACTGGATGAAACCTGAATCTGTTAAAACACCGATTCATCTTCAGCCTTCAAAGAGCTTTGTTATTCGTGAGCCCTATGGTTCTGTTTTAGTTATCGGACCTTTTAATTATCCATTTCAGTTGGTCATGGAGCCGTTAGTAGGTGCTATTGTTGGCGGAAACTGTGCAATTGTTAAGCCTTCTGAAGCGACGCCTCACGTAGCAGCAGTCATTCGAACCATTATTGAAGAAGCTTTTCCTTCGTATTATATTCGCGTAGTAGAAGGCGAAAAAGAAGAAGTGACAGCATTGATTCATGCTTCGTTTGATTATATTTTCTTTACCGGCAGTGTCAATGTCGGCAAAGTGATTATGAAAGCAGCGTCCGAGCGATTAACACCAATTACTTTAGAACTCGGAGGCAAAAGTCCTGCGATTATAGATCAAACGGCAGACATCGATTTGGCGGTAAAACGAATTGCTTGGGGCAAATTGATGAACACGGGGCAAACTTGTGTGGCACCCGACTACGTTTGTGTGCATGAATCAGTTAAAGATGAATTTATAAAAAAATTAACAAAAACGATACAAAATTTCTATGGCAAGGATGCACAAAAAAGTCCGGATTACGGTCGCATCGTCAACACGCAGCACTTTGATCGCTTAGCAGAAATCATTCGAAAAGAAGGCAACCATGTTATTTATGGTGGCAAAGTGGACCGCAATGACTTATATATTGAACCGGTCTTACTAGATCGCATAGGATGGGACAGCCCATCTATGGAAGATGAAATTTTCGGACCAATCTTGCCAATTATTAGCTACACCGATTTGCCGGTCTTAGTACATCAAATTCGTAAATTGCCTAAACCGTTATCGGCTTATTTCTTCTCAGAAAACGACCGAGCAACACAATTTTTCTTAGAACAATTGCCGTTTGGGGGAGGGTGTATTAACGATACGGTTTCTCATGTTGGCAGTGCGTACTTGCCATTTGGTGGAGTCGGTACATCTGGAATGAGTTCTTATCATGGAAAAGCGAGCTTTGAAACTTTTACTCATGCTAAAGCCATTTTGAAAAAATCAACTAAATTATCGACAAATCTGTTATTCCCACCTTATAAAAACAAGGCAAAATGGATCAAAACAGTATTAAAATAAACGGCCTCCGGGTCGTTTTTTTTCGTTTACGGAACTGTTTGTGCATTTCTAATATCTGCTATGATAAAGACAAGAGGTGATCGCAATGGCAGAACGTATTTTAATCGTTGAAGATGAGAAAAGCATTGCCCGCGTATTGGAATTGGAACTGAAATTTGAAGGTTATGAAATAGGTGTCGCGCATACAGGATCTGAAGGGCTGATTCAATTTCGGGAGCATTCTTGGGACTTGGTACTGCTCGATTTGATGTTGCCAGAAATTCATGGATTGGATGTCTTGAAACGAATTCGTTCTTCTGATAAAACAATCCCGGTTATTTTACTGACAGCCAAAAATGATGTGAAAGACAAAGTAGCAGGCTTAGATCTCGGCGCGAATGATTATATAACAAAGCCGTTTGAAATTGAAGAAGTACTGGCTAGAATCCGTGCCTTTTTACGTTTGTCTAATGGCAGTCAAAATGCATCGTTGCATCGCTTTCATGACTTAGAAATGAATGAAAGCACGCGTGATGTGAAACGTCAAGGACGCATGATTGAATTGACGCCTCGGGAATTTGACTTACTGCTTTATTTAATGAAAAACTCCCAACAAGTACTCAGTCGTGAGCAAGTACTCAATGCGGTATGGGGGTACGACTATTACGGAGATACCAATGTGATTGACGTCTATATTCGTTACTTGCGAAAAAAAGTAGACGCAGGTGAAAGCTCAACTTACATCCAAACCGTTCGCGGTGTCGGGTATGTTTTAAAGGAGCAACTCAATGAAACTGAAAAATAAAATTCATATTTCTTCTACATTGCTCATGATTGTCAGTTTAGTGGTGCTAGCTGTTGTTATTTATTTTTCATTTAGTCGATTGACGTACTCAACAGAAGTTACTCAACTTCAAACAGAAACAAACGCATTAGTAGCTGAATTTAATAAAGCTGAAAGAGCAGATCCCAGTACGGTATTGCGTGCCTACGTACCGGTCGACGGACTCGTTCAAGTAACAACTCCTGATAACAAAAAAATGTCACCTATTCAATCACCATCCGTCACCATCGAGTTGCCTGCTGAGTTAGAAGAACATTCTGGAACTCTAACCATAGAAGGAGAGCAGTTTGCGTATGTAAAAGCGCCGCTTATTTGGACAGACGGAGAAGTAGCAGAAGTGACTGTGGCACAGTCGTTACACGAGACTACGAATAATTTAAATACGCTGCGACTCGTTTTAATCGTCGGAACATTAGTCGCGATGATTCCAGTAGTTATTTCTAGTATCGTACTGGGGAAAATTGTGACATTGCCGATTACAAATTTAACGACTACCATGACGCGCATTCAGCGTAATGGCCAGTTTGAAAAGCTACTGATCGAAGGAGATTCTCATGATGAACTGGCGCAAATGGGGAGTACCTTTAATGAAATGATAAGCTTACTAGAAGAAAACTATTCTAAGCAAGAAGAGTTTGTGTCGAATGCTTCTCATGAACTAAAAACACCACTTACGGTCATTGGAAGCTATGCTAAATTACTGCAACGGCAAGGCATGCAAGACAAAGAAATTGCGAAAGAAAGTATAGCAGCGATTCGAGCAGAAACCGATCGCATGAAAGCATTAATTGACCGGCTATTGCATATTGCTCGTCGCAGCGAATCACAAGTAGACTGGGCAGAAGTCGATGCTTACACTTTATTGGAACAAACTGTCACTGCAATGAACACGGCTTACGACCGAGAGTTTAAATTAGTCGCAAAAAAAGAGCCGTTACCGATTGTCACTGATATTGCGAAGTTCAAGCAATTACTTTATATTTTGTTGGATAATGCTAGAAAATACAGTTCCGACAAAGTAGAAGTCATTGTTGAGCAGAATGACCGTCTTGCAATCCAAATTCGCGATACAGGAATAGGAATACCAAAAGAATCAGTACCGTTTGTTTTCGAGCGGTTTTATCGCGTAGATAAAGCAAGAAGTCGTGACACAGGCGGATTTGGGTTAGGGCTTTCGTTAGCTAAACAGCTAGCCGATTCCTTACAAGCAACCATCAAACTCGAAAGTATTGAACACGTGGGCACTACAGTTTCTCTCATCTTCACAGAGGATTTTAATGTTGAAGCTATACACTCAAAGCAGGAGGGGTTGTAATGCAAAAAAGAGTAATACTCGCAGCCGCCACAATCTTGCTTGGAGCGGTCGTGTTAATTTTCTTGCTGTTGCCTCAGCCTTCGCAAGACCTTACAAAAGAGCAGGCAAATGAAACCGTCATTAGTCTTTACGGAGGAAAGCTAGAAAAAACGACAGCACGACAATATAATTACGAAGTGGAATTTCAACGAGACAACGGTCTTTACTTAGCACAAGTCAATCGCGAAAGTGGACAAGTAGAGTCAGTCGAGCTGATTGAAAAAACAGGAACTCCCACAGCTTTCACTGAACAGCAAATTGAAAAAATTGCATCAAAAAGAGTACAAGGTAGTGTCGAAAGTATCGAGTATAATGAAAATGAAAATGAGTATGTAGTTAAAATCAAAAATGAAAAACAACTATCAACGATTGTTTTGTCTGCCAACTCAGGAGAAGTCAGTTCAATTAACCAAGAGCCAGTTGCAACAGATCAGGAAGTAGAGCAATCAGAGCCTGATCGAATCATTACGCGTAACGAAGCGATAAAGCGAGCGAAAAAAACATTAGAAGGCGATGTGCAAGATGTCGATTTTGAAGAAACAGAAGACGGCGGGTATTACTTAGTCGAAATTGAAAATGACGAAACAGATCAAGAAGCGACGATTCAAATTCATGCTGTGCGAGGCAACACAATGACGGTCGAGTGGGATAATTGAGTTTAACGATATCTTTGTGAATTTCTCATCAAACTCTCATAAAGCTTTAATCTTCTACTCAGATGAAAAGGTTATGGTAAGAGTAACAACAAATGAGGAGGAGAAATTACATGAAAAAATTAATGTACATTCCAGTAGCGGTCGGAGTTTTAGCTTTTGGGGGCGTTGTATTAGCCAACCCACAAACATCAACAGAGGTGAAGAATGATACCGAGAAAGTCTCTACTGAAAAGTTAGTCGGTATCGAGGAAATTTCAGCAAAAGCACTTGAACTAGCAAACGGTAACATTACGGATATCGAATTAGATATGGACGATAAAAAAGCTCATTACGAAGTGGAAGTAGATTTTGATGGCTATGAATATGATTTTGAATTTGACGCTTATACAGGAGAAGTAATCGAAGAAACGCGTGAGAAAAACGACGCCGATGACGCCAAAGAATCTGCTGATACGATTGCAACAGAAGGACTGATTAGCTCCGACAAAGCAATCGCAGTAGCTTTAGACCAAGTTAACGGTACGTTCGATGGATTTGAGTTGAAAACAGAAAACGGTCTTGCTTATTATGAAGTAGAAGTTCAAGACAGCAAAGTAGAACATGAAGTCGAAGTTGATGCGAAAAACGGTTCTATTTTAAAAGTTGAGTCCGATGAAGAAGACGATGATGATGAATATGACGATCGTGACGAATCAAAATAAAAAATAACGACAAAACTAAAAAGCTCCGAGGGAAATCATATGATTTTTCTCGGAGCTTTTTTTAATATAATGGCAGTGAAATTTTTGCGACTGTTCCAACGCCTGCTTTACTTGTCACAGAGAGCGAGCCGTTATGTTCTTGAATAATTTTTTGTGAAATAAGCAATCCAAGTCCAGTGCCCGTTGCTTTTGTTGTATAGAAAGGTTCGAATATATCAGTTAAATCTTCTTCAGAAATCCCGTTTCCAGCGTCTTCAAAACTAATAGAAAATATCTTCTCATCTTCAACTTTTAAGGTTACAGAAATTTTCCCAGGCTGTTCCATCGATTCAACAGCATTTTTCAATAAATTGATGAAAACTTGCTTTAAATGATTTTCTTCGCCTTTAAATTGAACATCTGTTTCCCAGTTTTTAATTAATTGAATGCCATTCATATTCAGTTCTGAACTAAATAGCAGAAGAATGTCATCTAACGCTTTTTGAACGCTGAATACTTTTAAGACGGCAGCTTGTGGTTTGGCTAAAACTAAAAATTCACTAATGATTAAGTTGATGCGGTCTAACTCCGACTGAATAAGTTCAGTATACTCAGGAAAAATATTATTGGGATCATGATGCATAAGTTGAATAAATCCTGAAATCACTGTCATGGGATTTCTAATTTCATGAGCAACGCCTGCCGCAATTTCTCCAGCAAGTTTTAGTTTTTCAGATTGGACAATCAGTTTCTCTGATTCTTTTTGATAGCTCATGTCACGTGAGATAATAGAAGTAGCAATCACTTTTTTCGAATCATCATAAATAGGTGACAAAGTCACTTGTGCATGAAAGCGGCTGCCGTCTTTTCGAGCATCTTCTGTTTCCAACAAAGAGTAGCTTTTTCCTTTTCGAACTTGTTGTGTTCGAGCATCCACGGCTTGTTTATGATCTTCCGGATAAAGTGGCAAGATTTGCCCAATGCATTCTTCTGAATTCCATCCGTACAGTTCTTCAAAAGCAGGATTTACCGCAATGATTCGATCGTCTGAATCAAAAACAGCGATGGCATCTTTAGCTGTTTCAAAAAAAAGTTGCAAATAACCTTCTTTTGACAGCAAAGCCTTTTCCATTGAAGCATTTTTCAGTTCTAATTGCTTCCAGTACCGACTAAAGTAAAAGCTGTGAAGCACAGTAAGCGACAGCACGGATATCGTGAAAATAAGAATAGACACTTGTGTATAAGACAATGTGCTACCTGTTTCAAAGCGATCGTATATGGTAAGGAGAAATGCAAATTCAATAATCGTTACAAGTCCAAGAATAAGAATTGGTTTGGTATCATTGTATAAAGCACCTGCAATGATAGGTACAACAAAATAAATAAGCGTAATAGGCGATAAGGATTCGAAGTTTAAAATAAGGATATATAAATTCATCGCAAAGAGAATTACATACTGTATACTGAGGTCGTTCATTTTAACCATGAATACAAGCAGCAAAAAATAAGAAGCCATTCCGAAAATGGGAGAAATGATGGCGGCATTCATGTCGATTAAATGATTAAGCAGAAAGTGGAAAATACTTAAAAATCCATAAATATGGACGAATAATTGACTTCTTTTTCGGTTGATAACTTTACTTTCCATTAGACACCTCAAGGTTTATACTTTTAAATTAGATAAAGTTCGCGAGTGTATGTTGCTGATTAGCAAAAGAGTAGAGCTAGATAAGCAACACGCTCAAACAAAAGCTGAAAAATAATAGCTAACTTATACTATAATACTACAAGTCTGGACTGTCCGAATATCTTAGATTTTGATATGATTAAAAGATCGAGGAGTGATAATGATGACTTATCAATGGAATAAAAACGAAACGATCGATTTATTAAAAGAATTAGCAGAAATTCCAAGCCCATCTGGTTATACGATGGATGTTATGTCAAAAATCAGTCTGTTGTTGACTGACTGGAATGTTGAGTACAAGACGACTCATAAAGGCGCCGTAATTGCGACAATACCAGGAAAAAACCAAAAGCAGCATCGTTTGTTGACAGCACACGTCGATACACTTGGAGCAATGGTAAAAGAAATAAAGCCAAGCGGTCGCTTGAAACTATCATTGGTTGGTGGTTTCAAATTTAATGCGATCGAAGGTGAAAATTGTCTTATACATAAAGCAGACGGCTCAACGATCTCAGGAACGATTCTGTTGCATCAAACAACTGTTCACGTTTATAAAGATGCCGGTACTGCTGAACGTAGCGCAGACAATATGGAAGTGCGTTTAGATGAAAAAGCATTTTCGAAAGAAGAAGTGCGGAGCTTAGGCATAGAAGTGGGAGATTTTGTATCATTCAATCCGAGGTTTGAAGCGACAGCTTCTGGATATATTAAATCACGTCATTTAGACGACAAAGCAAGTACGGCATTATTGCTTCAATTAGTAAAGCACTTGAGTAAAACAAAAGAACAACTTCCGTATACGACTCATTTCTATATTTCTAATAATGAAGAAATTGGTTACGGCGGAAATGCTAGTATTCCAATAGAAACACAAGAATACATCGCGGTTGATATGGGTGCGATTGGTGATGGACAGGAATCAGACGAATATACGGTGTCTATTTGTGCAAAAGATTCAAGCGGTCCTTATCATTACGGATTAACACGTCATTTAATTTCGCTAGCTCAAACGAATGACATTGATTATAAAGTCGATATTTATCCGTATTATGGGTCGGATGCATCCGCTGCGATCAGTGCAGGTCATGACATTAAACATGCTTTGTTTGGTCCAGGAATTGAGGCTTCTCATTCGTATGAACGCACGCATACCGATTCATTACAAGCGACGGCAGCATTGCTTCGTGCATATGTGTTGTCTCCACTGGTTTCATAAGAGTTAGGAGAGGGTTTTCATGAATAGCAAAGAATTACTTTCAGCAATTCCTTATAAGCAACTTAAAGGAACATTGCCTGAAAAAATCGAGCATCTGACAATCGATTCTCGTGACATCAAAGCCGATTCTATGTTTATTTGTATTGTGGGCTATACAGTAGATGGTCATGACTTTGCGCAACAAGCGGCGAATAAAGGTGCGACGTTAATCGTAGCTGAAAAGCCGATGACGATAGATAATGCAACAGTATTAATCGTTGAAGACACTACACGAGTTTTAGGTCTTTTCGCTGCTAAATTTTACGAATATCCATCCAAGCTTTTGCATATGATTGGAATTACGGGTACGAATGGTAAAACCAGTGTTGCCGGAATTTTGCATTCGCTACTAATGGCGTTAGGTGAAAAATCAGCATTGTCAGGAACAATTGGCTTTAATTTAAATGGTGAGTTGCATCCGTCAGCTAATACTACAAATGACGCATTGACGACTCAACAAATGATTGCACGTGCGCGAGACGAAGATTGCTCACACATGACAATGGAAGTTTCATCACATGGCTTGATTCTTGGCCGTTTAGCTGGCGTAGAATTTGATACAGCAATTTTTACTAATTTAACGCATGATCACTTGGATTTTCATGGAACGATGGAAGCATATGGCCATGCAAAAGCATTGCTTTTTTCACAATTAGGGCAGGATCTAGCAAATCAAAAGCAAGCCATCCTGAATGCTGACGACCCGTGGTCTTACGAAATCGCAAAAACAACACCGCATCCTGTTTATACGTATGGAATTCACAACAAAGCGCAATTCCAAGCGGAAAATATGAACTTAATGCATACCGGAACAACATTTACGTTGACTTGCGTAGAAGGTGAGTTTCCTGTCTCTATGAAATTGTTAGGCGAATTCAATGTCTCGAATGCATTAGCTGCTATCGCCGCTTTGTATGCAGAAGGTTATATGATAGAAGAAATCTTAAAGGCGCTAGCAACAATTGCTCCGGTAGAGGGACGCATGCAACAAATAGAGGTAGAAGCGCCGATTTCCATTTTTATTGATTATGCTCATACACCGGATGCTATTGAAAAAGCAATCAATGCCGTAGAGGATTTCAAAACAAATCGCATTATTTTCCTTGTTGGAACAGGTGGTAATCGTGACAAAACAAAACGTCCAATTATGGCTGAAAAAGCATCGGTTGCTGATTATGTTGTGTTAACGACAGACGATCCACGCGATGAAGCGTACGATAGCATTTTAGATGATTTAAAAACAGGCATGACTCACGAAAACTTTGCTTGCATCGGTGACCGAAAAGAAGCTGTTATTCATGCGGTGCAGCAAGCACAAGCCGGGGACATTATTATTTTTGCAGGAAAAGGGCATGAAGATTTCCAAATTATCGGCAACACGAAGTACCCCCATAGTGATCAAGAAATTGCGATACAAGAAGCAGTGAAAAAATTTCAATAAAAAAGAAGCCTTTAAGGGGCTTCTTTTTCTGTAGACGTTAAAATTCCTTGTTTTTTTCAGCGTGCTTCTCTAATATGAAGAGAGTAGATTAAAGGAGCGTATAAACATGCCGGACCAATTAAAGAATGAAATTCAAAATAGAAGAACCTTTGCCATCATCTCTCACCCAGATGCTGGTAAAACAACGTTAACAGAGAAATTATTATTGTTCGGTGGTGCTATTCGTGACGCCGGAACAGTTAAAGGAAAGAAAAGTGGAAAGTTCGCAACATCCGATTGGATGGAAATTGAAAAGCAACGCGGTATTTCTGTAACGTCTTCTGTTATGCAATTTGATTATGACGGAAATCGCGTTAATATTTTAGATACCCCTGGGCACCAAGATTTCAGTGAAGATACGTATCGTACGTTAATGGCAGTCGATAGTGCAGTAATGATTATTGATGTGGCTAAAGGAATAGAAGCGCAGACAGTCAAACTATTCAAAGTTTGTAAAATGCGTGGAATTCCAATCTTTACTTTTATCAACAAAATGGATCGTCAAGGAAAAGAACCATTAGAATTGATGGAAGAGTTAGAAGAAGTACTAGGCATTCAATCGTACGCAATGAACTGGCCGATTGGCATGGGGAAAGAATTCCTTGGAATTTATGACCGCTATAATAAACGCGTTGAACCTTTCCGTTCAGAAGGAGGACGTTTTCTTGAGCTTGATGAAAACGGTCGATTGATTGAAGATCATGACATGAAAAAAACGTCTTATTACACACAAGCGATGGAAGATATTGAATTATTGAACGAAGCGGGCAATGACTTTTCAATTGAACGTGTAAAAAAAGGGGAATTAACACCTGTCTTCTTCGGTAGTGCATTAGCTAATTTTGGTGTGGAAACATTCCTTGAAACGTATTTGCAATTTGCACCGCCACCTCAACCGCGTATGACACAAGATGGAGAAATTGTTGATCCAATTGAAATGCCGTTTTCAGGATTTATCTTTAAAATCCAAGCTAATATGAATCCAGCTCACCGCGATCGTATTGCGTTTGTCCGCATTGTTTCTGGCAAGTTTGAACGTGGGATGAACGTCACTTTAGCACGTACTGGGAAAAATATTAAGTTGTCCCAAACTACTCAGTTTTTAGCTGATGACCGTGAAATGGTTAACGAAGCGGTTGCGGGTGATATTATTGGTTTGCATGATGTAGGAAATTACCAAATCGGAGATACAATTACGAGCGGTAAGAAATTCCAGTTCGAAAATTTACCGCAATTTACCCCAGAACTTTTTGTGAAAGTAACAGCCAAAAATGTTATGAAACAAAAGCACTTTCATAAAGGAATTCTTCAGTTAGTACAAGAAGGTGCAATTCAGTACTATAAAACGCTTCATTTGGAAGAAGTCATTTTAGGTGCTGTTGGACAACTTCAATTTGAAGTATTCGAACATCGGATGAAAAATGAATACAATGTAGATGTGCGTATGGAGCCAGTCGGTTCGAAAATTGCGCGTTGGATTGAAAATGAAGAAGATGTTAAAGAATCAATGTCTAGCGGTCGTTCGATGTTAGTTCGTGACCGTTTCGATCGATATGTCTTTTTATTTGAAAACGAATTTGCGACACGTTGGTTCCAAGACAAAAATCCGAATATACGCTTATACAGCCTATTGTAAACTGAAACCTGCTTCGGCAGGTTTTTTTGTTTCTTTTTAAAAATATGGCAGATAAGTGAACACACCGTATAAAATTTGCGGTTGGAACTAATTTTTCTTATGATATAAGAACAAAGTAAAGAGAGGGTTGGAAGCAATGAAAATAAGCGACTTTTCGATAAAACGACCTGTCTTTACGCTGGTCATTATGTTTTTAATCATTATTTTGGGTGCAGTATCATTTTCACGTATACCCATTACATTAATACCAGAACTCAATCCACCGATTGGTGTTGTCGTAACCAATTACCCGGGTGCTAGTCCCACAGAAGTAAGTGAAAAAATCACAAAGCCGTTAGAAGCAAGTTTGGCAACTTTACCAGGGATTAAGTCGATTCAATCGAATAGCCAAGAAGGTTCGAATTTTATCCTTTTGGAATTTGATTGGTCTACAAACATCGATGACGTGCAAACAGACATTGCGCAACGAATCGATCAAACGCCAATTCCTGAAGATTCAAATGATCCGCGTTTTTTAAAGTTTGATCCATCTCAATTTCCAATTTTGCAATTATCGTTGCGTTCGAGTGATCCGGATGCAGACGTGCGGGTCATTGCTGAAGAATTAGAAACAGAGCTCCGTCAAACAGAAGGTGTAGCAAGTGTTAACGTTTCGGGTTCTTTAATAGAAGAAATCCAAATCGAACTAGATCAAGCAGCACTTGAAGAGCGTGGGTTGCAGCAATCGGACGTTGTGCAATTGATTCAGGCCAATAATATTTCACTACCTGGTGAACCAATTGAAACAGAAGACGGTCGCAATTTAACAACACGTATTATAAGTACATTGACAAATGTAGAGGAAATACGAAATCTTGTTTTAACCATCGATCCAATAGATGGAGATAATGTGACAATTGCTGATGTCGCCAAAGTTGATTTGAGTGAGCGTCAAAATAATAGTGAAACAAGAACTAATGAAGAGCCAGCAGTATTGTTATCCGCTCTTCAGGAATCTCAAGCTAATACAGCTGAAGTTTCAGATGCTTTCCAAGAAAGATTAGATGAACTGCTGAGTGAAGATCGCTTTGAAGGAGTGCAAGCAGACATTTTGTTTGACCAAGGCGATTACGTCAAACTCGCCATCAGCAATATTGGGCAGACGTTGATCTTAGGTGGAATTTTTGCTATGTTGGTGCTCTTCTTTTTCCTACGTGGCATTAAAAGTCCAATCATTATCGGTGTAGCAATTCCTTATTCGGTTATTGTTACATTTGTCCTTATGTTTTTTGCCGATTTTGCTTTGAATATCTTAACCTTAGGCGCATTGGCTTTAGGAATAGGAATGCTAGTGGATAATGCCATTGTCGTTATCGAGAACATTGAACGCCACTTAGCGATGGGGAAGAATGCCAAAAAGGCTGCTTCTGAAGGTGCAAAAGAAGTTTCAGGTGCGATTATTGCTTCTACTCTTACAACTGTAGCGGTGTTCATACCTGTCATATTCATATCAGGATTGATTGGAGAAATTTTCTTTGAATTTGCTTTAACCATTTCGTTTAGTTTAATTGCCTCTTTAGCAGTTGCTTTGACTGTCATTCCGATGATGGCATCAAGAATGCTGGGCAAACCGAGTAAAAAGCCGAAAGTGCAAAGAGAGCCTTCAAAGAGCGTCAAAGTATTTGAAAGATCGGTTGTTTGGGCTTTGCGTCACAGAATTATTGTATTGTTTACAGCATTAGTTTTGCTAGTAGTGGGTGCTTTTGGCATCATGCAAGTTGGAACGGAATTTATTCCTGCTACAGATGAAGGCTTCGTCAGTGTGTCTGTCGAGCTTGAAAATGGATCTTCTAGAACTGCGACAGATGAAGTGGTCAATTTGATAGAAGATGAACTAAAACTTGAAGAAGATGTCGACGTGTACGTTAGTTTAGTTGGTTCGACACAACAAGGACAAGCACAGGGATCAGCAGAAACGAATGTTGCTGAAATTTACGTGAAATTAGTAGACTTAGCAGATCGTGACCGCTCTGTTTTTGACTTTGTAGATGATGTGCAACCACGCGTTCTGGAGACTGTTGGGGACCGTGCACTAGTTAGTTTTAATTTACAAACAGCTGCAGGTTCTTCACCGAACACTTTGTCTTTCACTGTGACAGATACAGATCGTTCAAGACTAGATAAAGCAGTCGCGGATATTGAATCTGCTTTAACAGAGCTTCCTGAAGTAACGGAACTAACTAATGATCGTCAAGAAACCATTGATGAAATCCAAATGACTATCGACCGTGAAGCAGCCACAGAATTTGGCTTACCACCGGTTCAAATAGCACAGTCTGTCAATAACATCACACGAGGAGTTTTAGCTACTCAAGTATTAACGGAAAACAATGAAGTTCTCAGTGTTTACGTGGCCTATGAAGAAGGAGAACGAAATAGTCTTGAAAAGCTTCGAACACTTTCTTTACGGACACCGTCAGGAGAATTTGTTGAGCTTCAAGAGTTGGCCGACATTGAAGTTGCTCAAGGTCCCGTTAGTATCCAGCGTGTCGATCAAGCAGATAGTGTTTCCTTTACTTTGCAACACCAATCGAGCATCACATTAGGAGACATGTCTGATCAAGTAGATGAAACTATTGAAGATTTAAAGCTAAGCGATGATACAATGATTTCGTTTGGCGGAGACAGAGAATTGTTAGATAACTCCATTAACGATATGCTGCTAGCTGTTTTACTAGCCATTGTGCTCGTCTATATTGTCATGGCTGCACAATTCGAATCCTTTAAGTACCCACTCGTCATTATGTTCACTGTTCCATTGATGGCGATTGGTGTAGCAATTGCGCTATTCGTTACGCAAACGCCAGTCAGTATTACTGCGGTTATCGGATTGCTTGTTCTGGTAGGAATTGTCGTTAACAATGGGATTGTGCTGGTTGACTACATCAATCAGCGCAAAGAAGCAGGCATGGATTCTTATGATGCCATCGTCACTTCTGTTCATGATCGCCGTCGACCGATTTTAATGACCGCATTGACAACCATTCTAGGGTTGCTACCTTTGGCGATTGGTATAGGAGAAGGTACTGAAATCAATCAACCGATGGGAATTACAGTAATTGGCGGACTTATTAGTTCGACGTTATTGTCACTTTATATCGTGCCGATTGTCTACAGTCTTTTCGATCGACAAACAAGAAGAATGAATAAAAAGTAAGCCTCCGGGTTTACTTTTTTTCTTTTGCTGTGAATCATCAGAAAATTTAGTATGATGGAAGAAAAGGGGCTGAAGTTATGACTGAAGTAGTATTTACTGGATTTCCTGGGTTTATCGCGAGTCAATTAATTTATAAGCATGCACAGAAGGATAAACTGATTACGGCTATTATCTTATCGTCAGAACGAGTAAAAGCAGAAAAAGAAGCCGAGCGTATTGAAAAAGAAACAAATTGTCGAGCGATTAAGCTAATTGAAGGAGATATAACTAAACAAGGTTTAGCACTTAGTGAAAGTGACAAGGACTATCTCGAAAATAAAGAAATCGTTTTTTGGCATTTAGCAGCTATTTATGACTTAGCTGTTCCACGGGACCTTGCGTGGAAAGTGAATGTAGAAGGAACACGTTTTGTTAATAAATTTGTAGCGGAATTACCGAATCTTAAGCGTTATATTTATTTTAGTACGGCTTATGTTGCTGGAAATCGAGAAGGAACTATTTATGAAACAGACTTAAAACGTCCCGCAGCTTTTAAAAACTTTTATGAAGAAACTAAATTCGAAGCAGAGTTGCTTGTAGACAAACTAAAGAAAACCTTGCCGGTAACTATTATTCGACCTGGAATCGTCCGTGGACATTCTGTTACAGGAGAAACCGTCAAATTTGATGGACCTTATTTTTTCCTTAATTTGATTGATCGTGTTAAATATTTGCCGTTTATTCCTTTCGTAGGATATTCTAAATCGTATATCAATGTAGTACCGATTGATTATATTTTAAATGCTTCTATTTATTTAAGTAAATTAAATGAGGCAGCTGGTCAAACTATTCATCTGACAGATCCTCATCCTCATCCCGTAGAAGAAGTTTATCGGAGAATGGTGTATTTAATGACTGAAAAAAACCCAAAAGGACGCTTACCACATAATTTAGCCAAAACTTCTTTGTCGTTAGCACCTGTAAGAAAATTTTTACGTGTTGAAATTGAAACTTTAGATTATTTGACATGGTCTGCTGATTTTGATACCCAAAATGCTAATCGCTTGTTAAAAGGGAGCGATATTTATTGCGCAGATTTTTTGGAAACAATGCCTGTAATGGTCGAATTTTACAATGTACATAAAAATGACAAAAAATTTCAAGTTCCTATTGCTTAAACTTTCATGGCATTTAAAAAGATGCTATACTAACATTACAACTCAATACACTTTGACTTTCAGTCAAGGGGGAGTAGCTATAGGGAAACCTATTTCACAGTCGTCAATACATGGTTAGTAGCCATCGGTTGTGATAGCAGACAAAATTTGCTTAGCGAGACCTTTGCCTTTATTTAGGCAAGGGTCTTTTTTGTTGGCAAAAAACAGGAGGAGAAAGCGGAATGGAAACAATTTTATTGGAATATGCTTGGGTTCTATTGGTTTTAGTAGGACTTGAAGGTTTACTAGCTGCAGATAACGCAGTTGTAATGGCAGTAATGGTTAAGCATTTACCGAAAGCACAACAGAAAAAAGCATTATTTTATGGATTAGTAGGAGCATTTGTGTTCCGTTTTGCGGCGTTATTTATGATTACACTTTTGGTTAACATTTGGCAAATTCAAGCACTCGGTGCGGCATATTTGTTGTTTATTTCGATTAAGAGTATATACGATCAACGCAAAGGAGATACAGATGAAATTCTCGAAGGCGTTGATGCAAAGCCAAAGAAAAAAGGTTCTAGTTTTTGGATGACGGTTTTAAAAGTTGAACTAGCTGATATTGCTTTTGCTATCGATTCAATGCTAGCAGCAGTTGCTTTAGCAGTTACATTGCCGCATTTAGATGTATTCGGCATGGAGGACATCGGTGGTATTAACTCAGGACAGTTTGTGGTCATGCTTGCTGGTGGTTTGATTGGTGTAATTATCATGCGATTTGCAGCACACAAATTTGTGCAATTACTGGAAAAATATCCACAACTCGAAACAGCCGCGTTTGTTATTGTTGGATGGGTTGGAGTAAAGCTATTGGTTATGACTTTGTCTCACGAAAACGTTGGCATACTTCCTGAAGACTTCCCACATTCTACACCTTGGACACTGATCTTCTGGTCAGTATTACTTGGTATCGTTGTTGTAGGTGGTATTTTAGGAGTTAAGCAAAACAAAGAGCAAGAAAGTAACTAAATGATTGAACAAGCAATGATCAAAAAGATGTAATGGATATCATGCCATTGCATCTTTTTTTATCGTAAATTATCTGGAGAAACCTGCTCAAGTAAAATCTTGTGAACCGAGTCTTTATGGTAATATGACAGGTAAAGAGAGAATTCTAAAAGCTATCTGAAATAGATTGTCGATTTCTCTTTCTTTTTGTCTATTCTTTTCATAGAATGAGAAGAGAGTAAAACGCTGAAGGGAATCAATGTCCTATGAATAATTCATTTCGAAAAGTACGGAATCTTACACCAGCACAGGTTATCGTTGCGTATTATTTTGTGGCAATTGCAGTTTCCTTCTTATTATTGAGGTTACCAAATGTACATAAACCCGGGATGACCATCCCACTAATTGATAGCTTGTTTACTGCAGTAAGTGCCATAAGTGTCACAGGTTTAACGGTGATCAATATTAGTGAAACCTATTCAGTATTCGGCGTCGTTGTGTTGATGTTTATCCTCCAGTTGGGGGGCATTGGCATTATGTCTATTGGAACGTTTTTCTGGCTTCTTGTTGGTAAACGTATTGGATTGCGTGAACGCCAACTAATCATGGTGGACCATAACCAGTCGAGTATCTCAGGAGTCGTCAAATTAATTCGGGAAATCGTGAAAATAATGTTGCTAATAGAAGCGGTTGGTGCAATTATACTGACAATTTATTTTACACAGTATTTTTCTACGTTCCAAGAAGCTTTACTTCATGGTATTTTTGGTGCTATTACAGCAACCACTAATGCTGGCTTCGATATTACCGGCGAATCATTAATGCCTTATTTTAACGATTATTTTGTTCAAATCATAAATATGATTCTTATTATTTTAGGAGCTATCGGTTTCCCTGTTTTGATTGAAGTAAAAGAATTTATATCCAACAAAAAAAAGCATTTCCGCTTTTCTCTTTTTACAAAAATTACAACAAGTATTTTTGCCGTATTACTTGTAGTGGGAGCCATAGGGATTTTCTTATTGGAGTCGTTTAAAGCATTTAAAGCAATGAGCTGGCACGAGTCTATGTTCGCAGCAATTTTTCATTCAGTTTCAACGCGTTCAGCTGGACTGGTGACCGTGGATATCACACAATTTAGTGATGCGACAAATGTTTTTATGAGCGCATTAATGTTTATTGGAGCATCTCCAAGTTCTACTGGGGGAGGAATCCGTACTACGACTTTTGCGATTGCTATTTTGTTTTTAATTAGCTTTGCACGAGGAAAAAATACAATTCAAATATTTAGACGTGAAATCGAATTAATTGATGTTTTCCGTGCGTTTGCCGTGATTTTCTTAGCATTTTTTATCGTCTTTGCTGCTACACTTGCATTATTAGTTACTGAGCCTACAGCGACAGTAGTCGAAATTATATTTGAAATTACTTCTGCTTTTGGAACATGTGGTATGTCGCTTGGAATTACTAGTGACTTATCGGAAATTGGCAAATTCATCATTATGGCGTTAATGTTTATAGGACGTGTAGGATTGATTTCTTTCCTATTCACAATTGGCGGTAAAAACGACCCAACCAAATTCCATTATCCGAAAGAGCGCGTAATTATTGGCTAAACCCTACAGGATGTCTTTCAAGTGAAAAAAGACTATAATTAGGACAATAGAGTTTAAAAAGTAGAAAGAGTGAGTCGGATGAATGAAGATATTAACCAATCGCTAAAATTATTTATTGTGTTATCACGTGCACATAAAGCAATCACTGAGCAAACGAATCATTTTTTTCAAGCTAATGGCGTCAATCCAACCGAGTTTGCTGTTTTGGAGTTGTTATACCATAAAGGAAAGCAGCCTCTTCAAAAAATAGGTGGGAAAATCTTGTTAGCAAGTGGGTCGATTACGTATGTAATTGATAAACTTGAAAAAAGAGGGTATATTACTCGCGTTAACAGCCCGAGCGATCGCCGTATAACGTACGCGGAAATATCAGAAACAGGCAAAGAGTTTATGGCTGCAATTTTTCCGGAGCACGAACAAAACATACATGAATTAACAGAGGCGCTATCAAGCGAAGAAAAAGACCAAGCCATCGAATTAATGAAAAAACTGGGATTGTCGATTAAAAATTTATCTTACTGAGGAGCAAAGACCATCCGAAATTCGGATGGTCTTTGCTCTTTTTAAATCCTTTTATATTTCTGTAGATTCGATAGGTCTAGCCATTTTAACAAAGTCTGCTGTAGCATTGACTGCTCTGTTATCAAAAATCGTCAGCCGCACGACAGGGTTTTCTTTTTCACGAAAACTTCCTCCTATTGATTTGTCTATTGGACATCCGTTAGAAGAGAAACGTTTCATGTTAAATTGATAAAGGAAAAATAAGAAACAGCAGAACAATCATTACTAAATGAGCGACGATGATAACAGGCATACTTTTTTTCCATTCGTACAGAAACCCTAAAATCAATCCTGTTATGATGCCTGCCAGAGCTCCAGGCCAAAATCCAATAAGCATCAATGCCAATCCAAAAAGTACGGAACTCGCTGTAACTGCGAAAGGAACAGAAATGTATTGTTTTAGTTTCTGTTGAACGAGACCTCTCCAAAAAACTTCTTCACTTGGTACGATAATAAACATGAGAAGTAAATAATGCCAAATCGAGAAAGGTGCATAATTAGCTAAAAAATCTCCAACCGATGCAGTTATATTAAAAGGCGTTAAGAGCAACAATTGAAAGCCTAACGCGAAAATACCATAAATAAGTAAACCAAAACCCGTGCCATAAGTTAATGATTTCCACGTCACAAGTTCATCAAAAATTTTAACGAATATAATAGCAAGAGACATTAACATCAACATGGCAAAGGTGTACATATACCAAAAAATAGCGGTATTTTCAAAAGCTAAATCGTAAAGATAAAAAGCCAATGGCAGCATCAAGATCAACGGATGCTGCTTTAAAAAGTTAATCATGTAAATCCTCCTAAAAATAAAAGACACGTTCACTTTATATGCAAAGATGTTCAACTGGTTTACTTGCTGTATACTAATGCCTAGCGCAAGTTTTTTAACATATCTGTTTAGTAATTACTTTGTATAAGTTTCTTTAAACACGCTATTTATCATTCGTTTAGTATTATAACAGAAGAGCTTATTAAAACTAAGGCAAAAGGGGAACATTTCATGACTGACTACAACCAGCAACTAGAAGAATTAAAGAACGGTACGATCGAATCACTGACGATTGAAAAAGAGGATTTCTTAGAATTTCGGACTGTATTGATTACACGTGAAGATTTTAAACACTTTAGAGGTGCGGCGTATCATCACGGCACAACTATCTACATGTATACAGTAGAACCATCAAAATAAACACATACAAACGGAGGGAATCGAATGGAAAAGTTAGCGCAAACAAAAGCACAACTAAACCAATTGGTGGTAGGTAGAGAAAAAGAAATTGATTTTATGCTAATTGCTTTAATTCAAGGGGGACATGTATTGCTTGAAAGTGTACCGGGTTCAGGCAAGACATGGATGGCTAAAGCATTTGCGGGGTCATTTGCAGGTCAGTTTCAACGAATTCAATTTACACCAGATGTTTTGCCATCTGACGTGACAGGCATTCGTTTTTTTAATCCAAAAACACAAGAATTTGAACTAAGAGCAGGTCCAGTGCAAACCAATCTATTATTGGCAGATGAAATCAACCGTGCGACGCCAAGAACGCAATCTAGTCTATTAGAATCAATGGAAGAAAAACAAGCAACCATTGATGGCGAAACGCTTCAATTGCCAGATCCATTTATTGTTATTGCGACACAAAATCCTGTGGAATCCCAACAAGGAACTTTTCCACTTCCTGCAGCGCAACTTGACCGATTTTTGTTCCGCTTGGAAATTGGTTACCCAGAGTATGAAGAAGAGCTCGCGATTATTCGGAATTTCCGAGACAACGTTTCTCATAAAAAAGAAATTTTTCCGGTTGCCTCAGTAGAAGATGTAAGAAAGTGGCACGAGGAAGCAGGGAAAGTAGCTGTTCACGAAGATATTGAAACGTATATTTTGGCGTTAGTTCGAGCCACGCGTGAACATCTGTCTATAGAACTTGGTTTAAGTTCAAGAGCGGCTTTAGCACTTGTTCATGCTGCACAAGGAAGAGCCTTTATCGAAGGAAGAAATTTTGTAACACCAGATGATGTCAAATACATAATAGAGCCCGTAGCTGTACACCGCTTGATGCTGACAGCTGAAGGAATGCTTGTTCAAGATCCAGCCGCTATTTTACGCGAAATTTTGACTTCAGTATCTTCACCGGTAGAGGCATTTTAGATGCTTTGGATACGCCATGATGATGACACCAAAAACATGAAATGGGTATTGGGCTTTTTACTAGTCTTGTTTTTTATGGCTATGGCCTTTTTACAGTTTGCCGCTGCAGCTGTCATTATTTTTGTTGCGGCAACAGTGAGCTTGCAATTGATTTACCTAAGGCAAGCAGGAAAGAAATTAGTTTTTCAAAATGATCGATTACGAAAACGCGTGCTTTACGAAGGAGAATCTTCTTGGCAACTTGTTTTTCATAATGATGGTTTGCCAATTTGGGGAGGACATTTAAAAATTTGGTTTCATAATACTGTAGAGCCAACAGAAGAACAGAATGCCAGTTTTGGTGATGTTATAGAACTTGATTTGCCTTTTACGATTGGCCATAAGCAAACCATTGAAATGGAAGTGCCGCTCACGGGTAAGAGACGCGGAATATCTCGTATTACAAAAATGGAAGTGCTCATTCCGCATCCCTTTGGAGAAGCAAGCATAACTTTGGAGTATCAACCGAGAATACTGCACGAGCAACTTGTTTTTCCTAAGCTTCAGAAATACCCTTTTGGCTATACCCCATCTCGTCAAAAGCCAGGTCAGTTTAATTTGAAGCATTCTTTATTTGATGATGCCTTTCAGCCAATCGGCACACGTGATTATGTGTCGACGGACCAATTCAATCAAATTCATTGGAAAGCTAGTGTCAGAATGCAAAATTACCAAACCAAAATCTTTTCACAAGTAGCAAATGAGTCAATGCTTTTTGCGCTGAATGTTTCTGCACATTATGGCACTATTCGCGATTTAGAAGAACGCATTGAAGAGTTGGCTTCGTATATCGAAAATTGCTTTAGCGCAGGAGTTCCTTATGCAGTGGCGGTCAACCTCCGTTCTGCTGGAAAGATGCCGTATTTGTATTTGTCTACAGGACTTGGGCAAAAGCAACGGCAACAAGCATTAGAGCTACTTTCAGTTATTTCTAAAAATAATGCGACGCTGCCTTACAATACAATGTTGGGTCATTTGGATATTCACACAGAATTGCCAAATACAACGTATTTATTAATCGATAAGCCACAAGAGGCGCTACGCTTTATTACCAAATGGAGTGTGCAAACAGAACTAACAATTTTGCCGAGTAGACAGGAGCGTGAGTTAGCATGAATTCACGCTTAATTTCCAGCATTTATTTTATGTTGGATGCTTTTATTGTTTCTTTGGTTTTAGTATTTGTGTCTCAAGAAATAGCATTGCCTGTTGCTTGGAGTTGGTTGTTAGGGGCATTCTTCGCTTCAACTATCGCTTTTGTTCTTTTTTCAAAATTTGCTTATCAATTACTATGGGTGATTGGTATTTCAAGTATTATAGCAGTTGGCATGTGGGTGATGGACGTTCCTTTATGGCTTGTGCTAATTTTAGGGATATTGATTGTTTATATGCTTCACGGGAGATATTCAAGCTTTTATGATGAATTTAATACTGGACATCACTTTTTAATGAAGTTTCTTGTGGTTTTTAGTGTATGTTGGGTTTTTCTTTTATTAAATACCGATGAACAGTCAAGTCGCTTACTTTTCACTATTGTACCAGTGGCGGTGTTGTTTTATGTGACCAGCCATCTATTGTATCATTACCTCCACTCTAAATTAGACGGTGCACGCTTTGGACAGGCTATCGGTGTATTGGGTATTCTGTTAAGCATACCAACGATAGTGGCACTTGTTACTTTTTTTATCGCTGATGAGGTTCGTAATGGAGTAGGCTGGGTTGTGGGAGGCACTATTCGAATTGTCTTTTGGCCACTCGCATTGGTGCTGGAGCAGGTTAGTGAATTTTTGTCAGGCTTATCGCCAGAAGAAGAAATGCAAGAAACTATCGATAAGTTAGGTCCTGAAGAAGAAGCCGTGCAAAGTGAAACGGGAGTGAGCGAAATTACAGCGACAGATTTTCCAGTTGATATTTTGTTAGGTATTGTTTTACTAGTATGCATAATTGTGCTCGTTTTATGGCTGAGAAAAGTAAAGCCAGATGTACAAGTACCAGTTAAAGAAAGTATTAGTAGCATTAAAAGACACGATCACTATTCAACAGAATCTGTTGTTCCACTCGCTGCGAAGTCTACAGAAAGCACAATGGACTTGCATCAAATTAGAGAAGTTTTTCGAGAACTTGAAAGAGCAGCGAATAAAGTGGATTTGGGACGAAAAGACCACGAAACGGTTCGAGAATGGGTAGCGCGAATGCAATGGGATATAACTGACTCTTTTTATAAAACGTATGACCGTGTCCGTTATGGAGATAAGCAATTGCCTCAATCACAAGCAACAGAATTTATTGCTGAGATTGAAAAAATAAAGAGGATTTATTTGAAAGAAAATGTTTGAATGGTGTTTAAGAAGGGCATAGTATACTTGAACACAGCAACATTCTCATTTCCCCCTTTTGTGGTCGGTCCGTTTACGGATCGGCTTCTTTTTTTATTTGGAAGTTATTTTTGCGCGTATAAGTGTACTTCCGAAAGAAATTTGCTAGACTGAAGATGAAGACAAAAGGAGGATATACATATGAAGCTCGGATTTATCGGAACCGGTGTCATGGGGAATAGCTTAGTAAAGCATCTACTCGATGACAAGCATGAGGTTTCTATTTATACACGTACTGCTAAAAAAGCAGAGAATTTAGTAGAAGCAGGTGCGGTGCTCGTGGATTCTCCACAACAAGTAGCTGAAAATAGTGAAGTGATTTTTACGATGGTAGGATATCCTTCTGATGTAGAACAAGTCTATTTTGGTGAACAAGGATTATTGGCAAATGCCAAAAAAGGTACGGTTCTTGTAGACATGACAACTTCGCAGCCAAAATTAGCTCAACGTATTTTTGACACAGCTACAGAAAAGGGATTACATGCACTAGACGCACCTGTTTCTGGTGGAGATATTGGCGCAAAAAATGGCGTCTTATCCATTATGATTGGTGGAGAAAAAGACATCTACAAGCAAATTTCACCAATTCTTAATTTGTTTGGAGAAAATATTGTATTTCAAGGGCCTGCTGGTGCAGGACAGCATACTAAAATGTGTAACCAAATCAATATTGCTAGCAATATGATCGGTGTTTGTGAATCGCTCATTTATGCGGAAAAAGCAGGATTGGATCCAGAGCGTGTGTTGCGGTCTATTTCTTCGGGTGCAGCGGGTTCATGGTCGTTATCCAATTTAGCACCTAAAATGATCAATGAAGATTTCCGACCTGGATTTTATATTAAACATTTTATAAAAGATATGAAAATTGCAGCAGATGAAGCTGAAAACTGGGGACTAGATTTACCTGGTCTGCGTCTATCATTAACTATGTTCGAAAAAGTAGCGGCAGAAGGAAATGAAGAAAATGGAACGCAAACCTTAATCAAATATTACAGATCATAATAAATGGAGCTGTCTTATAAGTTCCAAAATAAAACCAGCAGAGAAAAATGAATCATTTTTCTCTGCTGGTTTTTGATTTGTGAGTTTTGTTAGGGAAGCCTCATTTATAATTATTAATCAAAATAAGATTTTTTAGGTGAGTAAAATCGATCAACGGGCCGCGTTTGATAGGATTTTGTGAAATTTGAAGCAGTTGCTTCTTTTTTTTGTGGCTCCAACCCAGTCAATATACGCAATATTTCTTTTGCTACTTTTAAGTTCATGCGGCTTGGTGGATTGCGATACGTATCATCCAAATGCCCTAAATGTTCAAGTGAAGAAAAATCTTCTTTTTTTGGGAGCATATGAAAATAGTAATTGCCACATTTAACGAGGACTGAAGATTGTTGTTGACTTTTCTGAGGGTTTTTACTGAAGTGTAAACCAATTTTTAATGCACGTTTTTTCAAAATCATTAAATTTAATGCTTCTTTCTTCAAAGCATACAAATAGTGATTATCGGGAGCGGTTTTAGCATGTCGATTAACAGTGAAAATGGCTTGTGCAATCTCTGAATCTGATTTAGCAGTTAGCATGGACTCATTCCTTTCATATATATTAGCTAGTTCAATCTCATCATATCAAAATTTCCAGAGACTGTATACTAGATGAACACACCCGATAAAAGGAGAAGTCGCAGGCTTTGTAGAACTCTATTACTTAAGGTGAATAATACAATCTGTAAAATCTCGATAAAAAGATTGGCAGTTCAACCTATTCAATCTAATTCAAAGGGGGATGTTTATGTGTTTACAGATCAAACAATAATCGTTACAGGTGGATCTAGTGGGATGGGACTTCACATGGCCAAAAAATTTGCTTCAGAAGGAGCAAATGTGGTGATTACGGGACGAGATATGGAAAAACTAAACGAAGCGGTGAAAGCGATTGCAGGAGAGCGTGGCTCGGTTGAAGTGTTTCAAATGGATGTACGCGAACCAGAACATGCAAAAGCAATGGTGAAATTCGCTCATGATAAGTTTGGCAGAGTGGATGGTTTAGTAAATAACGCGGCCGGAAACTTTATTGTCCATGCGGAAAAACTTTCTCCAAATGGCTGGAAGTCGGTTATTGATATTGTCTTAAATGGAACATTTTTCTGTTCTCATGCAGTCGGAAATTATTGGATTGAAAATGGCACGAAAGGAAATATTATCAATATGCTTGCAACATATGCTTGGAACGCTGGAGCGGGAGTCGCTCATTCAGCAGCAGCCAAAGCAGGTGTTATGTCCTTGACACGAACACTTGCTGTCGAGTGGGGTACGCAGTTTGGTATTCGCGTAAACGGTATTGCACCAGGACCCATCGAGCGGACAGGTGGCGCAGACAAACTTTGGGAATCCGAAAAAGCAGCTAAGCGGACCATTGAGTCGATTCCTCTTGGCAGACTTGGAAAACCTGAAGAAGTAGCGGAACTTGCGGCTTTCATTATGTCCGATAAAGCTTCTTACATGAATGGAGAGATTGTTACTTTAGACGGCGGCCAATGGCTGAACAAGTTTCCTTTTTAAGTAGTTTTCTGTAGCATTAAAATAGTTTCAAGAATCTTGATGTGTTATGATAAAGTCTGAATAGTGGCATCTATCTAGGCGATGCAAAAGGAGTAGAGCGCATGATTTCTTTATCAAGCAAAGATTTTCTTGAAACACCGATCGAAGATTATATCATTTCTTCCGAGAAAGTTGCACATGTTCAAATGGGCAACAGTGCCGAACATGCATTGCTCGTTTTAACGAAAACGGGTTACTCGGCTATTCCGGTTCTTGATTCGAAATACCGCTTTCGTGGATTAATCAATGCACAACGAATAACTGATGCAATTCTCGGTTTGGATCATATAGAATACGAGCGGCTTTCTGATATCCGTGTGGAAGAAATAATGGAAAAAGATCTTCCTTTGATCCACATCAACGAACGTTTTCAAAAAGCGCTTGATATGGTCATCAATCAAAACTTTCTATGTGTCATAGATGATGAAGAAATGTTTATGGGTATTTTGACACGACGTGTTGTTTTAAAGCAGCTAAAAAAACAGATTTACCAGTTGAAAAAATAACAATAAGAACGATAAAAAAGGTCTCCTATTAGAGGCCTTTTTTATGCTTAAAAAATAGGTTCGCGAGTACACACAAGTTAGGAGTTAACCTATACTTTAGGCTCTTTTTGTAAGCAGTTGAAAAGAGGGATATTTAATGGGAAAAACAAAAAGACCGTTAGTTTTAATCTCTGTTATGTTAGCGATGTTCGTCAGTGCTGTAGAAGCAACCATCGTCTCCACCGCAATGCCGAGCATCGCAGCTGAACTAGGTGGATTTTCAAAATACAGCTGGGTATTCTCAGCTTATTTACTGATGAGCACCGTAACGGTCTTACTTTATGGAAAACTCTCCGATATATTTGGACGCAAGCGTATATTTGCTGTAGGCATGCTGTTATTTCTATTAGGCTCTTTGTTATGTGGTTTAGCAACTTCAATGGATGAGCTTATCTTTTATCGGTTTGTTCAAGGACTTGGAGCGGGTGCTGTTATGCCCATCGCTACTACCATTGTGGGCGATATTTATACAAGAGAAGAACGTGCGAAAATTCAAGGTTATTTATCAAGTGTTTGGGGAATCTCTGCTGTTACAGGACCGGCAATCGGTGGTGTTCTAGTTGTGACGATCGGCTGGGAGTACGTGTTTTGGGTAAATATACCTCTAGGAATTCTGTCGCTTTTAGGTGTCTTGCTGTTTTTGAAAGAACCTGTTAACAAACAAAAACCAGTAATCGATTATAAAGGAGCCGTCTTATTAATGGTTGCTTTATCAACGATGTTGTATTTACTAGTTGAAGGCGGCGTGGCATTTGATTGGTTGTCTGTACAGTCTTTGATTTTATTGCTAGCAAGTAGTGTGTTTTTGGTCCTTTTCGTTTTAGTAGAGCGAAAAGCTGTCGATCCGATTATGCCTTTTGAAATTTGGCGAAATAAAACCATTCTTTATGCGAATCTGGTTTCATTAGCAACAGGCGTTATTTTAATTGGCATTTCAAGTTATTTGCCAACTTATGTGACTGGAGTAATGGAACAACCTGCGGCAATTGCAGGGTTTACGTTGACTGCAATGTCTATTGGTTGGCCACTGGCGTCATTTTTCTCAGGGAGATTATTGTTGGAAATTGGTTATTTTAAAACATCTATCACGGGTGGAGCATTTCTAGTGTTAGGAACTTTGTTATTTGTGCTTATGCAACCTAGCTTTGGTCCGTTGTGGGCGGCATTATCGAGTTTTTGTGTTGGAGTAGGGATGGGGCTGACGAGTACTGCTTTTATCGTTTCGATACAAGCTGCTGTTTCATACGAACAACGAGGCTCTGCGACTGCTTCTAATATGTTTATGCGGAATTTAGGAAGTACAATCGGTGTCGCATTACTCGGTAGTATTTTAAATAGCTCACTTTTACGTTTTTTCGCAGACAATAGCCAAGATTATTCGTTGAGTTCTATCAATGATTTGTTGAGCAAAGATACTCGTGTTGAAATGCCTGTTGAATCATTAAAGTTTCTCCAGCACGCATTAGCTGATTCACTTGACAACGTCTACTTAGTCACTGCATTTTTTGCGCTTATCAGCTTTGGTTTAATATTTGGTCTTCGTGGAGAAAAAGGAGTGAAGAGCCGTGTCAAATGAAGAAATGATTATAAAAGTATTAGCAGAAGAAGGCAATATGAGAAAAGCTGCAGAACGTCTTTTTATTTCGCAGCCCGCTTTATCCCAGCGCCTTCAAACGATTGAAAAAGATTGGGGACATCAACTATTTATTCGTTCTCAAAAAGGGCTGTCTCCGACTCCTGCAGGAGAACTGATTATTCAGTATGCAAATGAAACAGTCGTGCAAAAAGAAGAAGTATTCGAAATGTTGCACACCTTGACGTCAAAAGTGCACGGCACATTAAAGATTGCATGTGCAACAATTGTTGGTCAAAATTGGCTGCCAAAAGTATTAAAAGATTTTGTAACTCTTTATCCAGAGTCGAAGATCCAATTGATTACCGGATGGAGTTCAGAAATCGTTCGTTCTCTTTATGAAGGTGAAGCTCATGTTGGGATTGTTCGTGGTCATACAGATTGGAAAGGGCTCAAACTGCATTTGTTTAAAGATACACTATATTTAGTAGACAAAGAAATTCGTTCACTTGAAGAGCTTCTTCAAACAGAGCGACCTTTTATTCAGTTTAAAAGTGATTCGACGTATTATGAGGAAATTCAGCAATGGTGGCAAAAGCATTTTGCTTCTAATCCAAAACGCCAAATTACGGTAGATCAAATTGAAACGTGTAAACAAATGGCGGTAAACGGAATTGGTTATGCCATTCTTCCTTCAATTACATTAACAGGTACTGAAGATGTGCATATGATGCCGTTGACAAACGATGAAGAAGAGTTGGAATTAACACGAGATACATGGCTGATTGGGTACGAATCTGCATTTGAACTTCCACAAGTTAGAGCGTTTGTCGATATAGTCAAAAAGCATGCCGCTTTATTAAGATGAAGTGGATGAATCTTTATACTAAATCAGATATAATAACACCATTACTTATTAGAAAGAGGGTTTATAAATGAAGCAGATGGATGCAACTGAAATAATTTCATACATACAAAATGCAAAAAAAGCAACACCCGTAAAAGTATATATAAAAGGACAAGGCGTTGCTGATTTGGACTACGGTACAAACTCTAAAGTATTCGGCGAAGGCAATTCTGTAACAGTATTTGGCGAATGGACAGATATTCAAAAATCAATGCAAGCAAATGCTCTTGTTATTGAAGATTCTGTTGTCGAAAACGACCGCAGAAATTCAGCAATTCCGTTACTTGATGTGAAGCAAATTAACAGTCGTATCGAACCAGGCGCTTTTATTCGTGACAATGTTGAAATTGGTAATAACTGCATCATTATGATGGGAGCAGTTATTAATATTGGCGCGGTTATCGGAGACGGTACAATGATCGATATGGGCGTTATTATGGGTGGCCGTGCAACTGTAGGGAAAAATTGTCATATTGGAGCAGGAGCAGTACTAGCGGGTGTGATTGAACCTGCATCAGCAACTCCTGTCATTATTGAAGACGATGTTATGGTAGGCGCTAACGCGGTTATTCTTGAAGGCGTTCGTATTGGTAAAGGTGCAGTTGTTGCAGCAGGAGCTATCGTTATTGAGGATGTACCTGAAAATTCAGTGGTGGGCGGAACGCCAGCACGTGTATTAAAATTGATGGATGCAAAAACACGTTCAAAAACAGAAATCAAACAAGAACTAAGACAACTTTAAATGATAAACACGATGGAATTAGTGGAAATTAGAAGAGCTTTGCACCAAATTCCGGAAATCGGTTTTCAGGAAACTAAAACACAAGCTTATTTACTGGACATCATTTCTCGGTTTTCTCAAGAGCGTCTTGAACTTGTAAAATGGCGGACAGGAATTGCAGTTAAAGTGCGTGGAGAAGACCCGACAAAACTGATTGGTTGGCGAACAGACATTGATGCTTTGGCGATTACCGAAGAAACCGAATTGGAATTTCAATCACAGCATCCAGGATTTATGCATGCATGTGGCCATGATATCCACATGACTATTGCGATTGGTTTGTTGTACAAGCTAATTGACGAGCCCATTAAAGATGACGTAGTCGTTTTGTTTCAACCAGCTGAAGAAGGACCGGGTGGCGCATTGCCTTTTCGGGAATGGCTGAAAAAAGACAAACCAGATTTTCTACCTGATTGTATTTATGCTTTGCATATTGCACCAGAGTTACCAGTTGGTACGGTGGGTACACGACCAGGATTATTGTTCGCTAATACATCAGAATTGTTTATTGACCTTCACGGCAAAGGTGGACATGCGGCTTTTCCTCATTTAACAGAAGACATGGCAATTGCAGCTGCTTCGATGTTGATGCAGTTGCAAACCGTTGTCAGTCGAAATGTGAACCCTATGGATTCTGCCGTTTTAACAATTGGCAAACTGAGCGCAGGAACCGTACAAAATATTATTGCGGAACACGCGCGTTTGGAAGGAACTATCCGGACACTTGATAGTGAGTCGATGCGTCAAATGAAACTTCGTATTGAAGCCATTTGCCATGCAGTTGAACAAGCAAACAACTGTCAAGTCAACATCGATTATGGTTCGAGTTACTTGGAAGTTCAAAACGATGAAATGTTAGTAAAAGACTTCTTCCGCTACGCCAGTTGCATTGAAGACATTCATGTTATAGAAAGCAAAGCCGCGATGACCGGTGAAGATTTCGGTTACTTTACTGAACAAATTCCGGGCGTCATGTTTTGGGCAGGGGTGTCATCGCCTTATGGATTGCATCATTCAAAACTAAATCCTGACGAAAAAATTCTTACATTCATGCCGAAATTTTTACACGGATTCTTTTTACAATTATAAGAGCGGACAGCTTTGGCTGTTCGTTTTTTTTTGTATCAGAAATGTTCGAGCAAGTAGAGCTGAAAAACTATAAATTTGTTTATTGATAAATTATCAGCAGATTTTATTTGGTTCAAATTATTTATATTTACTCGTGAGAAGATGGAACTAATTTAATTTACTAGCGTACTAATAAAGAGACGAGTAAAAGGGGGATCACTATGCATAAACGCTTGCTGGCATTTTTAGCTTTTGTATTTTTTATCAGTTTGTTTATCCTGCCACAACCATCTTTAGCAGCACCACAAATCACCATCGATTCGAGTGCCGGTTTTCAAAACAAAGTAAAGTACGAAAGTGGATTGCCGCTTCAATTTACAGTGACCAATGAAGGCTCAGCATTTTCTGGTGACTTGGTACTCAGTTTTTCAGAGACCTACAACCTTGGAGCTGGTATGGCGCTACCAATTGAACTTGCTGAAGGAGAAAGTAAAACCTTACAAATTGCATCATCCGGTTTATCAGATATGTATTATTCAGGAGGACCTAACGATCAAAGTATTTACTTGTTTGAAGGCGGTTGGGAAAAAGGAGAATCTATTAAGTTTAAAGGTAAGAAGACAATACAACCATCCTACTATACGTCAATGTCCTTATTTGTAGCGACGTTAACGGATAACCCAGATCGGTTGTCGCCTTTAAAACAATTAAAAGTTCCAGCGAGCGAAGGAATTGAAGTTCTACATCTCAATCAACTAAAAGAATTTACATTGCCTACTGAAGCACAGGCTTGGGACATGATCGACTACTTAGTCATTGATGAATTTGCTTATAGTGATTTACCGGTACCTACACAAAAAGCCGTTTTGCAATGGATTCAACAAGGTGGTCACGTAGTCACAGGATCAACGAGTAATTTACAAGCGGAACTTGGCAATTTGAGTGAATATTTGCCATTAGAATTGGCTGATGTTAAAGAAACGAAAGTTCCAGGATTGAAAAATGCAGTACCAGTTTTTCAAGCAAAGATTAAAGAAGGAGCATCTGTAAAGCTCCAAAAAGACGGTGAAGTTTTTGCTGCTACACAGACAATCGGCTCTGGAAGCCTTACACAAATGACTTTTTCTCTTGGAGATGAAACCGTTTCCAGTCAAAAAGACTATAGCCAGATGATGTCAAGTTTCTTTCCGGCAACTTCTACAAACTACAATACAATGGGTGGACAATCCATACTCGATTCTATGACGTATGAGGTAGGAAATGTGAATGAGCTTTTTGAAAGCTTTGAAGTATCTGTACCGTTTATACTTGCGATCGTTTTTTTATATATTATATTAGTGGTTCCAGTGCTGTATATCGTACTGAAGAAAAAAGACAAGCGAGAATACGCTTGGTTTATTATTCCGGCTGTAGCTTTACTGACATCGATTGGGTTGTTCGCATTTGGTGCAAAAGACCGAATTGGAAATCCACAAATACAACAAACTGGTTTTTTTGAAGTAGACGCGGATAGCGGATTAAAAGGCTATTATGTCAATTCCTTGTTATCAAATAGAGGTGGAAACTATCAGTTTTCAGCACCAACTTCTACTACAATGACGAGTCGATTAGCTAGTGAGTTTTCATCAACACAACCTTACCTTTCAGCTATTTTGGAAAAAGGGGCCACTAATAATCAAATGACTTTGCGGGATATGCGTTATTGGTCTGTACAATCGATTATGGGACAATCCTATATAGAAGACAGTGGTGACTTTGCTATTGACTTATCCGTTGCAGGTGGAGAAATCACTGGAACGATTCAGAATAATTTTCCATTTGCAGTCGAAGATGTTTCTATTTGGACAGGTACTCGTCTAATGGATGTAGGCGAGCTGAATCCCGGAGAAACGTTAGAAGTGAATGAAACCGCTCAGTCAGCTATTTTGTCACCTGCTGCATCCGTTAGTCAATCATTTGGCTATCAGCCAATAGCAAATTTAAAAGAGTTGGAAAAAGCACGTCGTCAAACCTTACTTTCTACTTCATTTGAGCAATTATCGCAAAATGGAAAATCACCTTATGTGATCGCTTATACGAAAGATGCCATCGTACCAATCACGCTTGAAAATCAACGCGCATCTGTAGAATCGGTACATCTTATCGCACAAAGTTTTAAACCAGAATTAACATTAAGAGGCGACATCACATTAAATGTTGATGCGTTTACAATGGCTTTAACGAGCGTCAATAATGGTGGGTATTTTGAAAATGTTTCAAATGATCCGTATCTTTACTATTTTGAGCCTGGCGAGTTCGATATGACTTATACATTGCCAGAAGATATTGATTTTAAAAAATCTACATGGACCGAGTTAACGCTTACAAAAACAGCACGAAATGTCTCTGTTAGCATATTGAATAATGACAGTAAAAGTTACGAAGAAATTACCGAATCCAATCGAAAATTTAGTGACAAAGCAAAAGAGTATATAAGTCCTGAAGGCACAATTAAACTGAAGTTAACTGTTACCGAAAGTACAGGAGATCCTGAAGTGGTTGTACCGAAAGTGAAATTGAAAGGAGTGATTGCTCCGTGATTGAAACAATTGGATTAACAAAGAAATACGGATCGTTTTATGCCTTACAGGATTTAAATTTAGTGGTAGAAGATAGCACAGTGTTTGGTTTTGTGGGTGCAAACGGAGCGGGGAAATCAACAACTTTTTCGATTTTGGCAACGCTTCTTCAACCAACAGCAGGCGATGCATTTATAAATGGCATAAGTGTAACTAAAAACCCGCAAGAAGTACGGAAACAAATTGGGTATATGCCTGATTTCTTCGGAGTGTACGACCAATTAAAAACCGACGAGTACCTAGATTTTTATGGAGCGAGCTACGGCATCAAACCAAAAGAACGCGCCGTATTAATCCCTAAGCTTTTAGAATTAGTTAACTTAGAACATAAGCGCTATGATTATGTCGATTTATTGTCTCGTGGCATGAAGCAACGTTTATGTTTAGCACGGGCGTTGATTCATGATCCGAAAATATTAATACTAGACGAGCCTGCTTCAGGACTAGATCCACGTGCACGAGTCGAAATGAGAGACATATTACGCGAGCTTAAAGCGATGGGCAAAACCATCTTGATTTCTTCTCATATTCTTCCGGAACTCGCTGAGATGTGCGACAGTATTGGCGTTATTGATAATGGCAAATTAATAGCACAAGGATCCGTACATGACATTCAAGCACAACTTCAAAGTGAAAAAGTACTTCGTGTCAAAATAGTAGGCAATATGGAAGCCGTCGTTTCATTTTTTGAAATGGACCCATTTGTGTCTCAAATAGAAGAACAACATGATAAAAATACGCTTCAGTTTTTCTATCGTGGAACAGAAGAAGACCAGCTTCAGCTATTGCAACGTGCCATCCATCAAAAATTACCGATTTTATCATTTTCAGAAGAAGAAACTGATTTAGAAGATGTCTTTATGGCGATTACAAAAGGAGTGGAAATCGGATGAAAACCCTTTTTACCAATCCAGTGCTGGTCAAAGAATTGAAATTGCGATTCCGTAACTTGAAAAGCTTTACCGGTATTTTGTTTTATTTGATCGCAATGAGCGTCTTTGTTTTTGGGTTTATCTTTCTGGCTACATCCTTAACAGGTAGTGGTTTTTTCCGTCCAGATGAAAGTTTTATGCTATTTAGCATTATGACATATATTCAATTAGGATTGATTTTGTTCATTACGCCAGCATTAACAGCAGGGACAATTAGTACAGAACGTGAAAAACAAACCTTGAATATTTTACTGACAACATCTCAAACTTCGTTCCAAATTATTTTTGGGAAAATGACGTCATCTATCGCTTTTCTATTACTAATGATTGTTTCAGGCTTGCCGATTTATAGTTTAGTATTTTTATATGGAGGCGTTTCACCTAGTCAGTTGTTTTTCATCTTCTTGTTTTATATGCTGACGTTACTGGCAATCGCAAGTATCGGTGTGATGCTATCAACTTTGATTCGTAAAACGATTGTGGCGATTATCGCAACGTATGGAGCAATGATTTTTATCGCGGGCGTCACTGCCTTTTTCTTATTGATTTCGGTTCAACTTTCTCAACTAGGTTCCACAACACCGTCAATATCGCCAGTTGCTCACTTTTGGGCAACGATTAATCCACCGGCTGTGTTGCTCACTTTGTTGCAACCACCAATGGAAGAACAATTGCAAAGTTTGACGATGGTGCCCATTCCGTTATGGATCGGCTATGCTATTTTTTATGTTTTCGTATCAGCTAGCTGTCTTTTGTTAGCTGTCAAAAAATTGCGTGTCAATATGACTAAATACAAATAAGGAGGGATTTCCATGAACAATCGTGACATTCGTAAATACGTCAAAAAAGTTGAGCGGCTCTTAAAAACGCTTCATATCAGTCGCAGTTTTCAATTTGCGTTATTTGCAGGTCTATCTTTAGCTACATCATTGCTCTTAATATCACGATTGTTCGTGCTTCCTTATTATGAATTTTATGCATATGTAGCAGGACTGGTTGTGGTGATGGGTTGGATTTTATTGTCGATCAAAGGATTGCCCAATATACAGCAAGCCGTACAAGAACTAGATCGTTTTACACCTCATAATCAATTGCTGACGGTATGGAAGCTGACAGAGCGTAACGCATTAACTGAAGAATTGACGCATAAAACGGTGAAAACCATTCCATATAGCTACCAATTATTCCGCAGAGAGCCTAAATTTTGGTTGCGTCCTAAATGGTTAATTGGAGCGGTCATTAGCGTAACGTTAATGGTTTTGCTTTTAGTCTTTCCTAGTAATCTGCAAAACCAAGCAAATGATGTAGAAAAGGAAATCGAATTGGTAGAAGACATCAAAAAAGAAATCGATGAAATAAAAAAACAAGCAGAAACAAAAGTGGTTAAAAAAGAACTGGATGCATTAAAAGCAACAATCGAAGAAAAAGAAAATCCAGAAGCTATATTAAAAGAAATCGTCAAAAAACAAAAAGAGTTGGAGTTGAAAAAACGACAATTAACAGAAGGCAAAAATCCGGATGCCAAAGAAATTAGTGAAGATATCGAAAAAGCTTCTGAACAGTTAGCCGAAAAAGCTGGGAATACCCAAACTGCTTTAAGTAATATGGGCAAACCCGTAGCATTTCCATTGCAACAAACCATTGCAAAGCGCGAACAGTCTAATAGCAGTAAAGAAAATAGTTCTTCTGAAAGACCATCTTCTGATGCTAGAGCCGGAGAATCTAGTTCCGATGGACAAGCTTCAGAAAATGAAGAAAGCGAAACTACTGGAAAAGCTGAAGGTTCAGAAACCAGTTCAGAAAATAGCCAATCCCAAAACCAAGGACAAGAACAAGGACAGGGTCAAGGACAGGGTCAAGGCCAAGGACAGGGTAAGGGACAGGGCCAAGGTCAAGGACAGGGGCAAGGTCAAAGTAATGGCCAAGGTGCTGGTCAAGGCAGTGGAGCTGGTAAAGGTCAAGGCAGTCGGAATCTCTTAACTGTACCTTCTCGAATTGGAGGACAAGGTGATACCGCAGTCGATAGCGGAAAAGTAGGCGAAGGCGAAGCTGCTGGCGAACAGTACGGTGCTGTTCCCGCGACAAAAGGAACGGTTCAGCCTTATGCAGACGTAGTGGGGGATTACTCGACTTCATATTTCTCCAGTGCGGAGCGTCTGCAATTACCGCCTGATTTGCAAATCATTGTAGAACAATACTTTACAGATATTGAAACCGACAAATAGAAAAGAGGGTTCACATGACTTACACAACCGATCAATTTACTGAAATGAGTCAATTGCTTCAAGAAGTAAAAGTAGAAATTGGACGTTTTATTGTTGGGCAAGATAGTGCTGTTGATTTTTCGCTATACGCTATTTTAGCAGATGGTCATGCCTTACTAGAAGGATTGCCTGGACTTGGTAAAACAATGTTGATTCGAACCATTTCGGATGTGCTCGATTTGTCGTTTTCAAGAATTCAATTTACACCTGATTTAATGCCTTCGGATATTACTGGGACGAGTCTTATTGAACGGGATGCACAAGGACGACAGCAATTTACTTTTCGTGAAGGCCCGATATTTCATCAAATGGTGCTAGCGGATGAAATTAACCGAGCCACACCCAAAACTCAAAGTGCGCTACTTGAAGCCATGGGAGAAAAAACAGTAACCATACTTGGAGACACGAAAAAAATGGCGCGACCATTTTTCGTTTTGGCAACACAAAATCCTATTGAAATGGAAGGGACGTATCCATTGCCAGAAGCGCAAATGGACCGTTTTCTTTGCAAAATTCTTGTTGCTTATCCAAGTCGTGATGAGCTTGCGGAAATTAGCCGCAGAACAACGGGATCTCAGACAATTCATCTCAGTAAAAAAATGAATACTGTTAGTTTAATTGATGCACAAGAAATGGTGAAAGAAGTATTGATGGCAGAAGATATTTTGATGGTAGCTGTCGATATGATTCAAAGCACGCATCCTGAACATTCAGAACACGAGGCGATTCAACAATACGTTCAATACGGTAGTGGTCCACGTGGTCTTCAAAGTTTGATTCGCTTAGCAAAAGCACGTGCGTTAATGGAAGGCCGTTACCATGTGTCGATTAGCGATTTAAAACATGTGGCAAAACCGGTATTGAGGCACCGCTTGTTATTAAATTATGAAGCAGAAGCAGTGGGTAAAAATGCGGATGAGTTGATCGATATCGTGCTGAGCGCAGCAGGAAAAGGCGTATTGAAATGACGTTATTAAATTTACCAGCTGATTGGGGCTCACGTCTTAGTCGCTATGCCATTGGCACAAAAGCAAAAATCAAGGGGCATCATAAAGGTTCTCACCGGTCAATGCGTTTTGGTAGTTCACTTGATTTTTCTGATTTTCGTGAATACCACCCAGGAGACGACGTCCGCCATATTGACTGGAACGTTTACGCACGAACTGAACGCGTCTATATCAAACGTTTTTTAGATGAACAAGAAATGCGTATTCACATCTTGCTTGATAGTTCAAAATCAATGGACAATAAATGGCTATTTGCGAAACAACTAGCGTTTTCATTAGGATTAATAGTGTTAGGAAGTGATGACCGCTTAACGGTTTCAGCTGGGCAAAAAAAAATGATCCCTTTTCGAAAAAAAGGAAAATCAGCTAAAAAGCTGTTCGAACATTTTGTGTCCGCTATGCCAGACCCTCAAAACTTGTCGTTTGCGCGTCAAGCAAGTTTTCATGCCGCAAAAGATTCTACGGTGTTATTCATCGTATCAGATGGGTTGGAGTCACTTGAAGACTGGCACGTATTTTTCAAACAAGCACCTGCCTTTGCGCATGATATTCGGTTTATTCATCTGACTACACAAGACGAACGATTGCCGTTTTATAAAGGTGATTTGCGTTTTATCGACGATGAAACGCAGCAAGTAACGAGTGTGACGGTGACAGAAGAAGCGCTTCGTGCATACCAAAAGCAAAGCGAACTGCACAGTAAAGGTTTGGAATCTCTTTGTCGCACTTATGGCATTGCTTATTTGCCGGTACATGTAGAAGACGGAATCGAACAAGTGTTATTTCATCAAATGATACGAAAAAATTGGATTGGGTGAGGTGAAGCGGCATGGGAGCAGCAAATTGGACAATGATTTGGACGGCAATTATGCCGCTAGCCGTCATTCTTTATTATTTCTTTAGAAAAAAATACAAAGACCAGCCTGTTTCTTCGACTTTGTTTTGGCAAGAACGAATGAAAGAGTTGCAAGCTTCTCCTTATTTAAAAAAATTGCAGCATCATTTATTGTTTTATCTCCAATTGGCAGCATTAGTGTTTTGTGTGATTGCATTAATCGAGCCTTTTAGCGAATCGGAAACATTAGCTGGTAATGACTTTATTTTTATTGTGGATACGTCAGCGACGATGCTAGCCGGTTCTCCAACGTATTTTGAAAAGCAGCAAGCCAACATGAAAAAAATGGCATCACAAGCAGGAGGTAAACCCGTCACCATTGTGACGACGGGAATTAGCCCGGAAGTCGTCATTCGTAACGAGCCAGACTTTGAGCGAGTCAGGAAAGCAATTGACCTACTGGTCGTAAGCTATGAAAATGCCGAAATTGAACAAACAATTTTATTTGCGGATACATTGGCGACTAACGACTCAACGATCATTCACATTTTTACAGACAGCTTGGACCGCGCCGTGCTTGCCAATAAAACCGGTCAACGCTATGAAGTTCATGGCTTTTCAGAAACATTGAATAATGTAGCTATTGGTCAATTTGGTCTTTCAAAAACGGATAAAGGTATACGAGGCATTGTTCAGTTAGTGAATAATAGTGAAGAGTCCATGAATGCGACTGTAGGGTTATCGGCTGGAAACTTTGAAAAAGCAGTAGAAGTAGAGCTTAAAGCTGCTGAAGAGCTACTCGTGCCTTTTGAAGAGTTGCCAAACGAAAAGTTATGGCAAGCAAAAGTAGACGTATCAGATGATTATACTACAGATAACACAATGGCTACGTATATAGCGCCCCCTGCGAATGCGGTTATCATTGATTCGTCGCTGCATGAACTAATCGCAAGCGGTTTTCGTTCACTTGATTTAGATGTTAGTTTAGCCGAATCAACTCAATTGCAGCCAAATGCTGGATTGCCACTGGTCACCAATCAACGTGATTTGCTTGAAGGAACAACACCTATTTTATTATTTGGCCGTAACGATGAAAATTCTTTTGAAGTAACGGGGCAAATCGAAACCAAACCACATCCACTTTTTACATACGCTTCATTAGATGAGGTTTATGTTTCGCAACTGTATCCACCATTTGAAGGCTATGAAACCATCGCCACAATAGATGACCATCCATTTATTCAAGTTTCTCCAAAAGGAGATTTGATCGTTTTGGCAGATGTCCAAATGACTGATTGGCCGCTTTCTCCTTCATTTCCATTATTTTTGTGGAGCGCTATGGAAAGTTTGTCAGGCGATGCGGAATTTCTTGGGATTTTTCAACCAAACGAGCATCGATCTGTTTCGCTAGCTTCAACAACGGGAGAGTGGGAAGTTTTCCGAGATGCTGCTTATAGCCATTCCTATATTGAGGGGAGTGGACCGTTTATAGCACCTAACGAACCAGGCGTTTACCAAGTGGTTGGTGACGAAAAAACTATGACTCTGATTGTGCAACTAACGTCACAAGAAAAAATACTTGTAGCTGGTTCTTCTTATTCAATAGGGCAAGCTAAAGCTGTACAAGATACCGTTCGTTTTTCTTTTGTACCGTATTTGCTCGGCCTAATTTTGCTGTTACTTGTTTTGGAATGGGAGGTATACCGTCGTGGAATTGCAACTCGATAAGCCCATTTGGCTCCTTTTACTCATTCCTGCACTGTTTTATTTTGGTTGGTTTGCATTTAAACAGTTATCTATGAGTTCTAACATGATGAAAACTGTTTTTATTTTAAGAACGATCGCTGTCTCTTTTTTGATATTTGCGTTAGCAGCTCCTTCGCTATTCAGTCCTGTAAAAGAAGAGCAAGTAATTTTTCTAATGGATCGTTCTGCATCTCTAGAAGGAATGGAAACAGAAATGGCAATAACGATCGAAGAAGCACTAGAAGCTAAAAAAGATTATCAATCAGTAGCGGTCTACACCTTTGCGGAGGATTTTCAAAGTCTAATGCCAATGACAAAAGACCCTCAAGCGTTACCGGCTGAATTGACTATCGGGAAAAGTGGCAATACGAATATCGCACGTGCCTTAGAGCTCGCTTCAAATAGTGGAGATACCGACTTAGCGACGAGACTTGTCGTTTTAACGGATGGCAATGAAACACAGTCGTCTGCTATCGAAAGTTTAAATCGACTAGAGTCTGACCGCTTGCAAGTAGATATATGGCCAGTCCACCAAATTGCCAAAAATGATATGGCAGTTAGTCGTTTTGACACGCCTTCACGCGCATTTTTAGGTGAATCGCAAATCTTTACTATAGCTGTGGATTCAGATACCGAATCAGAAGCTAAACTCATTTTTTCTGCCAATGACAAAGAGTTGGATAGTAAAAAGGTCAAAGTGGTAGAAGGTCAAAACATTTATAGCTATTCGTATCCTGCTAACTCAGAAGGGCTTCAAAAGTATGAAGTGCGGCTGGAAACAGCGGAAGACACGTATCTTGAAAACAATTCATTGTTTAGCATCACCGAAGTTTCTGGCAATCCAGAAGTACTAGTCGTTAACGGCGGTGTTCCAAGTCCCATTCCTGGGTTATTGGATACGAATAATCTAGGTGTAACAGAACTAGCTGCTGAACAATTGCCAAGCAGTTTGTCTGCGATTCTTCGATATGATTCGATTATTTTCGATAACGTCTCGGGAACATCAGTAGGAGAACAACAAATGGCGATTATTGAACAAGCTGTTAGGCAATTTGGTGTTGGATTTATGATGATCGGCGGCGATCAAAGTTTTGGTTTAGGTGGTTATTTCAAAACCCCTATCGAACGTTTATTACCAGTCGAAATGGAAGTCAAAGGCAAGCATGAATTGCCTTCACTTGGGTTAATGATTGTTATGGATCGTTCAGGAAGTATGATGGGCATGAAAATGGAACTAGCAAAAGAAGCGGCGGCTCGTTCTGTTGAACTTTTACGACCTGATGATACATTAGGCGTAATCGCATTTGATGATAAACCATGGGAAATTTTGCCGACAGCTAAAGTAGCTGATCCTGAAAAAGCAGTAGACAAGATTTTGAGTATTACACCAGGTGGCGGAACTGAAATTTACCGTTCTTTGCAGCAGGCCTATATGGAACTAGAAGATTTAAAACTGCAACGAAAGCATATTATTCTATTAACAGATGGACAGTCAGCTACATCCAATGATTACGATGCATTAATCGGAAACGGGAAAGAAAATAATATTACTTTATCGACTGTTTCTATCGGTCAAGATGCAGATCGGAATTTACTAGAACAACTAGCTGATACAGGAAGTGGACGCTTTTACGATGTGATAGATGCTACAACAATTCCAGCTATTTTATCCCGTGAGACAATTATGATGTCACGAACTTATATTGTTGATAAGCCATTTTATCCGGTTGTTTACGACAGCAAATGGAGTCCTTTATTTGCAGAAGGCGTTCCGCAACTAAATACGTATATTGCAACGACTGCGAAAAGTACGGCTTTAGTAGCACTCGAAAGTGAAGAAGAAGATCCTGTACTGGCCAGTTGGAATTACGGGCTTGGAAAAACAATTGCCTTTACCTCCGGCAGCGGGGCATGGAGTGGAGATTTTCAGAGTTGGGCTAATTGGCCAGATTTTTGGAATCGGAGTGCAGCTGAACTGCAGCCAGGGTTTGGAGAAATTCCTTTTTCTGTAGTTCGAAAAGAGCAAAGCGTTTATACGGTAGAAGACCCGACACACAGCTCAGCAATTTTAACGGTCGCTGTAGTAGATGAACAAGGCAATGAGATTCCGTTACAGACAGAGCCAGTAGCACCCGGAAAAGTAGATGTTAAAATTGAGACAGACCCTGGACTGGTGTTTTTTAGTATCAGTAACGAAACCGGAGCTGCTTATAAAACGGGCTTAACGATCCCTTATGGTGACGAATACCAAACAGCAGCGGCAAACATGTCGCTAATGACAACGCTAGCTGAGCGGACAGGTGGAAAGGTACTAGATACACTTGATGAGTCTTTTCGAGAAATGTCTTACACAAGTGGTACTATTCGACCAATCCGACTGATTTTGTTAGTTGTAGCCATGATTTTGTTTTTTACAGATATTACACTTCGTCGTTTTGGACTTCCAGCACTTATAGTGAAAAGAAAAGCCGCAAAAGAAGAAGGTTCTTCGCCTACGGCAATTGATCAATTAATAAAAGCGAAAAGTAAAAAATAACTCCTTTGTATTTTTTCCACTAAAAAACAGTAGCTCAGACCTTTAAGGTTCGGACTACTGTTTTTTTAACTGCGGCTCGTGGCCAAAAGTTGCTGTTTTCGCATCGACCATGTATTGGCGATAAAGAAACAAGTGATTAAAATAGCAGTTCCTAAAATATAAGGATAGCTCATATCAATATCGAAAAGAATACCAGCGAGTGCAGGACCAATCATATTGCCCAAGCTCATATAAGCGTTATTCATGCCCGCTGCAAAGCCTTGTTCATCACCTGCTAGTTTTGAAATTAAAGTATTGATAGCAGGGCGAAGTAGTGATGCAGCGGTGAAAAACACGGCTGATACTAAAAGAATTGCATAGAAAGAACTGACAAACAAAATACCAATCATTCCAGCTGCTGATAGTAGAAGGTTAACCAAAATAACTTTCATCTCACCGAAACGTTTAAAGAGTTTGTCAATCACAAATGTTTGAACAATAACTCCCACAAATCCACCGACTGTTATTAAAACAGCAATTTCTTTCGGTGTGAAACCAAATTTCTTATCAGCGTATAAAGCGATGGTCGATTGGAAGTTGGATAAACCAAAAGCGAAGATGAACATAACCAATAACATGACAAAATAGGGGGTATAAGTAGATCGCTTCATTTGTTGAAGCAAATTTTCGGATTTTGTACCAGCTGCTTGAATCGGTGGCACGACATTGGGTAGCACGGCAAAAGAGATAAACGCCGCAATTAACGCAACAGCAGTAGCAATATAAAATGGAAATTGAATGCTAACTTCTGCTAAAAATCCACCAATACCAGGACCAATCATAAAGCCGAGAGACATGGAAGCTCCGAGAAGACCCATGCCTTTACCTCGTTCTTCGTATGTCGTAATATCTGCAACAAATGCCATCATCGGAGGAATCAGGAATGCCGCTCCTAGTCCACTAAAAAAACGAGCAACATAAAGCATCCATAAATCAGTAGACACACCGAATGCAAGTTGAGACAAACCAAAGACAATCAATCCAAAGATAATTAGTTTCTTACGACCGTATTTATCAGAAAGCTGACCCGAAAGAGGGGAAAATAAGAACTGTGCTAAAGCAAAAGTAGCGATTAATGTACCGAGTGCTTGACCTGCGACACCGAATGTATCTAAATAAGCAGGCATAATCGGAATGATCAATCCAATACCGCTCATCGCAATAAACATATTGAACATCAACACATAAAGCGCTGATTTATTTGATTGTACGGCCATAGAGAGACCTTCTTTCGTTATTATTTCGTATTGCTAAATTTCAGTCTTTAGAATCTACATACTATACCCCAAAAAGCAAAAAAAAAACAGGCAAACGTTCTGCCTGTCAGTTTTCCATATCCATTTTAAATTCTAAAAATAACTCATTATAAGTACCAAGCATCTCAAGTCCTAAGTTTTCGTAGACTTCCAGTCGCTCTCGAAGTTCTTCAGGTGGATAAAACCGTGTATCTCCTGTTACTTCTGGGTCCATCAAAGCAATCGCTTTTTCGTTAGGAGTCGAGTATCCTACATAATCTGCGTTTTGAGCAGCAACTTCGGGATCTAACATAAAGTTGATAAACGCATGAGCACCTTCGATGTTGTCAGCTGTTTTTGGAATGATCATATTATCAAACCACAAATTTGAACCTTCTTCTGGAACAACAAAATCAATGTCTTCATTGACCCACATGACGTCTGCAGCTTGTCCAGACCAAATGACAGCTACAGCCGCTTCTTCACGGCGCATCATTTCAACGATTTCATCACCGATAATGGCTTTAACATTTGGTCCCATCATTTTCAACTTATTTGTCGCTTCTCGCAATTCATTCATATCGGTTGAATTTAATGAATAGCCAAGACTGTTTAGACCCAAACCAATCACTTCACGAGCACTATCGACTAGAATGACTTCTTGCTCAAGTGTCGGATTCCATAAGTCATCCCAACGTTTAAACGTTTGCCCTTCTAGCAAAGTGGGGTTAAACGCAATGCCAACAGTTCCCCAAAAATAAGGAATTGAGTATTCATTACCCGGGTCAAACGGAAGATCAAGAAAATAAGGATCAATATTAGATAAATTAGGAATGAGTTTTTGATCAATCGGTTGCAGCAAGTTGTTTTCTTTCATTTTTTCAATTGCATATTCAGAAGGAACAGCAACATCATAAGTTGTGCCGCCTTGTTCAATTTTAGTCATCATTGATTCGTTGGAATCGAATGTTTCGTAAACAACCGAAATATTGGTTTCTTCTTCAAATTGTTTTATAAGTCCGGGATCAATGTATTCGCCCCAGTTATAGACGGAAATTGTTCCGCCACCAGAAGTTGCCGAACTTTTTTCCATGACATCGACAACATATAATAAAATACCTGACATCAATAAAATGGCGATTGCAGCTCTCGTTATTTCTTTCATAGTTTAGCACCTCCTGTTCCAGGGGATTGACCTGTACGTTGATTAAAGAAATAATAACCAAGAACGAGGCCAAGCGTAACAACGAATATTAAAGCCGAAAGAGCATTGATCGTTAACGTAATTCCAGCACGTGCCATTGAATAAATCTCAATCGACAAAGTAGAAAACCCATTTCCAGTAACAAAGAAAGTCACTGCAAAATCATCCAATGAGTACGTCAGCGCTAAGAAAAATCCTGCGAAAATACCTGGCTTAATATACGGAATGATGACACGTGTCAAAATATCACGTTTTGATGCACCAAGGTCGGTTGCCGCATCAATCAATGACGTACTCATTTCCTGTAACTTCGGCAAAACCATAATGACCACAATCGGAATACTAAATGCGATATGTGAAATGAGAACCGAAGCAAAGCCGAGCTTGACGCCAATCATTGTGAACAAAATTAGAAAAGAAGCTCCAATGATAACATCGGGACTAACGATTAAGATTGTATTTAACGATAAAACAGTATTACGTGTTTTGCGATTCCGTAAAAAGACGATGCCAATTGCACCGAGAACGCCGATAGCGGTTGAAAAAAGAGATGATAATAACGCAATAATCACCGTGTTCATTAAAATAATTAACAACCGAGTATCGTTAAACACAGCTCCGTAATGTTCCCAGGTAAATCCTTCAAAACTCGACATTGTACCACCACTGTTAAAGGAATAGAAAATCAGGTAGAAAATAGGCGCATACAGAACGGCAAAAACTAGTGTTAAGTAGATTTTTGCAGACTTACTTAGTTTTGCCATTGTAAGAGCCTCCTTTTTCTTTCTGTCCTGTTACCATCATAATAATGATCATAAATAAGATTAGGAATACAGCAATCGTTGAACCCATGCCCCAGTTTTGAGTAACAAGAAATTGTTGTTCAATTGCTGTTCCGAGTGTAATCACCTTGTTTCCTGCAATCAATCGCGTAATAACAAAAAGCGATAAGGCGGGGATAAATACTGCTTGTATGCCAGATTTTACTCCGTTAATGGCTAATGGGAAAATGACGCGTCTAAAAGTTGTGAAAGATGAAGCACCTAAATCCCGTGACGCATCAATTAAAGCAGGATTGATTTTATCCAACGAGTTAAAAATCGGCAAAACCATAAATGGAATGAAAATATAAACTGCAACAAAGATAAAGCTGAAGTCAGTAAACAAAATTTGCCATGGTCCAGCGCCAAGCGTTTGCAAGAGCTTGTTGGCAGGGCCATACAGTCCAAATATCCCGATAAACGCATAAGCTTTCAGCAACAGGTTGATCCATGAAGGAATTATAATCAGCAAAAGCCATAATTGTTTGTGCTTTGTTTTAGTTAACCAATAAGCTGTCGGATAAGCGATAATAACGGTAATTAGTGTAATCACGAATGCATACCAGAAAGAACTCAAAGTCATCCGCAAATAAACGGAAGAAAAGAAGTTTTTGTAGTTTTCAAGTGTAAAAGCACCAGTCAAATCTAAAAAAGAAAAATAGAAGATCAGCGCAATTGGCGTGATAACAAATAAGGCAATCCACAAATAATAAGGAACAAGATATAACGGACGCGATGGATTATCTTTCATTAGCGGTTGCTCCGTAGGACTCCAAACGTGCATCAAACGCTTCTTCAGACTCGTTTAAACGCATAACATGAATAGCTTCTGGCGAGAAATCCAAGCCGATTTGTGAACCAACTTTTACTTTTTTAGTTGAGTGAACAAGCCATTCATTGCCGACTTCGTCAATCGTCGAAATTTCAAAGTGAACACCTCTAAATAATTGCGTATCTACTGTTACAGTCATTTTACCAGTACCGCTCGAAGTGATTTCTAAATCTTCTGGACGGATGACAATTTCTACTTGTTCATTCGGGTTTAATCCTGCATCCACGCATTCAAATACTTTGTTTACAAAACGCACTTGGTAATCGGCCATCATTTCGCCGCTGACGATATTGGATTCGCCAATAAAATCCGCTACAAACCGGTTGATTGGTTCATCATAAATATCCATTGGTGTACCACTTTGTTGAATTTGGCCTGCATTCATAACAAAAATTTCATCAGACATCGCAAGCGCTTCTTCTTGATCGTGCGTGACAAAAACAAAAGTTTTGCCCAGACGTTGTTGAAGTTCACGTAACTCATACTGCATTTCTGTACGCAATTTTAAATCCAGTGCAGATAGTGGCTCATCGAGAAGAATAACTTCTGGGTCATTAATGATAGCTCTAGCAATTGCAACACGCTGACGCTGACCACCAGACATTTCTGGAATTTCTCTTTTTTCATAGCCTTGTAAATTGACAAAAGCTAATGCTTCTTTAACGCGTCGTTCTACTTCTGCATTTTTTATTTTTTTAATACGCAAACCAAAAGCAACATTTTCGAAAACATTTAAATGAGGAAAAAGAGCATAATCTTGAAATACAGTGTTAACTTGACGTTGATTTGCTGGAACTTTGTTCATCTTTTTGTTTTCGATATAAATATCGCCACTAGTAGGCGTGTTGAAACCTGCAATTAAGCGCAGTATAGTAGTTTTTCCGCAACCAGATGGACCTAAAAGTGTGTAGAATTTTCCTCTCTCTAGTCTAAAGCTAACATTATTTAATACATTGCCAGCACCTTCATATGTTTGTGTAACATTTTCAAATTGAATGATAGGTATTTCGGTCATAAAATCCCTCCTAAATTATAAATAAGATTGCGTAGTAACAATGATGATCTCGGATACTCCATCATAATTATTCATCAATTGATGGTGATCTTTTGCTTCATAGTAAATAGAATCTCCTGCAAAAGCAGTATAGCGATGATCGCCAATTTGAAGCAAGACCTGACCTTCTAAAACGTAAATAAAAGTTTCAGAAGAGGATGGTTCGAATTTTTTAAAAGTCCCTTTTGACTGCAACGTCAAAAAGACAGGCTCCATTTCTTTTTCGTTTGAAGTAGGAATCAGCCATTCGATTTCATACCCTGCTACTGGGTCAACATGGGCTGTGTGGTCAGTTGTTGAATAAACAACTTTAACGTTATGCTCATCAGCAAAAAAATCTTTTGGTGTCGTTCCAAGTACTTCTAGTAAAGTGAAAAACGTTTCAATAGAAGGAGAATTTGCATCTCGTTCTAGTTGAGAAATAAATCCTTTGCTCAAATCTGTTCGTTTGCCTAACTCTTCTTGTGTCAATCCGTTTTTTAATCGAAGGCGTTTAATTTTTGTTCCGATGTTCACCAAAATTCTCCTCGATTCTCGTAATTTAAAATTGCCGAAAGTTTAGTTAAAATATACTTTTAGTTTACTAATAGCATATATTCATTATACGAAACAGATGACATTTTTCAAGTTAAAATTTATTTGTGTTATGAGGTTTTATCTATTGCTATTTACCAGTAGTTTTTACTATCATAGAGAAAGTGTGAAGTTGCAACTAGTTGAAAGAATAATGATAAGATAGAACTACGTTAAAAAAGTAGTTACACAAATGCAAATTGGCTAATGCCATTCTCTATTTTATCTCTGGGTGGTACGATATTTGTACATGGTCGCTCGAGGCTAAGCGGCGCGCCACTTAAAATAATTTCTTTATTCCAACTCATATAGTAAATGCATAGAAATATACTAGTTAGACCCAAACTCTAGGAGTGATAAAAGTGAACGGAAAAATGAATTTCTTTCTTGACCCTAAAAATCGGGTCATTCAAAAACCTTCGATTATGAACTATAAACAAGATCAGCAAGGTTTGTATCTTGTGGCCAACAAACGATTTATCAACTGGATGGATGTTCATACGTATTGCCATACATGCTTAGACGCACTAACATTTGATGATGAATTTGATGCAAGTTACTGCGCGAGTTGCAATGAATGGCGTGAAGAACCTTGTACGGATATTAGCTGTGAATACTGCGAAAATCGCCCGAAACGTCCGTTAGATCCCCGCCGATGAGCGGGGTTTTTGTTTGAAAATGATAGTTTACGAAATACGACCATCTCTTGGCTTTGAAAAAGCTTCCCTAAAGCAACAACGAACACCATTTTTCAAAAGTCGATGCTGTAAATAGAATTATCTATGGTAAAATAAAGCCACTTGAACAGTTGGAGGATGAGTATGAAAAAAGAATTTGTAGTCATAGGACTTGGCCGTTTTGGCGGAAGCATTGTACGTGAATTGATTGAACAAGATGCAGATGTAATGGCAATTGATAAAGACTCCGAACGAGTGGATGAATTTTCTTCAATTGCTACACAAGCTGTTGTAGCAGATACTACAGACGAGTCAGTCTTGAAGTCATTAGGAATCCGTAACTTTGAACATGTTATTGTGGCAATTGGTGAAAACATTCAAGCGAGTATTTTAACAACGTTGATGTTAAAAGAAATTGGCGTAAAAAAAATTACGGTAAAAGCCCAAAATGATTACCACGCTAAAGTATTACACAAAATTGGTGCAGATAAAGTAGTTCATCCAGAACGTGACATGGGCATACGAATTGCTCATAATATTCTTTCGAATAATGTACTCGATTATTTAGAGTTATCAGATGAGCATTCAATTATGGAAATCAAAGTAAACAATAAATTGACCGGATATACATTGATTGGACTGGATATAAGAGCTCGTTATGGAATTAACATTGTAGCCATTAAAAGAGGAGACGACATCATCGTTTCTCCGCAAGCAGATATGGAAATCGAACAAGAAGACATTTTAATCATTATTGGCTCGGATGCGGATATTAATCGCTTTGAAAAAAAAGTAATGAATTGATTAAAAGACCTGTAAAGGATAAGAATCTTTACAGGTCTTTTAATATGCCAACATGAAGAATAAGAAAAGGTGTGTGGGAAATTAATCCCACACACCTTTTAAAATTACACTTCCATAATTACTGGTAAAATCATCGGACGACGTTTTGTTTTTTCGTATAAATACGGTCCAAGAACATCAGAAATGTCATTTTTTAATTCTGCCCAATCTGTATTTTTACTGTGTATTTTTTTGTTCAAATGGCGGTTTAGCATTTGTTGTGCTTCATAAATCATAGTGCCTGACTCACGCATATAAACAAATCCACGTGAAATGATATCAGGACCTGAAACCATTTTGTTTTTCTGCATATCGACACTTACAACAACAATAACTAAGCCTTCTTCAGAAAGCACACGACGATCACGTAATACAATATTACCGATATCGCCGATTCCACTACCGTCAATGTAAACATCACCAGAAGGGACGCGACCTGCGATAGAAGCTTCATCTTGCCCTAAAGCAAGAACTTCACCGTTTTCCATAATAAACGTATTTTCTAACGGAACATCACATTCAACCGCTAAACCAGCATGCGTCTTTAACATACGAAATTCACCGTGTATTGGCATAAAGTATTTAGGCTTGATCAAACGTAACATCAATTTATTTTCAGGCTCTGAACCGTGACCTGATGTATGGATATTGTTAAGTGATCCGTGAATAACATCTGCACCAGCGCGGAACAATAAATTAATTGTGCGGTTAACGCTGCTCGTGTTACCCGGAATCGGAGAAGACGAGAAGACAACCGTGTCGTTAGGCTGAATTTGAATTTGTCGATGTGTACCGCTAGCAATTCTTGAAAGAGCTGCCATCGGTTCACCTTGTGAGCCTGTACAAAGAATCAATACTTCGTTTGCAGGTAGACGGTTCAAGGTTTGCGTATCTACAAACGCGTCTTCAGGAGCATTGATATAGCCTAGCTCACGCCCAATTGTCATAGCGTTGTCCATACTGCGACCGAAAACAGCGATTTTACGTCCTTGTGCAACGGCTTCATCAGTTACTTGTTGCAAACGATAGATATTTGAAGCGAAAGTAGCAAAAATTAAGCGACCATCGACTTTTCTCATAATATCTTTAATCGTTTCGCCAACTTTTCGTTCAGACATCGTAAAGTCAGGAACTTCAGCGTTGGTACTATCAGACAGTAAACATAAAACACCTTCACTACCGATTTGAGCCATTTTCAATAAATTGGCAGGTTCACCAACTGGAGTAAAGTCGAATTTGAAATCTCCAGTGTGCACAATGTTGCCTGGTGGTGTTTTAACAACAACACCAAATGCATCTGGAATACTATGCGTAGTACGGAAAAAACTAACGGCAGTTTTGCGGAACTTAATAACATCTTCTTCTTCGATTTCAGTCATTTTTGTTTGACGCAACAAACCGTGTTCTTCTAATTTTTTACGCAATAAACCTAGCGCTAATTTACCGCCATAAACGGGAATGTTTATTTTTTTAAGTAAATATGGAATACCGCCGATGTGATCTTCATGGCCGTGTGTAATGAAGAGGCCTTTGATTTTATCGACGTTTTTTACTAAGTACGTGTAATCTGGAATGACGTAATCGATTCCGAGCAAATCGTCTTCCGGGAATTTAATGCCAGCGTCAATCAAAATAATTTCATCTTGAAATTGAACACCGTACGTATTTTTGCCGATTTCACCCAGTCCGCCGAGTGCAAAAACAGCTGTCTGATCGTTTTTAACGAATTTCATCGTTATTCAATACTCTCAACTTCGTAGTTTTGACTCGTTTGTTCATACTCTAGATGACTGCCCTCAAGTAATTGAACAAGTTCTACGTTGTAATCACGGTTTTTTAAGTGGTGTCGGACTTCGCGCTCGGATGCTGCTTCCACATAAAGGCTTTTGGTATTCTCTCTAACAGGTACTTCGAATCGGTTTTCTTGGTAGTATACTTTAAAAATCATTGTTTGCTCTCCTTTTTCCACGCTCAAATAAATGCACTTCCTTTATATTATCATGACAGTGTACTAAAATAAAGAATAGCCCTACTTATTTATAAAGAAGGGCTAAACCGTTTATGCTATTTTCTTTTTATTCATGATGCCATTGAGCTGTCTGAGAAGCTTTCTTTTCAAACGTTTCAGCATGGCCAACCACTCCTTAACATGATTATACTGCGTTTTCTGACAATTGTAAAGAAGCTAGATTTACCGATTTTTTTTAAAATTACATAAGAATGGAGACTCAAAATGCCAAAATTATTATTGCTCGATATTGATGGAACGCTGTTAGATTCTCATAAAAAACTACCAGCTTCTGCAAAAGAAGCCTTGCAACAAGCAAGATTAAACGGTCATGACTTAGCGATTGCTACTGGAAGAGGACCTTTTATGATTAAAGAGATTTTGAAGGAACTCGAAATTAGCGCATACATTGCATTTAACGGTCAATATATTTCGCATAACGGAAAAACTGTTCATAAACAAGCACTCGATGTGGACATGTTAAAAAAAATCTTTGAATTTGCAGAACAACGTGATCATCCATTTGTTTTCATGAATGAAGAAAAGATGGTTTCTTCTATTGATTACCATCCTGATATTGATGAAAGTATTAAGTCACTAAAAATCCCGCATCCAGAAGTAGAAAAAGATTTCCATCTAAACAATGAAGTGTATCAAGCATTGGTTTTCTGTGGAAAAGATGAAGAACAACAATACCACGATACATTTAAAGAAGTCGATTTTGTTCGCTGGCATCGTGTTTCATGCGACGTCACACCAAAAGGTGGTACAAAAGCAAGTGGCATCAAAAATTTAATAAAAGCTACTGGACATTCTATCGAAGACACGATCGCATTTGGTGACGGGTTAAACGATCTTCAAATGATGGACGTTGCAGGATTTAGTGTAGCCATGGAAAATGGCCACGAGGAAACGAAAAAACGTGCTTCTTATGTAACCGACCATGTAGATAACGATGGTCTAGCAAAAGCGTTCAAACACTTAAAGCTTATTTGATTGAAGTAGCCCTTCACATTTTACGTTTAACTATAAAAGTTCTCAAAAAAGAGACTCGGCTTATTCAGCTGAGTCTCTTTCTATTGCAAATGCATTTTCAATTTCTGCAAATGGATTAGTAGTATCAATATGGTCGAAAAACATAACACCGTTCAAATGATCCAGCTCATGTTGGAAAGCGATAGCTGGAAGACCTTTTAAGCGCATTTTAACTTCTTCGCCATCTGTGTTAAAGGCTTTAATGGTAATTCGAGCGTATCTCGGTACATAGCCTGGTACAGCACGGTCAACGGATAAGCAACCTTCTCCTGCTGCCAAATACGCCTTTTCTACAGAGTGGCTAATAATTTTTGGGTTAATTGCGATTATGCTTAAATCTTCTCCCGTGCTTTCGTCAAAATGTAAAGCGAAAATTCGTTTTGCCTTGTTGACTTGAGGAGCTGCAATCCCCACGCCGGGACGTATATCATATTTTTCAGCCAATTCATCATCTTGGCTGTTTATTACATAATCCATCAGGTCTTCACTTAGATGACGATCTTCTTCAGAAAGTGGGAAAGACACTTCTTCGGAGCGTTGTCTGAGTGTAGGATGACCTTCACGTATAATGTCTTTCATTCGTATCAAGTAGTTTCATCCTTTCAAGTAACTTTCTCTCTTTCTAGTATAACGCAATTTCGCTATTTTGAAAAAAGAAAAAGCTGGCTAACACTGTTGTCTTTTTCGCGTTCGCATACTATAGTTAATTCATGGTAAATAAGGAGTGAATTTTATGAGAAAAATAGTAATAGCAGGTAGCTTTTCAGCAATTCTCATGCTGTCAGCATGCTCAGGTTCTGGAGTTAGTGGAGATTTGGATGCGGTACTTAATGACACGTTTGAAGAAGAAGAAGAATACCGTGAAGTACAAGATGATTTAGAAGAACGTGAAAAAGCAGAACAAAAACTATTTGAAGAAATTATGGCTTTGACTCAAGAAGAGCAAGATAAGGTTGCTAAACAAGCGCAACAAGCACTTGATTCGGCTGATGAACGACTGGAATTCTTGAACACTGAAAAAGAATCGATAGAGTCCGCTGAAGAAAAATCAACAGAAATTGATCAAATAATTGAAGAGGCGGAAGAAGCATCTGTGAAAGCGGATGTAGAAGTGCTAAAAGCAAAAATGCAAGAACGTTTTGCTGCTCATGGCGAGTTTGCAAAAGCATACGAACAATTGATAGGTCACCAAAAAGAATTATATGATATGCTTAAAGACGAAAAAACTAAATTGCAAGCATTGCAAGAAAAAGCTGCAGAAGTGAATAAACAAAATGAGCAAGTGCAACAAGCTGTTACGGAATTCAACGAATTGACAGAACAAGTTAATACATTAAAAGATGAGACAATGGATAAACTAAATGAAAAAGAATAAGCAGCCTTAACTGGCTGCTTTTTCTGTGCTATAAAAGGTGATTGATGGTGTACCTGTATTATAATACAGACTAAAAAATAGACTAGTACAGTTTATTGAATCGGAATTTTCTAGTAATTACTATTGTCCCAAAATGTCAGATTCTCTATGATTGACCACGTTATTATCGTAACGTATACTTAGTAAGAATGCGAAATTGTATCATAAGTTGTAGTTAATTATTTTAATACAGATAAAAAGGAGAGTTGCTATTATGGCTGCGAAAAAATCACAGCAGTTCGATCCAGTAGAAACACTTAATGCAATCGAAGAAAAGTTTGAAATGGTACAAATTTTGAACGAAGAAGGCGAAATTGTTAACAAAGAGGCAGATCCAAAACTTTCGGACGAAGACTTGCAAGAACTAATGAGAAGAATGGTTTATACACGTATTTTAGACCAGCGTTCTATCTCTTTAAATCGCCAAGGTCGTTTAGGGTTCTATGCTCCGACTGCTGGACAGGAAGCTTCACAATTGGCTTCTCATTTCGCATTAGAAAAAGAAGATTTTATCCTTCCTGGCTATCGTGATGTACCACAATTGATTTGGCACGGTTGGCCGTTACACCAAGCATTTTTATTTTCCCGCGGACATTTCATGGGCAATCAAATGCCTGAAGGATTGAACGTTTTACCTCCTCAAATCATTATAGGTGCTCAAATTATCCAAGCTACGGGTGTCGCACTTGGCATGCAAAAACGTAAAAAAGAAACAGTTGCTGTAACTTATACAGGCGAAGGCGGTTCTTCACAAGGCGATTTCTATGAAGGAATCAACTTTGCTGGGTCTTTCCGAGCTCCGGCTATTTTTATCGTTCAAAACAATCAGTATGCAATTTCGACACCACGTGAAGTTCAAACTGCTGCTAAAACAATTGCTCAAAAAGCAGTAGCAGCTGGAATTCCAGGAGTCTTTGTTGATGGAATGGATCCGTTAGCTGTATATGCTGTCACGCGTGATGCACGCGAACGCGCTATAAAAGGCGGCGGACCAACACTTATTGAAACGTTTTGCTACCGTTATGGCCCACACACGATGGCAGGCGATGATCCGACGCGTTACCGTACGTCTGACATCGATAGCGAATGGGAAAAGAAAGATCCACTCGTTCGTTTCCGTAAATATTTAGAAGCTAAAAACTTGTGGAACGAAGAAAAAGAAACTGAAGTAATGGAACAAGCTAAAGAAGAGATTAAAGCTGCAATTAAAAAAGCAGATGCTACACCAAAACAGAAAGTAACGGATTTGCTCGGATTTATGTATGAAGAAATGCCATTCAACGTGCAAGAGCAGATGGATATTTATAAAGCAAAGGAGTCGAAGTAAGCCATGGCACAATTAACAATGATCCAAGCGATTACGGACGCCCTAAAAACAGAGTTGAAAAACGATGAAAACGTTCTTGTTTTCGGTGAAGATGTTGGAAATAACGGTGGAGTTTTCCGCGCAACAGAAGGTCTACAAAAAGAATTTGGCGAAGATCGAGTATTTGATACACCTTTAGCAGAATCAGGTATTGGCGGTCTTGCAATTGGTTTGTCTTTACAAGGGTATCGTCCAGTTCCGGAAATTCAATTTTTCGGTTTCGTTTTTGAAGTAATGGATTCAATCAGTGGACAGATGGCACGTATGCGTTATCGTAGCGGTGGTAGCCAAAATGCACCAGTAACGATTCGCTCTCCATTTGGCGGAGGAGTTCATACTCCTGAAATGCATGCTGACTCACTAGAAGGACTAATGGCAGCTTCACCAGGTTTGAAAGTAGTGATTCCATCTACACCATATGACGCAAAAGGCTTGCTAATTTCAGCTATTCGCGACAATGACCCGGTTATTTTTCTTGAACATATGAAACTTTATCGATCGTTTCGCCAGGAAGTTCCTGAAGAAGAATACACGATTCCATTAGGCAAAGCTGAAGTAAAGCGTGAAGGTAAAGATTTATCGATTATCACATATGGTGCAATGGTGCAAGAAAGTATAAAAGCAGCTGAAGAACTTGAAAAAGAAAACTATTCAGTAGAAGTTGTTGACCTGCGTACGATTCAGCCACTTGATATTGAAACAATTATTGCTTCGGTAGAAAAAACTGGTCGTGCTATGGTCGTTCAAGAAGCACAAAAGCAAGCGGGTATCGCAGCTAATGTCGTAGCTGAAATTACAGAACGTGCCATTTTAAGTTTGGATGCACCTGTTCTTCGTGTAACAGCTCCGGATACAGTATTCGCGTTCTCACAAGCAGAAGAAGTTTGGCTTCCAAATGCAAAAGATATTGTAGAAACAGCAAAAAAAGTTCTTACTTTTTAAAATAGATAGAGAAGAAAGGGTGAAACTGATGGCTTATAAATTTCGTTTGCCGGATATCGGAGAAGGTATCCATGAAGGTGAAATTGTAAAATGGTTTGTCAAAGCGGGAGATAAAATCGAAGAAGACGATGTGCTTGTTGAAGTGCAAAATGATAAAGCTGTCGTTGAAATTCCATCACCAGTATCTGGAACAATTGAAGAAGTACTGGTCGAAGAAGGAACAGTAGCCGTAGTTGGCGACGTATTAGTCCGGATTGATGCACCTGATGCCGAAGAAAACGAAGACGAGAGTGCTAGTGAAGAAGCGACTCCTGAAGTGAAAGAAGAAACTGAAGAACAAGTACAAGCTGGTACTGCTGAATCTGGTGGAGATGTTGATAAAGTGCCTGTTAAAGAAGAGCCGAAAAAACAAACAGGTGCTGGATCACAATCACAAGCTGATTTAAAAGAAGAGTCAGACCCAACTGCTCGTGTGATTTCAATGCCATCTGTTCGCAAATTTGCGCGTGACAATGATGTTGACATTAAACAAGTAACTGGTTCAGGCAATAACAACCGCGTGTTAAAAGAAGACGTAGAAGCCTTTATGAATGGCGACCAACAAGCGGCAACTTCTGAAGCGCCACAAGAAGCAACAGAAGAAAGCACTGAAAAAGCTTCAGCACCTAAAGCAGCGGTAGCTCCTGAAGGTGAATTCCCTGAAACGCGTGAGAAAATGTCAGGAATACGTAAAGCAATTGCAAAAGCAATGGTTCATTCTAAACACACTGCTCCTCACGTAACGCTAATGGACGAAGTGGATGTTACAGAACTTGTAGCACACCGCAAAAAGTTCAAAGACATCGCTGCAGAAAAAGATATTAAATTAACGTACTTGCCGTACGTTGTTAAAGCATTGGTAAGCACATTGCGTGAATTCCCAGCTTTGAATACATCTTTTGATGATGAAACAAGCGAAGTTATTCAAAAGCATTATTTCAATATTGGTATTGCAGCAGATACGGAAAAAGGCTTAATGGTTCCTGTTATTAAAAATGCTGACCGCAAATCGGTCTTTACAATTTCTGATGAAATCAATGGTTTAGCTACAAAAGCGCGCGATGGTAAATTATCAGCAACAGAAATGAAAGGCGCATCATGCTCGATCACGAATATTGGTTCAGCTGGTGGGCAATGGTTCACTCCAGTTATAAACCATCCAGAAGTGGCAATTCTTGGAATTGGCCGCATTGCAGAAAAACCTGTAATTAAAAATGGTGAAATTGTAGCTGCACCTGTGTTAGCATTGTCATTGAGCTTTGATCACAGAATGATCGATGGCGCAACAGCGCAGCATGCATTAAATCATATTAAACGTTTATTAAGTCAACCTGAATTACTATTAATGGAGGCGTAAAACTTATGGTAGTAGGAGATTTTCCAATTGAAACAGATACGCTTGTAATCGGCTCAGGTCCTGGCGGTTACGTTGCAGCTATTCGTGCAGCACAAACTGGCCAAAAAGTAACTATTGTTGAAAAAGAATATATTGGCGGCGTTTGTTTAAACGTTGGCTGTATTCCTTCTAAAGCAATGATTTCTGTTGGACACCGTTTCCAAGAAGCTCAACATTCAGACGATATGGGTATTGTCGCTAAAGAAGTTTCAATTAACTTTGAAAAAGCACAAGCGTTCAAAGATGGCGTCGTTAAGAAATTAACAGGCGGCGTTGAATCTCTTCTTAAAGGCAATAAAGTTGAAATCTTAAATGGCGAAGCTTATTTCGTAGACGAAAACACTGTTCGTATTATGGATAAAAATTCAGCACAAACGTATAAATTCAAAAATGCAATTATCGCAACTGGATCTCGTCCAGTTGAAATTCCGACTTTCAAATTTACAGACCGTGTTATTAACTCGACTGGCGCGTTAGCACTTAAAGAAATTCCTGGCAAACTTATCGTTATCGGCGGTGGTTATATTGGGACTGAGCTTGGAACAGCATATGCTAACCTCGGCTCTGAAGTAACTATTCTTGAAGGTGCACCAGATATCCTTGCTGGATTTGAAAAACAAATGACATCAATTGTTAAAAAAGGATTAAAGAAAAAAGGCGTTGAAGTCATAACTAAAGCATCTGCTAAAGGTGTAGAGGAAACTGATTCTGGCGTTAAAGTAACTTATGAAGCGGGCGGAGAAGAAAAAACGCTTGAAGCTGATTACGTTCTTGTAACAGTTGGCCGTCGTCCAAACACAGACGAAATGGGTCTTGAAGAGTTAAACTTGAAAATGTCTGAACGTGGCTTAATTGAAGTTGATAAGCAATGCCGTACTAACATCCCAAATGTTTATGCAATCGGTGATGTTGTAGCTGGTTTGCAGTTAGCTCATAAAGCTTCATACGAAGGCAAAGTTGCTGCTGAAGCAATTGCTGGTGAAAAATCAGAAGTTGATTATTTAGCAATTCCTGCAGTTTGCTTTACAGATCCAGAACTTGCAAGCGTTGGTTTAACTGAAGAGCAAGCAAAAACCGAAGGGTTTGAAGCCACAGCTGCTAAATTCCCATTTGGTGCTAATGGGCGTGCTCTAGCTTTAAATGCTTCTGAAGGATTTGTGAAACTTGTTTCGCGTAAATCTGATGGTTTGCTATTAGGTGGACACATTGTTGGAGCCGGCGCATCAGATATGATCGCTGAAATTGGTCTTGCAATTGAAGCGGGCATGACCGTGGAAGATATCGCAATGACAATCCATGCGCACCCAACACTTGCTGAAATCACGATGGAAGCTGCAGAAGTAGCTTTAGGAACACCAATTCATATCATTAAATAAAATTTTATAGAAGCCGCTTTTGCGGCTTCTTTTTTTTGGAAATAATCTGCAAGATATGATAAAATTTGTTGAGCAAAGGAGTGTTTAAAGTGATACATAAAAAATGGATAGCTATTGTAGCTTCATCATTTTTACTAGCAGCTTGTGGAGAAGAAACCAAAACTTCTTCTGGTGAAGTGAAAGAAACAGAACCTGTTGAAGAAAATGCTACAGCAGAAAAACAAACAGAATCTGACGAAGAGTTAGCAGAAGAAACGGCAACAGAAGAAACTGAGGAAGAAGAAAATCTTATGGCTGAACCTCGGTACCAAATTAATACAGCTAACTGGTCTGTGCAACCTATTGCGGATGCAGCTGAGAAAGTCGTGTTGGTGACAATTGATGATGCACCTGACAAGCATTCGATGGAAATGGCAGAAACATTGAAAAATCTAGACATTCCAGCTATTTTCTTTGTAAATGGACATTTTTTAGATTCAGATGAAAAAAAGCAACAACTAAAGGAAATTCATGAAATGGGCTTTATGATTGGTAACCACACTTACAGTCATCAAGATTTAAAAAGCCTAACTGAGCAACAACAACAAGAAGAAATAATAGAAGTAAATGAAATGGTAGAAGAAATCACTGGTGAAAAGCCTAAGTTTTTCCGCGCGCCGTTTGGTTCTAATACTGACTTTAGTAAGCAGTTAGTGGCAGACGAAGAAATGGTATTAATGAATTGGACATACGGCTACGACTGGGAAAAGCAGTATCAAGATGCTCAAGCATTAACAGAAATCATGGTTAATACAGAATACTTGAACAGTGGTGCCAATTTATTGATGCACGACCGAGATTGGACAGTTGAGGCTTTGCCTGAAATAATCCAAGGCTTAGCTGATAAAGGCTATGGTTTTGTTGATCCGAAAGAAATCAAAACCAAAGAAATGTAAAAAACGATCCACAGAAAACTTTCTGTGGATCGTTTTTTGTTGTTTGTAGAAAGTTATGCCTGTCGGAGCTGAACAAGCACTTTCACTTTTCGTGATGTCTAGCTTCAGCAGCCAGATTCTAGGGTCATAAGTCACTCTAGCTATGCGGCTGAAAAAACGCCGCTTCGCCAGAGCGTCTTATGCCCGTCGAATCTACACGGCTGCTTGCGCTTTTCTAATTACCTAATCGCTTGTTGTTCTTTTATAACCCGTAGCATTTGTAATGTATCGTCTTCGGGTCCCTGCACAGGGAGACCGGCGGCTACGTTCATGTGGATATAGTTGATGTTTTCTTCTGTTATGATTTCACCTGGAATAAATATCGGAATGCCTGGCGGATAAACCATGATGAATTCTGCAGAAATGCGTCCAACGGCTTCATTGATGGATATGACTTCCGTGGTTGCGTAAAACGCATCGCGAGGAGTCATCGCCAGTCTTGGAATGTCCGGAAGCAATACAACCGGTTCAATGACAGCTGCATCGCTATCTAATGTTTCGCTCATGCGTTGAAGAGCGTTGATTAGCAAATTTACTTCTTTTCGGCTGTCACCAATTGTGATCAAGCATAAAATATTGTATAGATCAGAAAGTTCGATTTCGATGTTGGCATTTTCTCGCAGCCATTCTTCCGCTTGATGTCCAGTAATGCCTAAGTTTTTGACACTGATCAACAGTTTCGTTGGGTCTATATCAAAAGTGGCTGATGAGTTAAGCACTTCTTTTCCTACGCAATAAAGATGTGGTATTTTATTAATGCGCTTGCGTGCATCTTGAGCCAATCGAATCGCTCGGTCAATTAAGTCAAAGCCATGAATCGCCAATTGACGACGCGCTGTATCAAGAGACGCCAAAATTGGATAAGAGGTAGAAGTGGTTGTCAACATAGACAGTATTGACTGTACACGTTTTGGAGATACCAAACCTTCTCGTACATTGAGCACAGAGCTTTGTGTCATCGAACCACCTAATTTGTGAACAGATGTTGCTGCCATATCTGCCCCTGCCGACATCGCAGAAATAGGTAAAGATTTATGAAAATGAATGTGAACACCATGAGCTTCATCGACCAAAACAGGCACATTCCGTGCATGTGCAATATCGACAATTCGTTTTAAGTCAGCGGCTATACCAAAATAAGTTGGATTAATGACCAGCACTGCTTTCGTGTCTGGGTATTCAACTAACGCTTTTTCTACCGCTTCCGCTGAAATGCCGTGCGAAATGCCAAGTTCAGGATCCACTTCTGGGTGAATGAAAATCGGAATAGCTCCTGCAAAAACAATCGCAGACATAATAGATTTATGAACATTTCGTGGAACCAATATTTTGTCATTCGGACCAACAACACTAAGAATCATCGTCATGATTGCACCACTAGTTCCTTGAACAGAAAAGAATGTATGATCTGCTCCAAAAGCTTGAGCAGCCAATTCTTGTGCATCTTTTATGGCACCTTTTGGAGCATGTAAATCGTCCAAAGGCTCGATATTGATCAAATCAATGGAAAGAATATTATCGCCGACAAATTCCCGAAATGCAGGATCTACGCCTTGTCCTTTTTTATGACCTGGAATATGAAATTGGATCGGGTGCCGATTTCGATGCTTTAATAGCGCATCAAATAACGGAGTTTCTAATTGAGACAATGATAAGCCCACCTCGCTAATTAAAATGAAAACAAAATGAATTATAGCATGATGGAACTTGCTATAGTATAAAAAAAGGATATTCTCTTACTGAAGCGAATACATGAGGTGTAGGGAGAAAAGGAGTGAGTTCATGGAATTCAAAACAAAAGTGACAGAGCTATTGGGAATCCGTTATCCGATTGTACAAGGAGGCTTGGCTTATTTAGCTTATGCAGAACTAGCGGCAGCTGTTTCAAATGCAGGTGGACTTGGACAAATTACGGCGATGAGCCTTTCCACACCAGAAGAATTGAGAGCTGAGATTCAAAAAGTAAAAGAACTAACAGATAAACCTTTTGGTGTTAACTTTGCGATTGGCGATCAGGGCCGCACATTTTCTCATATGTTGGATGTCGCAATTGAAGAAAGAGTGCCAGTCGTCTCTATGACAGGTGGCAATCCTACGCCTATTTTTGAACAATTAAAAGAGACGAATATAAAAAAACTCGTGTTAGTAGCTGCTAGAAGACAAGCTGAAAAAGCAGAAAGTCTTGGTGCTGACGCAGTGATGGTTGTGGGCCAAGAAGGAGGCGGACATTTAGGACGTGACGATATCGGAACGATGGTACTCATTCCGCAAGTAGTCGACGCAGTGAAAATTCCCGTTATTGCTTCAGGTGGAATCGGCGACGGGCGGGGTTGGATGGCCGCTCATGCATTAGGTGCTGAAGGTATAGAAATGGGTACACGTTTTATTGCGACAAAAGAATGTGTCCATGCGTCTAGTGTCTATAAACAACAATTAATCGATAGCTCTGAGAACGATACAGTCATCATTAAACGCAGCATTGGGGCACCAGCACGAACTTTACGAAACAGCTGGACTGATCGAATACTTGAAATTGAAAGCCAAACACCCACATACGAAGCGTTAAAAGACTATATTAGTGGTGAAGCTAACAAGCGTTTCATCTATAATGGAGAACAAGATCAAGGATTTGGTTGGGCTGGACAAGTCACTGGCTTGATTAAAGACGTACCAACTGTCCAAGAATTGATTGAAGGTATGGTTAAACAAGCTGAAGAAATCCGAGAGAAATGGTCAATCACTAGATGAAAAGAGGGATAAACGATGGATTATTCTTATCCATTTTCAATTGAATGGTCAACGGAAGAAATTATTGACGTTGTCAGTTTTTTTGAAGCAATTGAAATAGCCTATGAAAAAGGCATCAACAGACAAGAATTGTTAACTCGTTACCGAAAATTCAAGAAAGTTGTTCCTGCAATTTCTGAAGAAAAAACTTATTTTCGTGAATTTGAAGATGAAAGTGGCTATGCGAGTTTTCCTGTTATTAAGGAAATGAAAGGAGGAACAGTTGACGAGGTTATCAAACTTAAAAAGAAATGATTGCAAAAAGAACCTGTAGCCTTATTGGCTAACAGGTTCTTTTGTTGGTTGAAGCAAAGTTGCATAAACAGAAAGTAAAGCTTCGAAAGTTTCTTCAGCAAATTGAAAGAATTCCTCTTTATTAAAATGAGCTGCTTGTTCTTTAGTTAAATGGCGACCAATCACCAATTCACCTTTTTTAACATCTCGCAAACGAATAAGTAACTTCTCAATACCTTCTTCACCCAATTTATTGAGTGCATCAGATTGTGGCTTCATATGATCACCAGAAACGACAAAATCACTCGGTAATTTTTCTAATACATCTGAATGTAATAAATTTTCAGCCATGATTGTTTTGTTAGGAGCTTCGTAAATAACAGCTAATATGACAAATACGTGACTTTTCCACATACCAATTTGAAAGTGCGGAACCGCTTTATAGCCTCTTTTGTATGGAGCAAAGGCTACCCAGCTATCATTTGGTGGATTTACAGTTCTACGCATATGTTTGGCTACGTGTGGGAAAAACTCATCTCCTGTTTTTCCGGAGAAAAACGAAGAAAACTCGGTACCTAATTCTTCAAACTTGGGACGAATGATTTCAGCTAATGCAGACATCCTTGCTTCAAGACCTGGCGTGTTAAAAACATCGAAATCCTCATTGCTCCAATATGAATTCAAAAAAATCCTCCTCTATTTATACTAATCAGGTTTCATTTTAACGAAGTTTGGGAAAAAAGAATATAAATATGATTTTAGCAATAGATTTTGTTAGAAAAAAGTGGTATTATAAAGTTGTAACAATAATAGTCAGAATTTTCGGTTTATGAAGAGAAAGGGGTGCTCATGATGAAACAGATGGTCCAGATAATCCGCAAAGCGGATGTAGAGAAAGAATATGTAAATGTATTGAAACTGGAATTAGACTATGAACTTGCGTCACTTTTTGATGCAATGCAGCAAGACAACAATCATGAAGTCTCAAAAAGCAAGCAACGACTCCAAGAAATACACGTAGAACTGGAGGCCCTTCATGCGCTCTAATTCATCTATACACTAAAGGCATCTGCTAGAGTAAGACAGCAGATGCCTTTTTCGTTATACTAGAACAAAGAAGGAGTGGTATAAATGGATTTACACGCTATGGACAGTTACATAAAATCATTGATTAAAGAAGCGGGACATCAGATCCGTAATTCGTTTTTATCAGACATTACAATTGAATCCAAATCAAATGCGAATGATTTAGTAACAAATATGGACAAAGAAATCGAGCAATTTTTTATAGGACGGATTCGCAGAGATTTTCCAGAGCATCGGATTTTTGGAGAAGAAGGCTTTGGAGATGACATTCAAAGTACAGACGGCGTTATTTGGTTGCTTGATCCGATCGATGGCACAATGAATTTTGTTCACCAGAAACGTAACTTTGCCATTTCACTTGGAATATATGTCGACGGGCTCGGCAAGCTTGGCTATATTTATGATGTCGTGAATGATGATTTATACCACGGAGTGAAAGACGGTGGGGCATACTATAATGATGAACAACTAAAGCCACTCATGAAAACGGATATAGCCGAATCGATTATAGCAATGAATGCTACATGGGCAATTCCAAATCGCTACTTAGATAATGACGCAATCATTCAGTTGATACGTGACGTTCGAGGTACACGTTCTTATGGTTCAGCAGCACTCGAACTTGCTTATTTAGCGAGTGGCCGGGTCGATGCTTATATTTCGATGCGGTTGTCGCCATGGGACATTGCAGGTGGCATGGTCATCGCAAGAGAAGTGGGAGCAATGACAACAAATTTTAAGGGTGATCCTGCAAACTTGTTAAAGCAAGACACATTTATCGCAGCTAATCCAGCAATTCACCAAGAGTTATTAGAAAAATATATAAAATTCAACTAAAAAAAGATGTGGAATTCCACATCTTTTTTATAATTATAGTAATCCGGCTTCCCGCATTTCTTTTTTCTTTTTAAATCCCATACCCATAATCACGATCAGTAGTAGGACCGATACAAAGATGCCTAATATACTACGTAAACCAACAGCCAAGCCAATTCCGACCATCGCTAAGAGTGCTGCCAAGGAATACAATACAAAGACCCATTTTATGTTTTTTACGAAATCTATCATTGGAATTTCCTCCTGTGGCTTATCGCCTGAAATAAAATCTTAGGGTTTTACACCTATATGTGTTATACTAGCACAGTTATAGACATGAAAAAAGAATATTGGAGTGAAAATATGACTAACTTACGAAATGACTTAAGAAACATTGCAATTATTGCCCACGTTGACCATGGTAAAACAACTTTGGTGGATCAGCTTCTACAACAATCTGGAATTTTCCGTTCAAACGAACACGTTGATGAACGTGCAATGGATTCTAACGATATAGAAAGAGAACGTGGAATCACGATTCTTGCGAAAAATACGGCTATTCAGTACAAAGACGCAAAAATCAACATTCTAGATACTCCGGGACACGCAGACTTCGGCGGAGAAGTTGAACGTATTATGAAAATGGTAGATGGTGTTTTATTAGTAGTTGATGCTTATGAAGGCTGTATGCCACAAACACGTTTCGTTTTGAAAAAAGCTCTTGAGCAAAACTTGAAGCCAATCGTTGTTGTAAACAAAATTGACCGTGATTTCGCACGCCCTGAAGAAGTGGTTGACGAAGTCATCGAATTGTTCATTGAACTTGAAGCGAATGATGATCAATTGGAATTCCCAGTTATTTTTGCATCAGGTATGAACGGTACTGCAAGTCTTTCTTCAGATCCAGCTGACCAAGAAGAAAACATGCAAGTTGTTTATGATGCAATCATGGAACATGTTCCAGCGCCTATCGACAACAGAGATGAGCCACTTCAATTCCAAGTTGCGCTTTTAGACTACAGTGACTATGTAGGACGTATTGGAATTGGCCGCGTATTCCGTGGAACAATTGAAGTTGGACAATCCGTTGCTTTAATGAAACTCGATGGCTCTTACAAGAACTTCCGTGTAACGAAAATTCATGGCTTCATGGGTCTTAAACGAGTGGAAATCCAAAAAGCAGAAGCTGGCGATTTAATTGCTATTTCTGGTATGGAAGACATTAACGTAGGAGAGACAGTTTGCCCAGCAGATCATCGCGAAGCATTGCCAATTTTACGCATCGATGAGCCAACTCTACAAATGACTTTCTTAGTTAACAACAGTCCATTTGCAGGTAAAGAAGGTAAATGGATTACATCTAGAAAAATCCAAGAACGTTTGGATGCTCAATTACAAACAGACGTATCTTTGCGTGTAGACGCAACAGATTCTCCCGATGCTTGGGTAGTTTCAGGTCGCGGAGAATTGCATTTGTCGATTTTAATCGAGAACATGCGCCGTGAAGGATTTGAAATTCAAGTTTCAAAACCAGAAGTTATTGTCCGTATGGTTGACGGTGTTCGTTGCGAACCAGTCGAACGCGTTCAAGTAGACGTGCCTGAAGAATATACAGGTAACATCATCGAATCATTAGGTGATCGTAAAGGCGAAATGTTGGATATGGTAAACAACGGTAGTGGACAAGTCCGCATGGTGTTTAATGTACCAGCTCGTGGATTGATTGGTTACACAACTGAATTCTTGACACAAACTCGAGGATACGGAATTATTAACCACACATTTGATAGTTACCAACCAGTTGCAACTGGCCGTGTAGGTGGACGTCGTGAAGGCGTACTCGTATCAATGGAGCGTGGTAAAGTTTCGACTTACGGCTTGATGGGTATCGAAGATCGCGGAACTTCATTTGTTGAAGTAGGCGCTGAAATTTACGAAGGCATGATCGTTGGACAACATAACCGTGACAGCGACTTGACAGTAAATATCGTAAAAATCAAAGCTGCAACAAACATTCGTTCAGCGAACAAAGACCAAACAACGACAATGAAAAAAGCGCGTTTAATGAGTCTTGAAGAAGCGCTAGAGTACTTGAACGATGATGAGTATTGTGAAATTACTCCACAAACGATTCGTCTGCGTAAAAAGATTCTTGATAAAAACGAACGTGAGCGTATGGCTAAGAAAAAGAAAGTTGCAATAGAAGAATAAGTGAATGGGAAGGATGTATAGCCCGTGGACGAGCAAGCTTTTGTCTATGACAATATGTATCCAGTAGCCCGAATTCTATATCAGAATTTACCGAATTATGATATAGCAGGATACGCATTGTTTGCGGTAATTTTCTTGCTTTCGGCATTCGTTTATAAATTAGGGTTTGCTAGAAAGTTATCACTTGGAAAAAATGCAGCGATTGGCTTGTTTTTAGCAGTTGGTGGTTTAGGGCTTACGTTTCTAGCCTTTTTCCTACCTGTTGTTGAAGGATTAGTTATTGCCGCGCTAATACTGATTCTCTATAAAATCCGCTTATGGCGCGAAAAACGCGAAAACGCTGTATCTCATTGAGATACAGCGTTTTTGCGTTCAAAAACTTTATATAAGATTGGCAATAGTAACGAATACGTTAAGTGGCCGAATACCCAGTAAAGAAACGCACCCCAATCAGTAGCAGCTGGTACATCGGTTCTAATAGCAAGTTCGGAAAGTATAAAAAAGAGAAACGGGAAAGGTACAGAAATTAATAAACTAATCAATACCAATTGACCAAACGTATAATTTCGTCGTTTTGCTAAATAAACAAACACAATACCAATGATTAATGAAATAATCATATGAAAAGTAAATTCTGTTACTTCAGACCATTGAATATCACCCATCAATGGAACAAAATCAATATTTAGTAACAGTGTATAAACTTGTTCGCCAGTGACAGACTGAATCCATTTTAGCAAAAGGCCTAAAACCAATCCGCTCCATAAACCTATCCAGAGACCTTTTAAGACCTTCATCAGAAGTCATCCTCAATGCTACGGGAGCTTCGGTAAAAATGGAAAGAGCCGGTTGCTATGCGTTCTTTTGTGCGATCTGTGATTCGATCATGACATTCGTTGCACATATGAGTGTGGATGGGTCTGTTACGCAGGCGCTTAGCCTGGAGTGTATCGTCGACTAACTCTTCAATCGTATCGCAGATTACGCATTTTACACGCATGTTAACTCACTCCTATTCAACTCGAATTGCTTGGATATCAGTAATGGGATTATCTTGATTTGACCCATCAGGAAGAAGCACGTGGACAGGGCCATCTTCTTTCAAAGGTTTGCCTTGATCACTAAATTTGAAAATGAGCTGTGCAGCATGTTCGATTGGAAATTCAAATTCACCGTGCAAAGTTTCAAATACGACACGTTTTGCATATTCATAAGGCTCAGCATTTAAAAGAAACGGCTTAAACAAAATACCGAAAGTTCCTGTTAGCATTTCCTTTTTTTCTTTACTTTTATATGTCTTTTCGGAATTCAATGTCGGAGGGACAGTACTGCCTTCCATAATTTCGCGCGACCAATGTTCACCCATACCGCGTTTGTATTCTTCAAGCTCATCTTTTTCAATGCGATCTTCTTGGAAATAAGTCTCCAAATTCAATTTCCGGTCGTCAAAAATCCATACAGTCGGATCCAATATTAGTTTAAATTTTACTTCGCCTTTAAACGGTACAATAAATTCCATAGGTAAACCCTCCATTTAGATAGTAACTCTTTTAATAGTATACCTTTTTATGTCAAGTTCCTAAAGGGATTCATCTCTTTTAAAGTAGAGGCTTGCATTTTGCTTGTGTAAAAGATACACTTTAAACAGGAAAATAGAGAAGAAAACTCATGAAAATGGGGGAGTCCTCATGGAACATACAGAAGAACAAACATACCATTTAAAGGCTTTAGAACTCCTCAAAGCAGATGCAAAAAAAATCGAACAATTAATCAAAGTGCAAATGGATCATTTAACGTTACCATCTTGTCCTTTGTATGAAGAGGTGCTTGACACCCAAATGTTCGGTCTTTCTCGCGAAATTGATTTCGCCGTCAAGCTGGGGCTCATTGAACGTGAGGCTGGAAAAAATTTAATGGATACGCTAGAGAAGAAACTTTCGATTCTTCACGAAGCGTATACAAATAAATGACCAAAAACTCAAACGAATTTTGTTTGAGTTTTTTTAAGATTTTAGGAACTATCGCAATAACTAATGATCAAAGTAGCTGCAGATAAACTTAAAGGTTTACAAGTTGTCAGTCTACACGGTCTCCTTCGCTTTTCTAATTGTCTAGCTCTGGTTGTCAGATTCTAGGGGCATAAGCTACTCTGGCTTTGTGGCAAAGAACGACACATCGCCAAAGCATCTTATGCCCGTCGAATCTACACGGCGCCTTCTGCTTTTCTGATTACCCATTAAATTAAAAGAGGTATAAAAATGAAATCATACATCAAGAAATACGCAAAGTACGTTGATTATCCTTTACTATTTACATATTTAGCATTGACAATATTTGGTTTAATTATGATTTACAGTTCTAGCATGGCCTGGTCGGTCAATTATTATAACTCAGAACCAGATCGATTCTACATACAGCAATTACTAAATTTAGCCATCGCGTTTCCGGTTTTCGCAATTGCAGCGGTGTTTCCGTACAAGCATTTTAAAAAGCGTTGGATGATGATATTGATTTTGTTTGTCGTCTTTACGGGGCTAATTGCCGTTCATTTTATTGGATTTGCTGCAGGTGGTGCTCAAAGTTGGATTAGCATTGGATTTGGTAATATTCAACCTTCCGAAGTAGCAAAGGTTGGAATTATCTTTTACTTATCGGGTGTCTTTGCTAATAAGTATCAAAACGGCATGATTAATAAATTAAACGAGTCAATTTTTCCTCCGGTTATTATTTTGACATTGGTGTTATTCTCAATCTTCCTTGAACCTGATCTAGGATCGATGTTGATTATTGCTGCTGTTGGTTTATGTGTCATGTCAGTAAGCGGCGTCCGATTAAAGCCATTTATCCGCCTCGCGACAGTCTTTATCGCAGCTGCATCTGTTATTATTGTTCCGTTTATGATTTTTGCGGGTGATTCGATTTTCACTGAAAAACGTTTAGGACGACTAGACGCTTTCTTTAATCCGTTTTCAGATGAATTAGGTTTTGGTTTTCAAATCGTTAATGGCTATTTAGCTATTGGATCGGGTGGACTGGGCGGTTTGGGGCTTGGACAATCGATTCAGAAACTAGGCTACTTACCAGAACCTCATACCGATTTCATCATGTCGGTTATTGCTGAAGAGTTAGGTGTGTTAGGCGTTGTGTTTGTACTAGGTGGTTTAGGATTTATCGTTTTACGTGGATTGTGGATTGCTATGACCACGTATGATCCTTTAGCTAGAATGCTTGCGGCAGGTATAGCTAGCATGATTGGTATTCAGTCTTTTGTTAATTTAGGTGGCCTCACAGGCATTATTCCGTTAACAGGTGTGACGCTTCCATTTATAAGCTATGGCGGAACCTCTGTAATTTTGTTATCTTTAGCTATGGGAGTATTGATGAATGTTTCCATGTTTAACAAATATGAAAAAACGAAAAAGTAAAGGATGTGCTGTGGCGTGAGAGAAATCGACAAAATCTTAGTGGCTAACCGCGGTGAAATCGCAATTCGGGTTTTCCGCGCTTGTACAGAACTGAAAATTCAAACAGTGGCAATTTATTCTCAAGAAGACAGTGGCTCGTTTCATCGCTACAAAGCGGATGAATCCTATTTAGTCGGTAAAGGGAAAAAACCAATCGATGCTTATTTGGATATTGAAGACATTATCCGTATAGCCAAAGATTCGGATGTAGATGCGATACATCCAGGATACGGCTTTTTATCCGAAAATGTTCATTTTGCAAGACGTTGTGAAGAAGAAGGCATTGTTTTTATTGGTCCAACTTCACGACATTTGGATATGTTCGGGGACAAAGTAAAAGCACGGTCGCAAGCAATTGCTGCGGGTATTCCTGTTATTCCAGGTACAGATGGCCCTGTCGAATCGGTGGCAGAAGTTGAAGAATTCAGTAAAACAGCAGGTTTTCCGTTAATGATTAAAGCATCTCTAGGCGGTGGAGGCCGCGGAATGCGAATTGTCAGATCTCATAAAGAATTAGCATCCTCTTATGAACGTGCAAAATCTGAAGCGAAAGCAGCGTTCGGTTCGGATGAAATGTACGTTGAGAAATTCGTTGAGAAACCAAAACATATTGAAGTTCAAATCTTAGGTGATTCGGAAGGCAATATTGTTCATTTGTACGAGAGAGATTGCTCGATTCAACGTCGCCATCAAAAAGTTGTAGAAATTGCACCTTCGAATTCAATTAGTAACAAACTGCGTAACGATATTTGCGATGCTGCAGTTAAATTAATGAAAAACATCGACTACATAAATGCCGGTACGGTCGAATTCCTTGTAGCGAATGATGAATTTTACTTTATTGAAGTAAATCCACGCATTCAAGTTGAACATACGATTACCGAAATGATTACAGGAATCGATATAGTTCATGCGCAAATTCATATCGCAAGAGGACATATGATTCATAGTGAAGAAGTAGGAATTCCACAACAAAGTGAAATTCCGTTATTCGGCTTTGCGATTCAATCTCGTGTAACGACAGAAGATCCATTAAATGATTTCATGCCGGATGCTGGGAAATTGATGGTTTACCGCTCAGGTGGGGGATTTGGCGTAAGACTTGATGCAGGTAATGGCTTCCAAGGGGCAGTTATCTCACCTTATTACGATTCTCTTTTAGTTAAAGTATCGACTTGGGCACTGACATTCAAAGAAGCAGCCGCTAAAATGGATCGTAATCTTCAGGAATTCCGTATCCGAGGAATCAAGACGAATATTCCTTTCTTAGAAAATGTTGTAAAACATAAAAACTTTATTACAGGCGATTTTGACACAAGTTTTATCGACTCTACTCCAGAGCTGTTTATCTTCCCAGTTCGTCAAGACCGTGGTACTAAATTATTAAGTTATATTGGAAATGTGACAGTTAACGGCTTTCCTGGTATTGAGAAGAAAAAGAAACCAATTCATACGGCTCCAAGAAAGCCAGAAATTGATTTATTGACTCCTGCACCCAATGGCACAAAGCAGATTTTTGATTTGCAAGGAGCAGAGGGCTTAACAAAATGGGTTCATGAACAAAAAGATGTGTTAATTACAGACACGACATTCCGCGACGCTCACCAATCTCTATTAGCTACACGCGTTCGTTCGCATGATTTGTTTGAAATTGCGAAAGAAACGGCCCGTTTACAGAGTGATCTATTTTCTTTGGAAATGTGGGGAGGCGCCACATTTGATGTCTCTTACAGATTCTTAAAAGAAGACCCATGGGAACGTCTAATCAAGCTTCGTAAAGACATTCCAAACGTCTTGTTCCAAATGTTGTTCCGTGGAGCAAATGCGGTTGGCTATAAAAATTATCCAGATAACGTCATCCGTGAGTTTGTTCGGAAATCAGGGGATGCGGGTATTGATGTGTTCCGCATTTTCGATAGCTTAAACTGGATTAAAGGAATGGAAGTAGCAATAGACGAAGTCCGTCAATCTGGCAAAATCGCTGAAGCTGCAATTTGCTATACGGGCGATATTTTAGACCCAAGCCGAGACAAGTACACAGTTCAATATTACAAAGACATGGCTAAAGAATTAGAAGCAGCAGGTGCACATATTTTAGCAATTAAAGATATGGCGGGTCTTTTAAAGCCAGAAGCAGCTTACCGTCTAGTATCTGAACTTAAAGATACAGTGTCATTGCCGATTCATCTACACACACACGATACAAGCGGCAACGGCATTTATTTATACTCAAAAGCGATTGAAGCAGGTGTAGATATCGTTGATACAGCTCTTGGGTCAATGGCTGGCCTAACATCTCAACCAAGTGCCAACTCACTGTATTACGCAATGAGTGGTGCTAACCGTGAAGTCAGAGCAGATGTCAAAAATCTTGAGGAAATGTCTCATTATTGGGAAGACGTTCGTAAATACTACGTTGATTTCGAAAGCGGTATGAACAGCCCCCATTCTGAAATTTATGTGCATGAAATGCCAGGTGGCCAATACAGCAACCTTCAGCAGCAAGCAAAAGCTGTAGGACTTGGTTTGCGCTGGGAAGAAGTCAAAGTGATGTATTCACGCGTTAACTTGTTATTTGGAGATGTCGTGAAAGTAACACCTTCTTCTAAAGTCGTAGGCGATATGGCTTTATTCATGGTTCAAAATGAACTTGACGAAAAAACAGTTCTTTCTCGAGGGAAAACAATCGATTTCCCAGAATCAGTTATTGAATTTTTCGAAGGTTATATCGGTCAACCGCATGGCGGATTCCCAGAAGAACTACAAAAAGTCATTTTGAAAGAGCGTGAACCAATTACAGTTCGACCAGGTGAACTACTTGAACCTGCAGATTTTGATGAAATTAAAAAGACGTTGTATAGTAAATTAGAACGTCCAGTAACAAGTCATGAAATTTTAGCATATGCACTTTATCCAAAAGTCTTTGATGAATACACAGCAACGAATATCCAGTTTGGCAATGTTTCTGTTCTGGATACGTTAACATTCCTATACGGAATGAGATTAGGCGAAGAAATCGAAGTAGAAATTGAAAAAGGAAAAACCTTAATGGTGAAGATGGTTTCAATTGGTGAACCGCAAAAAGACGGCACACGCATTATCTACTTTGAGTTAAACGGCCAACCTCGTGAAGTTAGCATTCAAGATATCACGGTAGAAACAGATAGTACTGCTAAGCCAAAAGCGGATGTGACAAATGAACGTCAGATTGCAGCTACAATGCCAGGTACTGTGTTAAAAGTGCTTATTGAAAAAGGTGCAAAAGTAAAACGAGGTGATCATTTGCTAGTAACAGAAGCCATGAAAATGGAAACGACTGTTCAAGCGCCGTTTGATGGAACGATTGAAGCAATCCATGTAATTGCTAACGATGGTATTTCCACAGGTGACTTATTGATTGAAATGGAGAAAAAATAAAAGAGCTGGCGCTTATGCGCCAGCTCTTTTATTTTATGAAGATTTTTTAACTCGGCTGCGTGAAACGAGCAGCACCATATAACACAACAATCCGAAAAGCATTGAAATCAACAGTGAATGAAGAAGTGCAACAGCTAAGTTTAGTTTTGTCAAAACAACTAACATGCCAGTTGTTGCTTGAAGAAGAACGATAACAAAAGCAATTATCCAACCCCAATAGATGACGCGCTGATCTTTGTATTGTGTAAAAGCGTGCCAAGCGATGTAGCCAAGCCAGATTACAATCAAGCCGGCCGCCGCACGATGTCCCATTTGTACCCATTCATACATATTGTTTGGCAATGCAAAAGTGTCATTTCGACATAGAGGCCAGTCTGAACAAACTAAACTAGAATCTGTGTGACGCACTAACGCACCAGTATATACAACGATATAAGAATAGAGCGTTACACCAATTGTGTGAAAGCGTAATTTCTTACCAATTTGTAAGCGATCTGCATCAAACTTTCGATCGACTTCAAAAATCAGTAAGGTTAATAACAATATAGAAGCAAACGATAGTAAGGAAATGCCGAAATGAAGAGCTAATATAAAGTCGCCTTGTCCCCATAGCACTTGTGCAGCACCAATCAATGCTTGTAAAAGTAAAAAGAAAACAGCCATAACTGCTAAAAATTTTGTTTCACGAACGTGTCCAAATTTTCTCCAAGCCCAAACAGCTAGAACAACAATCAGTATGCCGACAATACCTGTGACGAGACGATGAGAAAATTCAATTAAAACTTCAGTTGTAATATTATCGGGGATTAACTTCCCATTACAATCTGGCCAGTTTCGACCGCACCCTAAACCACTATCAGTTTTCGTAACAAGTGCGCCGCCTAAAAGAATTAGTAACATACCTATAGTGGCCGCAACGGCAAACCATTTAATATATTTATTTTGCTGCAAAATCCCACCTACTTTTTCTATAGAGAACTTTTTACCGTTTATACTACCTGCATACTCGATAATAGCGAATATTTCTTTAAAATACAACGAGAAAACAGCAATAGTAGAAACTTTCAAGATTTAGACATATTAATGATGGCTTCACAAACTGTTCAAAAACTATTATTTTTCTATCTTAAAATAGTGTAGTTGTTAAGGTATGATAAGATGTGTATGTTTGTGAGACCATTTACGTGAAATCATCACTTTTATCAGGAAATTTCAGTTATATGTAGAAAAAGAACTGAAATTTAGATATAGTTATGATTAGCGGATCATGCTTACAACTTTGAAAGGAGGGACTTATATGTCAAACGGTCGGTCAATGTCTGCAGATTCTCATGAAGCGCCGGAAGCGACTACATTTCTGAAAGACTTTTTGGCACTTATAAAGATTGGAATTGTCAATTCTAATTTAATTACGGTCTTTACAGGATTGTGGCTTGCATTTCAGTTTTCCGATAGACATTTTCTGAATGAGCTGGATATCCTTGTTTATACCATTGTCGGTTCTGCACTTATCATTGCGGGTTCTGCAGCTATGAACAACTATATCGATACAGATATAGACCCATTGATGGAAAGTAAGAAAGGGCGTCCGACAGTAACAGGAAGATTCAAGCCGTCCGCTGTATTGGCACTTGCTATTTCTTTCATTGTTATAGGCGAATTATTTCTGTTTTCCGCTTCTGTATCAGCTGGTATGTTTGGAATCGCTGGAGTTTTAGCTTATGTGGTGTTGTATTCCATGTGGTCTAAAAGACGCTATGTCAGCAATACGATTGTGGGGAGCATCTCTGGTGCAATTCCACCACTAATTGGATGGGCTGCTGTAGAACCAACACTCGGCACGGGTGCTTGGGCATTATTCCTAATTATGTTCATTTGGCAGCCACCACATTTTTATGCGTTGGCTATGAAGCGGACAGAAGAGTATCGGGCAGCTAATATTCCTATGCTACCGGTAGTAAAAGGTTTTCATAGAACAAAAAAATCAATGCTTGCATGGATCGTCGTGCTTTTCCCTCTACCATTCTTGTTAATGGAACTTGGGACAGGATTCCTTGTCTTAGCAACACTCTTAAACATCGGTTGGTTAGTATTAGCCATTCGAGGGTTTAAAGTGACTGATGATTTGAAGTGGGCAAAAACGATGTTTATTTACTCGTTGAACTATATGACTATTCTATTTGTTTCAATGATCATTTTTGCAGTCTTCATCTAATAACCATTTTTAAAGAAAAATAATTTTAGTGAGAGAGGGGTATGACAAGCTATGATGAAAGGTATAAAAAAATGGCGACTTTTTGCATTAATGACGATCTTGCTAGTTTTTCTGGCAGGATGTGGTCGTGAAGAGATTTCAACGTTAATACCAGCCGGTAAAGTTGCACAAGATCAATTCAACTTATTGATCCTATCGTCAGTCGTAATGGCATTTGTCATCATTGTTGTTTCGATTATTTTCGTTCTAGCAATCGTAAAATTCCGTCGCTCTAAAGTAGGGGAAGATATGATTCCTGAACAAATTGAAGGAAGTGTTAGATTAGAATTTATTTGGACAGCTGTTCCAATTGTTCTTCTTTTAATTCTTGCGGTTCCAACAGTTTATTCTACTTTCGATTTAGCAGATGTATCTACAATGGATGTTGAAGCTAAAGATGGAAATGCATCTAACCTAACAGTTAACGTGACTGGCAACCTTTACTGGTGGGAATTTGAATATCCCGAACAAGGAATTGTGACGGCTCAAGAGTTGGTCGTACCGACTGATGAACGCGTTTACTTTAACTTGATTTCAGCGGATATTAAACACTCGTTCTGGATTCCATCTATTGGTGGTAAACTAGATGTGAACCCTGAAAACGTCAATACTTTCTATTTAGAGTTTGACCGTGAATCAGCAGAACTTGATGACGGTGTATTCTATGGGAAATGTGCTGAGCTTTGCGGACCTTCTCATGCATTAATGGATTTCAAAGTGAAATCTGTAGATCGCGAAGAGTTTGACCAATGGGTAACAGCAATGCAAGCAGAAAAACCAGCCGCTGCTGAAGGAGATCTTGCTCAGCAAGGCGAAGAATTATTTGGAGCAGACGGGCTTGCTTGTATCTCTTGTCACGCCACATCGGGTGCTGGTGGTACTGGTGGAGTTGGTCCCAACTTAGCGACATTTGGAGATCGTAACCGTGTTGCTGGATACTTGGAACATGATGAAGAAAATATTAAAAATTGGATACAAGATCCGCAAGAATACAAACCTGGTAACTTAATGCCAGAAGCATCTTCATTGAATAACGGCAAAGATTTATCAGATCAAGAGCTTGATGCTTTGGCTGCTTATTTAATGGGCCTATCAGTTGAAGAATAGAAAACAGCTTAAAAAAGGGAGGTATATACTGTGAGTTCTACTGCTCAAAAAAAGGGCTTCGGCGCTACGATATGGGACTTTATGACAACGGTCGACCATAAAAAAATTGCGATTCTTTATCTGATCTCAGGTGGTTTCTTCTTCCTTGTCGGTGGCGTTGAAGCAATGTTGATCCGCATCCAATTGGCTAAAGCTGGAAATGATTTCCTGAGTGCCGGAACATACAACGAAGTTATAACAATGCACGGTACGACCATGATTTTCTTGGCAGCCATGCCAATTTTACTGGCTTTCATGAATGCTGTTATGCCTTTGCAAATTGGCGCGCGTGATGTTGCCTTTCCATTTTTAAATTCACTCGGCTTCTGGTTATTCTTCTTTGGTGGAATTTTCTTGAACCTTTCTTGGTTCATGGGAGGCGCACCAGACGCAGGTTGGACGAACTATGCTTCGCTCGCACTTGCATCAGAAAGTCACGGAATTGATTTTTATGCATTAGGATTGACGATATCTGGTTTTGGTACGCTAATCGCAGGGATTAACTTCCTTGTTACAATCATTAATATGCGTGCTCCAGGTATGACTTATATGAGAATGCCGATGTTTACATGGACAACTTTTGTTGCTTCCGCTTTAATCTTATTGGCATTCCCACCACTTACAGTCGGCCTTTTCACCATGGTCTTTGACCGCATGTTCGGTGCAAATTTCTTTGCAGTCGAAATGGGAGGAAATACGATTATCTGGGAACATTTATTCTGGATCTTCGGTCACCCTGAAGTTTACATTTTGATTTTGCCAGCTTTCGGTATTTTCTCTGAAATCTTTGCAATCTTTTCTCGTAAACGTCTATTCGGGTACACGGCACTTGTTTTCGCTACAATCTTGATCGGTTTTTACGGATTCATGGTTTGGGCTCACCATATGTTCACAGTCGGTTTAGGACCAACAGCAAACGCTGTGTTCGCTTTAGCGACAATGATCATTGCAGTACCAACAGGAATCAAGATCTTTAACTGGTTACTGACAATCTGGGGAGGCAGCATTTCCTTCACAGTACCAATGATTTACGCTATCGCGTTTATTCCTTCATTCGTAGCAGGTGGAGTAACGGGTGTTATGCAAGCAATCGCGCCTTTGGATTACCAATTGCATGACTCTTACTTTATCGTAGCCCATTTCCACTATGTTATTGTTGGAGGTACTGTATTAGGGATTTTAGCAGGTACGCATTTGTACTGGCCGAAAATGTTTGGAACAATGCTAAGTGAAAAATTAGGGAAATGGACATTCTGGTTCTTCTTTATCGGATTCCATTTAACATTCTTCATCCAGCATTTCTTAGGCTTGATGGGGATGCCACGTCGTGTTTATACGTTCGGAGCAGATCAAGGTTGGGATTTATTCAACGCAATCAGTTCGTCTGGTGCTGCACTAATGGCAATTGGTGTTATCATTCTACTCGTTAACGTTGTATTAACTACAGTGAAAAACGAGCGTATCGGCAATGACCCATGGGGCGATGGCCGTACATTAGAATGGGCAATTCCATCTCCACCGCCATTCTATAACTTTGCACAAACTCCATTAGTTCGTGGTCTTGATACTTACTGGATCGAAAAAATGGATGGCAATGAAAAAGGCATGATTTATGCTGAACCTCTTGAAGATATTCATATGCCAAACAGTTCAATCATTCCGTTCGTTATGTCTTTTGGTATGTTTGTTGCTTCATTCGGAGCTCTCTATTTCTTAGACGATAAAGTTTGGGCACTTCCAGTATTAATTATCGGATTGGTCATTCTGTTTGGTTCAATGTTACTTCGTTCATTGAAAGATGATTTAGGTTTCTATGTTACAAAAGCAGAATTACTGAAAGATGCGAAAGGAGGCAACACCAATGGACATTAATCAAAAGTATACTCCTCAATCTTGGCCTGAACATCCTGAGACGGCTACGATGGAAGGGAAGAATAAGTTTCTTGGTTTCTGGTTGCTTCTTGCTGCAGAGACAGTAACATTTGCTTCGCTTTTTGCAACGTATCTTGCTTTAAAAGACAAAGGACCAAGCGGCATGGAGTTTTCTGCCGCTGGACTTTTTGAACTGCCGCTTGTTTTTGCCATGACGATGATTCTATTGACATCATCATTAACAAGTGTTTACGCAATGTACCACATGAAAAACCATAATTTTAAAGCAATGCAAGCTTGGCTGGGTATAACCGTTTTACTTGGTCTGACTTTCCTTGGATTAGAAATTTATGAGTTTAATCATTACGTACATTTAGGTTTTGGTTATACTAATAGTGCATTTAGTTCTGCGTTTTATACGCTAGTAGGAACACATGGTGCTCACGTACTGTTTGGTCTTAGCTGGTTTATCGCATTGATGGTCCGTAACTCAAAACGCGGATTGAACATGTACAACGCACCAAAATTCTATCTAGCTTCGTTATACTGGCATTTTATTGACGTAGTATGGGTATTCATCTTTACTGTCGTCTATTTGATGGGAGTGATCGGATAATGGCACACGATACAAATATTAATGTTAGATCACAGGCAGAATTCGAGTTCGTAAAGAAAAAAAGAGCAGAAGAAATGCGTGGTCATTTAGGAACATTTGCAATTATGATCTTCTTGACATTAATTGCGTTTACAATGGTTGTTGCAGGATTTTCTGTTTACTTGGTTGCACCAATTCTTCTTTTAATGGCTGCTATTCAAGTTGTTCTACAACTTTACTACTTCATGCACTTGAGCGGTAAAGGACACGGTATGGTTGCGTTCTTTATGTTCTGTGGTATGTTCATCGCTTTTATCACGATTCTTACATTCGTGACAATTATTTGGTGGTAGGCTAAGCTTAAAACCCCATACCTTTATAGGTATGGGGTTTTTATGTGTGGTTTCGATTAAATATGTTCACAGAGAAACAGCAATCATCTATTTTGCTACTTAATTGTTCATAGTTCGTTCATTGATATAGTTTGCAGAGCACTATATAATTAGGTTACATGAAAAAAGGGAGGTCCCGTAACATGCCAATCAGTATTTTCGGGTTTCAAGCTTTGTGGAGTCCTGTTTACTTAGCAGTTATCGTTATGGTAACGATCTTATATTTCTTAATCACTGTAAAGTGGCGCGATAAGTTTGAAGGCAAGCAACCGCTGCGTAAAAAAGAAGCTATATTCTTTTTGTCAGGAATTTGGCTGCTGTATATTCTTAAAGGTTCGCCGGTAGATTTATACGGACATATTTTATTTACGATGCACATGGTTCAGATGGCGCTGATGTTGCTATTGGTAGCTCCGCTATTGATCATGGGCATACCAACTTATGTTTGGAAAGCGTTTATCAATATCCCGGTTGTTAAGCCATTGTTTAACTTTTTCACAAAACCAATGCTTGCAATTATTTTGTTTGGAATGATTTTTTCTTTTTACCACATTCCAATGGTTTTTGATTTTGTAAAACAAGACTCTTTGATTCATGCGGGGGTCAATATTATTTTGTTTACATCCGCTATGTTTTACTGGTGGCCGGTAGTCAATAATATGGAAGGAATGTATAAATTCCATGGACTTAAAAAATTAGGTTATTTATTTGGACTTAGTGTGCTAGTCACTCCTGCGTGTGCGATGATTATCTTTAGTAGTACACCTTTTTACGCAACGTATACAGATGGAGCAGCTTGGTTACAGGCAATGGCATTATGCGTGCCAGCTGGAACTTTGTCACAGCTGAATTTATCAGGGCCTGAGTTATTTTCTAGCATGTCCGCTCTTGAAGATCAACGCACAGGCGGAATTACGATGAAAATTATTCAAGAACTCGTTTTCACTGCTTTCATATGGATGGTCTTCTATGAATGGCTTCGTAATGAAACCGAAAACGCAGATGAGATTACTGCAAAATCAATACAAGATCGAAAAGATATGGCTTTCCATAGACACAACGCATAACGAATCATAAAGGAGAATAATTGATAATGAATTTGCCACTATTGCCGACGATCAGTACATTTTTTATCGTATTAAGCGCCATTTTAGTAGCGATTGGCTGGAATTTAGTTCTTCGTCGCAAAATTGAAGCTCATAAGAAAGTGATGATAGCAGCAGGTGCTTCTGCATTAACTTTCTTTATCATCTATATGTCTCGAACGATTTTCATCGGAAATACGGCTTTTGGTGGACCTGATGAGTTGAAAATCTTTTATACTGTGTTTTTAATCTTTCATATCACTTTGGCAACTACAGGTGGAATTATGGGGTTATTTACTATTTACTGGGGTTGGAAAAACCAATTGACTAAGCATCGCAAAATTGGCCCAATCACTAGTGTGGTTTGGTTTTTTACAGCTATAACAGGTGTCATGGTTTATTTATTGCTTTATGTATTTTATGAAGGCGGAGACACTACTTCTGTTTTTAAAGCTATTTTAGGCGGATAAAAAAAGGAACCTCGAGAGGTTCCTTTTTTTATATTTTGAAATCTACCTTAATCATTCCAGCTTCACGTGCTGATGTGAAAAGAATAACAATTAGAGGTCCAATAAAGAACCCGAGGAATCCAAGTAGTTGAAGACCAATAAACATAGCGATTAACGTGGCTAAAGGCGAAAGGCCGATTTGTGTACCCATCACTTTTGGTTCTACTGTCCGTCTAATGATTAACAGCACAAGAGCGAGTATGGCTAGCTGTGTCCCAAGAACAACATCTCCTGTGATATATTCATATGCAAACCAAGGAGTTAAAACAATAATAGAGCCTAAAATTGGTATAAAATCGACAACCCAAATGACTACGGACATGACAAGTGCGTATTCAGGTATAATAAAAGCCAAAGAAATGAGTGAAACGACAAAAATGATGCAGCTCACAAGAAATTGAGCTTTTAAGAAACCGAAAATGACTTTGTTCAGACGTGCAAATATGAAACGAACTTTTTCAGCAGTTGAATCTTTTAAGCGCTTGAAAAGCAAAATTTTTAAATGTGGCAAATCAAGCATAAATAAAAATAAAGCAATTAAAAATACAATAAAACTAACTAGAAAAGAAGGGATTCCTGTTAGCAAATTAGCAACAGTATCGTAATTGATAATCGATAACACCCAAGTGCGAATGCTATCCATAAATCCAGCAAGCTCAGTTTCGAATGAAGAAATTACTTCAACGGGCATGTCTTTTGTTGAACGGAAGAAAAATCGTTGGACTTCATCCCACATAGTAGATAAGGAGTTTGTGTATTCAGGTACCATTTTTGAAAATTGGATAATTTGACCGATTAATTGGGTGACGATCCAATACAATAAAATTGAAACGATTAATAGAAAAATAATAAAAACAGAAATAACGGCTGATTTTCGTTGCCATTTGAATTTTTTATGTATAAAACTTACAAATGGTTCTAAAAAAATAGCAGTGATTAATGCGATGATTAATGGAATAGAAACAGGTAATATGTATACTGAAACTAAAATTAAGATTGCGATAACAAGTGTCATCGTTACCGTTTTTCTCGTTAACCACTTCACGTACGGAAACCTCCTTAACAAGTTGAAATAGGCTAATAGTAGTTAAAAAACCGCAGTTCAATCGCTGAACTGCGGTTTCTTTTATACGTTGATTTCGAAAGCTTGGACTTCTTTTTTAATAGAATCCAAAATTCCAATACAAGTTTTAACCAAGTGTTCCGGGAAATGTTCGTCTTCGCCATACTCTACACCATGTGGATAATAGTGCTTGCCGAGTACTGGTTTCATCACGCGCATTGTAGCGTCATTTGAATCGACATCTCCATCAGTAGCATAAGCAAATACGCGTAAATAATAAGTGCCTTCACGTACGATGAATTTGCGGTCATAAGTGACGCGTTCATAATCCCATTGACCTTCTTTAGTCAAAGCGTGTTTGTTCATAATGCTTTCAAGTAATGCGATATCCACGTGAATGTTTTCAAGTCCTGTATTTTCAAAATACATAGGATCTCTCCTCCTCTATAACAAAAAAGACTACATACTCCTTTAATAATAGATCATAATTTAAGTTGTTGCAATGGCTAGATTGTGTCAGTGTAGAGGCAACTGCTATAATGAAGATGATACAACAGTAAAGGGGCTGCTCGATTGAAAGACTTGTTACGTATTATGATTTTTCTATCGATCATTCTTATAGGTTTATTTTATTTGGATCCGTCAGTCAATGAGAACGATGTTCTTGAAGCACCACGTACTGTTGATCCTTTACCGAGTGACGATATTACAAATAATTCTTTAGATATTGATCGTCCTACAAAAGGCATTTCAACTTATATAGGGAAATCTAGCGACGAATGGGTTGAGCAGTATGGTGAACCAGAGCGAATCGAACCTTCAGCTTACGGGTACGATTGGTGGATTTATAATGCTAGTTATGTTCATTACACAATGGTTGGCGTAAAAGATGGTAAAGTTGTTCAAGCTTACACGACAGGAGCGGCAACAGATGTGTCTCCTTACATGATAGGGCAAAGTTTGGATGATTTATATCGCTTCACTATTTTAGAAAATGAAGTCACAGTAGAATATGATACAAATATTTATACACTCAATGTCACTGCAGAAGATATGGACAAACGGATTTTGGTTAAATTTGATGGAGTTTATGCACAGCTATATGTCGATTCTGTTGATCGTGCGCTAGAGGCTGTTCGTTTCATGGATGCAGAAACGTTAATTCGTCATCATCCATATGACATGATGTTTTCAGGAGAGCTAATTCCGGTACTAGAGCCGTCATCGACAATGCAGCGATCAATCGATGTAGCTAATGCAAAACAAATTCTTGATTTAGTGAATATTTATCGTCTTCGTCATCAAGTAAGTCCGCTGACTATCAACGCTTCAGTCAGCATGATAGCTAAAGCCAATAGCAAGGATATGGCTAGGCAAAATTTTTCTTCTGAAGAAATTGAATTTAAAGATTTACATGCTCGTTTGCAAGATCAGAATATTGCTTTTGAACAAGCAGCCGTTAATACTGCTGCCAGGTATTACGATCCAGCAGAAACAGTTCACGGATGGATCAACTCGGGAGCACACCGCGAAACATTGCTAAGTGAAGAATACAATCAAACTGGTGTCGGTGTCTTTGGTGATTACTACACTCAAATATTTCTTGAAAAAGAGCCTGTTACTGCTGTGAAGCAATAACGGACTTTTTTTTAGGAATAACAAAAAATGATCCGGTAGAAGTTGCGATATGCTTGCCATCTTCTTGATAGATATTGCCTTCAAGTACCATCGTTTGCCTACCACGGCGAATAATTCGTGCATGTGCGCTTATCTGTTCTCCATCTGCTACTGAGAGATAGTGGATCGTAAGGGTTGTTGTAACGGCACTAAATCCTTCTGGACAATTGTTATTGGCTAATGTGCCCATCGCGGTATCAAGGAGAACTGCTAAAATTCCGCCATGTGGAATATCTACCGTATTGTGAATAAAAGCGGTGTTAGGTATAGAAACAACGGAAGATTCTTTGTTGAGAATACGAGTCATATTTAAGCTAGCACTTAAGTAAGTAGAAAAATCACCTTGTTGCTTTTTTTCAAAATTTCTTAAGTAGTCAGTTAAAATTTCAATATCTTCTTCGCTACTATTTTTGATAATGCGGGTAAATTGATCAGTAAGAGCATTCATATTGAAAATCCTTTCAAATGTGTAGTGAAATGCATATATATATCTGCTATGATTAAAGCGTAAAGGAGGAAGAAGCTATGATTATGACTTACGAATGGGCTGAAATAACTGACTTTGCAGACGAGTTAAGCCAAATGATTCTACAATCAGAACAAGCAGATCTTTACCGAGAAGCTTATCGTTCTGTCTATAATGATATAGATCTGTCGAATGAAATTCATGCTTTCGCCAGATTAAAAGACCAATACGAAGAAGTTCAGCGGTTTGGTAAATATCACCCAGAGTACGCTAGAGTGATGAAGCAAATACGTGTAGACAAACGTCGCTTAGATTTAAATGAAAAAATCGCGAATCTGCGTTTGATGGAAAATGAACTACAAGATTTGATGGATCAGGTGAGTTTCATCATTGGCAGATCTGTATCAGAAGCTGTCAAAATACCATCTTCTAATCCATTTTTTTCTTCAGATTCTTCATGCGGCGGAAGTTGTGGTACAGGTGGCGGTTGTTCATGTTCTGCTTAATCGGTTAAAAATAAATAGCTCCATAAAAAAAGTGCAACGCTTGCGTTGCACTTTTTTTAAAGCCAATTAATTTTCTGTTTCTGAAACCAGTGCGACAGCCAAATCAGGACGATCAGTTATAATACCTTTGGCGCCTGCAGCAACCAATGAACGCATCATCTCTGCATCATCAATTACCCAATAATGAACTGGGATATTTAGATTTTCTAAGAACGCGATAAAACGTGAAGAGTCTAATCGGAATACAGAAGATTTTGTTGGGATTTGGAAAACATCAGCGCGTGGCTGATACAAATGACCAAACTGGCTAGTAAATGCAGTGTAGGCTTTTTTAACTTCATTTTCTCCGGCACCAATAGCTATTCGATTTTGAGCGTATAAATTAAAACGGTCAACTTGCTCATCGTAAAACGAAGTGACAACGACTCGATCTTGTACGCCAAGCGAATCAATTAATCGCCACAGTTTCGAAGGAACCAAACTGCCTTCGTACGTTTCAGGAGCATCTTTAATGTCAATATTGATAAGCATTTGAGGGAATTTTTCAAATAGTTCACTTAATAATACTACTTTTTCATTTTTCCCACGGTATGAATGTTGACCATCTAAATCTATAAAATGATAACCAAGATCAAACGCTTTTAATTGTTCGAGTGTCATATTTGCTACTTTGCCGGCACCATCAGTTGTACGGTCAATATATTCATCATGAAAAACAAGTATTTCTTCATCACTCGTCATGCGAATATCAATTTCAAAGCCGTGAACACCAAGTTCTGCAGAACGATTAAATGCAGCTAATGTGTTTTCGGGTGCTATTTTAGCACCACCTCGATGCGCAAGAACAATTGGACGTTCATAATTTAATACTTCTTTATCAGGACGTTGGTGTGGATTAGCTAACGCTTTAGATCCGGCCCAAGCAGCAGCACCAACAGCCGCAGCAGCTAAACCGATTTTTGTTTTTTTTCCCATACTGTAAATTACCTCCCTAAATTTCTATCCTATCAACCAGTATAGCGATTGAGTGCAGTACTGTCAGTTTATTCGGTTGCGGCTTTTTTCTTTCCTATGGTATTCTAGAAACTAAGAAAAGAGGGATAGTTATGCATGATCGCCAAGGCCTTATCGTCTATGTGCATCATTTAAAACAAGCAAAATCGCTGAGAAAGTTCGGGCATGTCCATTATATCTCGCGTAAACTTAAATACGTTGTTCTTTATATGGACCAGGATGTAATCGAAGCGACTAAAACAAAATTGAACAAATTGCCTTATGTTAAACAAGTACTTGAATCTCAACGGCCATTTCTTAAAACAGAATATGAAAATGCCAAGCCCGATAAAGCAAAAGAATACGATTATAAAATTGGACTGTAATTATTGCATTGGTGGAATATAATGATTTAATCTTAAAACTGAAATCAAATGGCTATGATAGAATTTTTTATCTGCATAGACGGATGAATGCTTTACTTCCATTTTGATAGGTGTGTGCCCCAAGTCGGTGACAGCTTTTTCAAAAACAGCCAAGCGCTTAGAGTCAACTGGAATTCCTTCGCGACAGAGGTAGATTGGCATGAAGTTTCCTTCTGAAGCAGGTTTGAAGACCGTTGCAATGGACAAGACACGTTGTCCTTGTGTGTTTGTCGAAACAAACACAAATCCATGCATAAAGCGTTGTTGGTTGCTTGCGATAAGTTCACGGAGCTCATAAATATCTCCGTACCCTTCTCCAAGCTCGATAAAACGTTGAGTCATCATTTCACGTCCTTTCCAGTCTCCATTTTACCATTAGGTAATTAAATTGCATCAATAAAATCATTTAAGTTAGAGGCGATAGTATGCGAGTTGTGGCAGGCACAGTAAAAGGAATACCTTTGAAAGCAGTTCCCGGTAATTCGACGAGGCCGACAACAGATAAAGTAAAAGAATCTATTTTTAATATGATTGGTCCTTTTTTTGATGGGGGCTATGCTTTAGATTTATTTGCTGGGAGCGGTGGGTTGGGAATTGAAGCGCTAAGTCGTGGAATGGACCATGTCATCTTTACAGACAAAGACCGGCGTGCCGTTGAAACAATTCAAGCCAATCTCGAAAAGGTTCGGTTGTCTGATCGTGCGGAAGTGCACCGTGCAGATGCAGAACGCGCTATGAAAGCGATTAAAAAAAATGGTGTACAAGCCAGACTGTTGTTTTTAGATCCTCCTTATCATATGAAAAAGTCTTACGACTTGATGGATAAAGCAGGAGAATTGGATATTGTGACAAAAGGTGCGATTATAGTTTGTGAACATGATCGAGAAGTGGAACTTCCTGATCGAACCAAGTATTTTGAGCGCTATAAAAAAGAGCTGTACGGGAGCACCATTATTTCAATTTACCGTTACCAGGGGGAAGAAGGAGAACGTATTGACTAAAATTGCTGTAGTTCCAGGGAGTTTTGATCCAATTACAATGGGACACTTAGACATTATCAAAAGGGCTTCTACTATTTTCGATGAAGTCAAAGTGGTTGTTATGAACAACTCGTCGAAAAATCCATTGTTTGACGTGGATGAACGAATGAACTTGATCGCAGAAGTAACGCAATCTATCCCTAACGTCAAAGTAGATTCTTTTTCAGGGTTACTGATAGATTATTCAGTAGAAGTTCAAGCTAATGCGATTATTCGAGGGTTACGAGCTGTCAGTGATTTTGAATACGAAATGCAAATTACGTCGATGAACCGATTTTTAAATGAAAATATTGAAACTTTGTTTATGATCTCAACTAACCAATATTCATTCCTTAGTTCGAGTATTGTAAAAGAAGTTGCAAAATACCAAGGTACAATTACAGGCTTAGTGCCAGAAGCTGTTGAAAAAGCACTCCATTTGAAATTTCAATAAGTCACGAATCTCGTGACTTTTTCTTATTCTAAAAATAAGGAGATTCGTTTGGTGATGACGGGAGGACCTATATGAAAAAGAAACGATTGTTAATTTTTGTCATCGTGATCGCGCTTGTCGTTTTTTTCACTTCTTATCGCTTAGATGCTTATATAACAAAACCAGGAGGGGCATACGAGTTGTCGCCATTGGTAGAAGTTGTAGGTGGAGATGAAGACGACAAAGGAACGCTGAGCTTAATGACGGTGTCTATGTTGACTGCTACACCTGCTTTATACATTTGGGCAAAAATTCAAGATGGTTATAAAATCTTACAGCCTGAGCAAGTCCGAAGTCCTCATGAAAGTGAGGAAGAATATAATGTGCGTCAATTAAAATTGATGTCAGATTCACAAGTTAACGCTCTCCAAGTTGCATTTGAACAAGCAGAGCTACCATTTGAAGTGAATAATAACGGTGTCTTTGTTTTAAGCGTTTCTAAAGGAAGCGCTGCAGATGATGTGTTAGCACCTGGTGATCGTGTGCTTGAGATCGATGGCAATAACTTCACTGAAATGCACCAACTAATTGATTACTTAAGTGCTAAAAAAGAAGGCGACACAGTAGAAGTTCTTTATGAACGAGAAGATCGTGAAATCAGCACCGATATTAAATTGGATTCACTGCCAAGTGACCCAGAACGTGTAGGACTGGGTATTTCGTTTGTAGAAGATAAAAGTATTAAAACAACACCGGGAGTTGAAATCGATACCGACCAAATCGGAGGCCCATCTGCTGGTTTAATGTTTACGCTTGAAATTTTGAATCAATTAGAAGACGAAGATATCACAAAAGGCTATGACATTGCGGGTACTGGAACAATGGAAAGTGACGGATCTATTGGAAGAATCGGAGGAATTGACCAAAAAATTATGGCAGCCGATTCTGCACACATAGATATTTTCTTTGCCCCAGACGAACCAGTAGAAAGTGGCGAAGCTAACAATTATGAAATAGCTGTTGAAACTGCAGAAAAAATCGATACCGATATGAAAATCGTGCCAGTCGAAACGATTGAAGATGCTTTACTGTTTTTAGATGAACTTCAGCCCCGGTAAATAGGAGGAGTCGTAAATTCTTTTTTGAAATCAACAGAACCCATACCTTGCAAATACAAAGTGGTGGCGTGAATATCAAGTTTTCCCATAGAGTCGGTCAGCTCAGCTGCGCGACTAACGATTGGGAGCTCGATATTCTTTTTTTTATGATTTAAATAGCGTTTTCCGGTGTTAGACATGCCAAGCAGACGAATATAGCTAGGAGCGTCAAAAGAACGCAACAGACGCCATGTAAAGCCTGTATAGATGTGTGTCAGCATTCGCTGAATGCGCGTCCGTGTAAATCGTTTTGATTTAACACACGAAATAAAAGATTCAAAGTTATTTTCAGTTTTTGCAGATTGGTAGATCAAGTTTTCGATTCCTTCTGTTACTTCTGCGTATTGTTTTAAATTTTCTGGGCCATCACGCAAAATAGCAAAGCGCAATAAAGAGTAAAATTGTTCCCAACTTCCAAAAACTCCGTATTCAGTCTGTGCTTTTTTCAACAAAGCAATCGAAGATTCTGGCATATAAGTGGATAATGTGTCTGGAGAATCTCCTTTGAAAAATGCTTCGCGAATGCCTGTAGCACTGGCAATAGGCATCTCAACTTTAATCGGATCGTGGTAATTGGCGCCAATTCGTTGAATCGTAAGTGGTTTCATAGATGAGCCAAGATTTGCAGCAGCTTCTATATAATGAAATCCTAAAATGTTATTCGGTTGCGTTAAATCAGCAAAATGAGTCTGATTAGCTGTTAATGTTGTATAAGCATTATTTAATGCTTTAGGGTAACTAATCCCAGTCCCAACAGCTTCGTGGATCAATTGTTGATAGTCATCTGCATGCTCTTTTAATAAATGAAGCGAATTCAAAAAAGGTTCGATCGTTCCTTGTTCGCTGCCAAAGCAAAAAGAAGAACAACCGATTGCATCTAGTAAAGCAATGCTACCTTTAGCAAAATCCGACGCTTGTGCTGTTGCATAGACATAAGGCAATTCGATGACCAAATCAATTCCAGCATCAAGTGCCATTTGTGTTCGAAGCCACTTATCTGTAAAAGCAGGTTCACCGCGCTGGAGAAATTGACCACTCATTACTGCAATTACTAGGTCTGCACCTGATGCTTTGCGTGCTTGCTCTGCATGATGAAGATGTCCATTATGAAAAGGGTTATATTCAACGATAATTCCTACAGCTTTCAATCTGCTCACCTCTTTGGTAGAATTAGTTCTAGTATACCGATGTTTGAAATAGAGTGACAAGATTTTTTCTTGACATCTTTTTCTGTGCATTATATAATCAACTTTGTTGTCTTGAGGTGATTACTTATGAAAATAGCGATTCAACAGCTTCAAAAGCATCGCAAAGACGGACTGCCAATTGACCAGATGGTTCATTTGGATGCAGTGAAATCACGGAATAGCGATATTCGGGAAATTTCACCTGTACATGTTACAGGACATTGCACAATTGGTTCGCAACAATTAACGTGCCAACTCCATCTCGAAGGTATGCTCACGCTGCCTTGCGCTCGAACTTGGGAGGATGTTGAGTTTCCGATAAACGTTGATTCGGTTGAAGTCTTTGATTGGTCTGAAAAAGGCCAAGAAGATAAGCTTAGTGATGTTCACACTGTAGAAACTGAAGTTATAGACCTTCAGCCACTATTAGAAGAACTCGTTTTGCTAGAGATACCGATGCAAGTGTTTAAGGAAGACGCTGATCAGTCTGTTATAAAAAGCGGAAATGATTGGTCGTATTCAACAGACGAAGAGTACGAAGCCGAGAAAGAAGCGGCACCACCAAAACCGGATCCAAGACTTGCTGATTTAGCAAAGTATTTTGATCAGTCAGATGAATAGAATTAGTGTAAGGAGGTGTCACCAATGGCTGTACCAGCTAGAAGAACGTCCAAAACCGCTAAAAGAAAGCGCCGTACACATTTTAAATTGTCAGTGCCGGGCATGGTAATTTGCCCAAGCTGTGGCGAAAGTAAATTGGCTCACCACGTCTGTAAAGCATGTGGATCATACAAAGGGAAAGAAGTAGTAGCAAGCAAATAAAACAGTATTTGCTGCTGAAAGGCTATTGAGAGGCCATGGCTCTCGATAGCCTTTTTCTCTATACATAAGTAAGTGGCGTTAATTTGCCTGCAGGAAACTGGCAGAAGAGAGGGATTCTATTGTCTTATACGATAAACCTGACGGATGGCATTATGACATTCACAATTGACCGCCCTGAAATACGCAATGCGATTAACAATGAAGTAACAGCAGGTCTTGAAGAACTGGTAGAAGGAGCACAGCATCCTTCTGTTCGAATGGTTATCATTACAGCTTCAGGCAAGCAAGCTTTTTGTTCAGGAGGCGATCTTTCCGTATTTCATGCGCTTCGTACAGAACAACAATCATATCGCATGCTCAAACGGATGAGTGATGTGCTGTATTCGATCAAAACACTGCCTGTGCCGGTAGTGGCTATCGTCAATGGCGCTGCTGTTGGTGGAGGTTGCGAAATTGCTACAGCGTGCGATTACAGGCTTGTATGGGATCATGCGAAATGTGGCTTTATACAAGGCACACTCGCCATTACTAGTGGTTGGGGTGGCGGAACTTATCTATTGGAAACCTTGCAGCATGACCAAGCGTTAAAAATGCTCAGCGAAGCCAAAGTATATCCCGCCAACGAACTAAAAGACTTTGGTTGGGCAACGATCATTGTTCAAGAAGACCAAGACATTAAAGCGTTTTTCGAGCGAATGAAAACCATTCATCCAGATGTGCATCAGGCATACAAAGAAATGGCTATTCGCAAATGGCAGAAAACAGATTTACAAGAACGCGTTGAACAAGAAGTGAGACGATGTGCTGTTTTGTGGGAACGAGATGCACACCATGAAGCGGTTGATCGCTTTCTTAATAAAACAAAAAAAAGAAATCCTTCTTCTTAAAGGATTTCTTTTTTAAACTCAAATAATAGTGCTTTTTTTTGAAAAATAAAAGAAATATTTTAGTGAACAGTTGAAATCGCTTACAAAACTCGTATATGCTATAGAAGGGAGAAAACATAGGGGGTATTTTAAATATGAAAAAAATCCTAATCGCGAACCGAGGAGAGATTGCACGTCGAATTATTCGTACATGTAATCGTCTTGGAATCGAAACAGTCGCTATTCACTCCGAGGCAGATGGGGATCTGCCTTATGTCAGTGAAGCGACCGAAGCAGTATTGATCGGTCCAAACCCGGTTGTGCAGTCTTATTTGCAAAAGGATAAAATTATTGAAGTAGCCAAAAAACATGGAGTGGAAGGAATTCACCCTGGATATGGCTTGTTATCGGAAAATGCCGACTTTGCTCGCAAAGTAGCGGAAGCTGGCATGGTCTTTATCGGTCCTTCAAGCGACATTATTGAAAAAATGGGAGACAAAATTGAATCACGCAAAACGATGATTCAAGCTGGAGTACCAGTTGTGCCTGGAACAGAAGAAGGCGTGACGACGCTAGAAAAAGCATTGGAAGAAGCTCAGAAAATTGGTTATCCACTAATGTTGAAAGCAAGCGCAGGTGGCGGTGGAATTGGTATGGTGCGCTGTGAAAATGAGCAAGCGCTCACTCAGCAATTTGCATCTGTCAAAAACCGAGCAAAAGCTTATTTCGGAGATGACGTTGTTTATCTGGAGAAATTTATCGCAGATGCTCGTCATATCGAAGTTCAGATTTTTGGAGATCACCACGGCAATTTAGTTCATTTATATGAGCGCAATTGTTCTGTTCAGCGCCGAAATCAGAAAGTGATTGAAGAATCACCTTCACCAAATTTGCCACAAAATGTACGTGAACAGCTTTGTGAAGCTGCATTATTAGCTGGCAAAGCCGTAAATTACACAAATGCAGGAACTGTCGAATTTATCGTTGATTCAACTAATGAGTTTTATTTCCTAGAAATGAATACGCGTTTGCAAGTTGAACACCCTGTTACAGAAGAAGTAACAGGACTCGATTTGGTAGAATGGCAATTGACTGTCGCTGATGGAGGAAGGCTTCCAGCCCAAGATACGATACAAACTAGTGGTCATGCAATCGAATACCGCGTCTACGCAGAAGATCCAAAAACTTTTTTTCCGTCTCCCGGAAAACTCGAGAAGCTTCAATGGGGAGAAGGCGCGCGGATTGAAACAGGCTATGAAGAAGGCAATCAAGTAACACCATTTTATGATCCAATGATTTCTAAAGTAATCATTCATGGAAAAGACCGTGAAGAGGTATTATCAAAATCACAGAATTTCTTTAATCATGTTACAATTAGTGGGGTAAAAACCAACATTCCTTTATTTAAGGAATTTATTGGGTCAGAGCCATTTGCCTCAGGCGACTATGCAACTGCAGTGTTGCCAGAGTGGATAGAAAAATCAAAGGAGGAAAACAAATTATGAAAGAACTAAAAGCTTCAATGGCAGGTACAGTATTAAATGTATTAGCAGCAGAGGGACAAGCAATTACTCCTGGACAAGCTGTCTTAACGATCGAATCAATGAAAATGGAAATTCCAGTAGAAGCTGAATTTGGTGGCAAAGTAGAAAAAATTCATGTGGAAGTCGGCGGCTTTGTTAACGAAGGCGACGTGCTGATGACTGTCGGCGAATAATCGTTATAAGCAAAGGGGACAGTGAAATGACAAAAACGACTGAGACAACAGGATATAACGAACGTTTAGAGCAGAAACTTTCAAAGATTTTTGCTGGGGGACAGCAAAAATATCACGATAAAATGAAAGAAAGCAATAAATTGTTTGTGCGCGATCGTTTGAAATTATTGTTTGACGATGAAAACTATGCTGAAGATGGCAGGTTTGCCAATGTAGAAGCAAAAGACCTTCCTGCTGATGGTGTTGTAACAGCTATTGGCAAAGTCAACGGAGAAACTGTTTGTGTGATGGCGAATGATTCAACTGTTAAAGCAGGATCATGGGGTTCGCGTACTGTTGAAAAAATTATTCGTATTCAAGAAACGGCAGAAAAAATGCAAGTGCCTATGTTGTATTTGGTGGATTCTGCTGGAGCGCGTATTACTGATCAACTGGAAATGTTCCCAAACCGACGCGGTGCAGGTAAAATTTTTCATAACCAAGTAAGAATGTCCGGAATGGTTCCACAAGTCTGCCTATTATTTGGTCCATCTGCTGCAGGCGGCGCTTATATTCCAGCATTTTGTGACATTGTTATCATGGTAGATGGCAATGCTTCAATGTATCTAGGCTCACCACGGATGGCGGAAAAAGTTATCGGTGAAAAGGTGTCATTAGAAGAAATGGGCGGAGCGCGTATGCATTGCACAGTTAGTGGTGTAGGCGATGTTTTAGTGGCAACTGAAGAAGAAGCTATTTCAGAAGCACGCCGCTATTTGACGAATTTCCCAGCTAACTTTGCCATCAAGCCTGAAAAAATTGAGGCAAAAGCTGCAAAAGCAGGACGTTCACTAGAAGCAATTATCCCAGAAAACCAAAATGCACCTTTTGATATGTATGAATTGATTGATCAATTAGTCGATGAAGGCAGTTTCTTTGATATTAAGAAATTATTCGCTGGAGAATTAATTACCGGAATTGCTCGTATTGATGGTCAAGTTGTCGGCATTCTTGCCAACCAGCCTAAAGTTAAAGGTGGCGTGTTATTCGGTGATTCGGCTGACAAAGGCGCTAAATTCATCAATCTTTGTGACGCGTTCTCGATTCCGTTGTTATTCCTTGCAGATGTTCCAGGCTTTATGATTGGAACAAAAGTGGAACGTGCTGGTATTATTCGCCACGGTGCTAAGTTTATCGCTGCGATGAGTTCTGCGACTGTGCCGAAAATTTCGGTTATTGTGCGTAAAGCTTACGGTGCTGGATTATACGCAATGGCAGGCCCTGCATTTGAGCCAGATGTCTGTATTGCTTTACCAACAGCACAAATTGCGGTAATGGGCCCTGAAGCGGCTGTAAACGCTGTTTATTCAAATAAAATTGAAGCCATTGAAGATCCAAAAGAACGTCTTCAATATGTTCAGCAAAAACATCAAGAATATAAAGAAGAAATCGATATTTATCGCTTGGCATCTGAATTGATTGTTGACGAAATTGTAGCACCACATCAATTGCGTTCAGTCCTTTCACAGCGCTTTTCTTTCTACGAAACAAAAGATTTGCCATTGCCATATCGAAAACATCCGATTTATCCTGTATAATAAAACTTATTATTGGAAGTCTGCCTAATATGGGCAGGCTTCTTTTTTAAGAAAAATTGTGGGACTGTAAGGAGTGATCTTATGAAATATGCAATTATCGGTGCTGGAGTCAACGGATTGCTACCAGCATATCTTTTGAAAAAAGCTGGCCATGAAGTACAAGTGGTTACACAGCTCGAAGAACAAGCGCTATTACTTAATGAGCAAGGCATTATACATGGTGAAAGTCGCCAACGAGTAGACGCATATACAGACCTAGAACAAATTGATTCAGATGCTTTTATAGTTGTAACGGTAACTTACGAGGAGTTACAACCAATCTTAAGACTGTTGAAAATTCGCTGCCCTAGCAATAAAATCGTATTTTTGCAGCAAGGAATGTTGTTTTTTGAAAAAGCACAAATTTTAGCGCATCGTCATATTGCTGCAGCCATATTGACGACGGATTCCGTAAAACTGAGTACAAATGAAATTAGCTTTTATAAATCGCCTCAGCTGACATTCGGTTTAGTAAAAGGAGATGCGGATGAATTTCAGCCTCTACTTGAAACGACTACATGGCAAAGTGAGTGGGTAGACGATGTGGAACGTGCATTATTTGAAAACGCATTATTATGTAGCTTGATCGATCCTTTAACAGCATTGATGAAAATACACAATGGAGAATTGATTACCAATCCAGATGCCTATGAGTTATTTAGAAATCTCTACAATGAACTTTACTTGGCTTTCCCTGAAATTGAGCGGCTACAGCCGATTGAGAAAGTAGCAGTCATGTGTGCCACTGAACCTAAGGGAATATCAAGAATGTATGCTGATCGTTTAGTGGGAGATTCGATAGAAGTAGACGGATTGATGCTGTTCATGTTGAATCGGTCAAAACTCGAACTACCTTTATTCAAAGCTTTTTATCATTTATTAAAAACTGTTGAGGTAAAAAAATGACGATATTATATGTGATTGGAACGGTTTTTCTTTATGTACCCTTTCTTCTATTTATTCTCTTATATCTTCTGTCACTAAAAAGAAAAAAACGAAAAGCATTAGGCTTTGCTTCAGACATCACTACGCTGTTGTTGTTTTTTTCTGTGCCAGCTAGTGTGGAATTTTTATGGAATTATTCTATTTCTGGAATTATTTATTTTATTGTGCTGGTATTGGCTATCATTCTTTTAGTGTATGAATGGAAGACAACAAAAGAAATCGAAATCATACCGTTTTTTCGTAAACTTTGGCGAACTTACTTTTTGCTGTTGGCAGCTTTGTATGCACTTGCTTGGCTCTCAAGTCTCATAAATATCCTCATAAAATCAATTTAGTAGGCGTATTTTTTTTCTTTGAGAGGTGCGTTTGCTATAGTTGATTTGAATGTAATGGGAAAAGGGGATTTTTTTTTATGAAAGTAGAAGAGCAGTACGTAGAACCAGCCAGTAAACTAATGAGTGATTATATAAATGGCGACCCAACACTTCGCCATTATTTTTCTTTCGAGCCAGAAATGCAGTCATTTGAAAAGCGACTGCAAAAACTTGCAAATCATTCTGTTGATCGGTCGAAATTAGCAGAGATTGTACGCAATTTTATGGAGCGTAATCCACTATCTAAAGCAGCGCATCATAATTTGGTTAAATTTGAAGAAGGTGCACCGGTAGTTGTCACAGGACAACAAGCAGGCATTTTAACGGGACCTTTATATACCATACATAAAGCAATTTCTGTAATTATTCTTGCAAAGCAAGCTTCAGAGCAGTTGAATACGCCAGTAGTGCCCGTGTTTTGGATTGCAGGAGAAGACCATGATTTGGCGGAGATTAGCCATCTTTATCGTGAAGTTAACGGACGTGTAGACAAATTAAATATTCCGCACGCTGAATACGGCAAAAATTCAGCTTCTTCAGCAAAACTTAATAAAGAGAAAATCACTCTTTTTCTAGAAGAATACTTCCGCAGTTTACCTGAAACTGAACACTCAAAAGAAATCCAAAAATTAGCTTTTGGATTTCTTGAAACTTCTCAATCTTTTACCGATTTCTTCGCGTCACTTCTTCATTATTTTTTTCAAGAAGAAGGATTGTTGTATATTGATGCTGCCGATAATGCGCTTCGTCAATACGAATCTCCTTATTTTGTGAAAATGATTGAACACGCTGCTGATATTGCAAAAACGGTTACTGCAACAGAGCGATCACTTGTAAAAGATGGCTATAATGCAGTGATTGGAGCAGAAGAAGCTGCTGCGAATTTGTTTATTACGATTAAAGGCGAACGGCTGCTATTAGAACGACAAGGACAAGAATTTATTGTGAATAATAGAGCGATTCGCTATACGACACAACAACTGCTAGATATCGCTAAAAACAGTCCGGAACTTTTGAGTAATAATGTGGTAACACGACCATTGATGCAAGAAATGGTTTTTCCAGTACTTGCTTTTGTTGGAGGTCCTGGAGAAATTGCGTATTGGGCAGCATTGAAAGACGCATTCAAATTGTTTTCAATGGAGTTGCCAGTGATTATGCCCAGATTAAGTCTAAGCTTGGTAAATCGACAAATACAAGGTTTACTAGCTAAGTACGACTTAGATTTTTCAGCAGTTATGAACAGTGGACAACTTGTCGCAAAGAGAAATCAGCTAATGGAGTCGATTCGAGAACAAGAAGCTGAAGCTTTAATCACGGATTTGCAAATGCAGATGGAAAAAACCTATGAAACGATCAACCAAAAGTTCTCAACAATTAGCAAAGGGCTAACGCCGATGGTCGAAAAGAACTTGCAGTTGCACATGAATCAATTAAATTTTTTAAGAAACAAACTAGAAGATGAAGTTGTGCTTCAAAATAGCATCGAATTTAATCACTATGCTTCTATTGAAAATGAGTTACTGCCCAATAACGGTTTCCAAGAACGCGTGTATGGACCATTTGCTTACATGAATCAATACGGAATTAGTCTAGTGCAAGATTTGTTAAATCTTTCGCTTCATTATGACAAAAATCATAAAATTATTTATTTTTAAGCTAAAAAGCCTGCATATGTAGGCTTTTTTTATGTCAAAATAACTTGTTGAGACGTTTTGATGTAATAAAAGTGAAATATTTCAAAAACAAGTGGTGAGAAGTGGGGGATTGTGGTACATTTATTACAATAAGTGGGGTGATGGGTATGTTCATGGGTGAATATCAACATAGTGTTGATGCAAAAGGACGGTTAATTATACCGGCTAAATTCCGTGAGCAATTGGGCGATAATTTTGTTATCACTCGAGGCCTTGACCAGTGCTTATTTGGTTATGCAATGGACGAATGGCAGAAAATTGAAGAAAAACTAAAAGAATTACCAGTCACTAAAAAAGATGCTCGAGCTTTTACACGATTTTTTTTCTCAGGAGCCACGGAAGTGGAACTTGATAAACAAGGACGCGTCAATATACCGACAACATTAATAGCTCATGCAAAACTTGAAAAAGAATGCGTTATTTTAGGTGTATCTAACCGTTTTGAAATATGGGCAAAAGATTCTTGGGAAAGCTATTTTGCAGAATCTGAAGAATCCTTTAGTGAAATTGCGGAAAATTTAACTGATTTTGATTTTTAAAAGTGAACGGGGGAAATGAATTGTTCAATCACACCACGGTTTTACTGCATGAAACTGTCGATGGTCTGAACGTTCGTCCTGACGGAATATATGTAGATTGTACGCTGGGCGGAGCAGGACACAGCGAATATTTGGTTCAGCAATTATCTGACCAAGGTCATTTATATTGTTTCGATCAAGACGCAACGGCAATAGCTCATGCAAAAGAAAAACTACAAAAGTACTTACATAGAACCACTTTTATCCATGCCAATTTTAAATTTTTAAAAGAAGAATTGGAAATGCATGGAGTGGAAAAAGTCGATGGCATTTTATATGATTTGGGCGTTTCTTCTCCACAATTAGATACACCTGAACGGGGCTTTAGTTATCACAATGACGCACCTTTAGATATGCGAATGGATCAAAGCGCAGAGTTAAGTGCTTATCACGTAGTCAATGAATGGTCTTTCGAAGATTTGGTGCGAATTTTTCATCGTTACGGTGAAGAAAAATTCTCTAAACAAATTGTTCGCAAAATTGAAGCTGCACGAGAAAAGCAACCGATCGAAACCACTGGACAATTGGTAGAGTGCATCAAAGAAGGAATTCCTGCTTTTGCACGTCGAAAAGGTGGACATCCTGCAAAACGAGTATTCCAAGCCATTCGTATTGCAGTAAACGATGAGCTCGGTGCTGCTGAGACATCTTTACAGGACGCAGTGGACCTGTTGGCTATCGGCGGAAGGATTAGCGTAATTACGTTCCATTCGCTTGAAGACCGACTTTGTAAAGCCATATTTAAAGAGGCTTCTTCACTTCCTGAATTGCCACCAAATTTACCGGTAATTCCTGCTGGAATGGAACCAGTCTTAAAATTAATTACAAGAAAACCAATGCTTCCTTCTGAAGAAGAATTAGAACATAACAATCGATCAAGGTCCGCTAAGTTGCGGATTGCAGAAAAAATAAATGAGTAAGGACGTGTTGAGATGGCACTGAATGCAAGAACAGAAGCATACATCCAACAGCCGGCCGTTCCTCAAAAGGCGAGCCAGCAGCTAAAAAAGAAAAAAAGTGTAGTTACAAAAGGTGAAAAAATTCTGTATTCAGCCTTTGTGGTAGTTTGTATTTTATGTGCGTTATTGGTTTTACAGAACCAATCAACCATTCAAGCTTCTACTCAGGAAATTCAAACAATTGAACGATCAGTCAACGAAACAGCGAAGCAAAATACAGATTTGTCGGTACAGGTGAGTGAACTTTCTTCTTATCAGCGCATTTGGTCAAAAGCAAAAGAGCTTGGCCTTAAGTTAAATGAGCAAAATGTAAAGGTAGTGCCTGGACAATGAAAAAAAAGTTTCGATTTCAAGGAGGAGCCTTTCTGCTATTTTTGTTATTCGCAGGGCTCTTTTTCCTTTTATTGACAAGAATTGTGACGATTCAAGCCACGGGTAAAGTGGAAGGGCAAGAACTCGCTGCAAAAGCTGCAGCGAAATACAGTCAAGAAGAAGTACTGACGGCTGAACGAGGACGCATTCTTGATCGTAACGGGGAAACTATTGCAGAAGATACGCTAACCTATAAGCTAGTTGCAATTCTCGATGAATCTGTTACTCGAAAAGCCAGTGACCCACAGCATGTAGTAGATGTTGTGGAAACGGCAGAAAAGTTAGCTGGATTTTTGAATGTCCCTGAAGAAAACATTTTGGGGATTTTAGAAACGGGTATAGCGGAAGAACGTTACCAAGTAGAATTTGGCTCTGCAGGACGAGAAATTAGTCACACGCAGATGCTAGAAATGAAAGAAGCTGACATACCTGGCTTGTTATTCGTTCGTGATTTAAAAAGATTGTATCCGAATGGTGCATTTGCTTCTCACTTGATTGGTTATGCTATGAAAGAAGAGCTAGAGAGCGGAGAAACAAAAACAACAGGTAGAATGGGTCTTGAAGCGATACACAATAATGTATTAACAGGTAAAAATGGTAAAATGGAATTTGATACCGATAAATGGGGATTCTTATTACCGAACAATGAATCAGCAATTACACCTGCAGTCAATGGATCAGATGTCCAACTGACTTTGGATAAGACCTTGCAAAACTTCCTAGAAGATGCCATGAATGGCGTTCAAGAAGAATATGATCCAACTCGAATGATCGCTGTAATCGCAGATCCAAAAACAGGGGAGATTTTGGCGATGTCACAGCGTCCAACCTTTGATCCGAATACGCGAGAAGGGTTATCAGAGAATTGGCTGAATGAAAGCATTGAGTTAACGATTGAACCTGGATCTCCGATGAAAATGTTTACATTAGCAGCAGCTATTGAAGAAGAGAAATGGGATCCGAATGCGACGTATCAGTCAGGAACCTATAATATGCTTGGCAGCACAATTGGTGACCATAACGGGGGTCGAGGATGGGGAACCATCTCGTTTTTAGAAGGATTTCAACGTTCTTCTAATGTGTCAATGGCTTACTTATTAGAACGACTGGGAGCAGATACTTTCATGACATATATTGATGCTTTTGGCTTTGGCGACCAAACTGGTATTGACTTGCCAAAAGAAGCATCAGGAAAAATACTTGATCAATACCCAATCAACAAATTAACGACAGCATATGGACAAGGTTCTACAGTGACACCGATTCAAATGATTCAAGCCGCATCAGCTATTGCAAACGATGGCGTCATGATGAAACCATACGTAATCGATCAAATTAAAAACGCTGAAACAGGGAAAGTTACTTTGAAAAGTAAACCGGAAAAAGCAGGTCAGCCTATTTCAGCTGAAACTGCCGAAAAAGTTAAAGAAGTGCTTGCTTCAACAGTTACTTCTGAAGTCGGTTCGGCACGAGGCTTTGCGCTTCAGGATTATACAATTGCAGGCAAAACCGGTACAGCACAAATTCCAAAAGAAGGCGGGGGTTATTTGAAAGGAGCCAATAATTATTTGTTTTCTTTTTTAGGAATGGCTCCTGCAGAAGACCCAGAACTACTTATCTATGTAGGTGTGCAACAACCAAAAACACCTAGTAATGAATACGGTTCAGTACCGGTTGCAAAAATTTTCACCTCAGTAATGGAAAATGGCTTGAAATACTTAAATATCCAGCCAGAAAACATGGCTCAAGCGGCGACAATGCCTGTTGAAAACTACATCGATCAAAATTTAACACAAGCTACTGAGAATCTACAGAAATTAGGAGTAGAAGTAGTTGTTACTGGAAATACTGAAAAAATTGTTTCGCAGTATCCAAAAAATGGAGATGTTATGTTGAAGGGCGGGCAAGTTATCTTGAAAACAGCAGGAGAAACTACGCTACCTGACTTTACTGGGTGGTCTAAGCGAGAATTGCTTGCTTATCAAACTTTAAGCGGCTTGTCATTGGAAATTGCTGGGCAGGGCTACGGAATGACGCAAAGTATTGCAGCGGGTGAAATAGTAGCGGATAATGAGCCGGTAGTCATCGAGCTTCAACCGCCCGAAATCTATTACCCTGCGCAAGCAGAAGCCGAAGAACAAAATGCCTTGGAAGATCCAACACTTAAAACAGAAGTTGAAATACCCCAACAAGAAACAGAAACAGAAATACAAACAGACGATACGACCGAGTAATCTCATGTTTAAAGGAGCTCTATAAATGAATACTTATACAATAATGGGTCTAGGAATTGCTTTGTTATTAACGGTGGTATTAATGCCGGTGTTTATTCCTTTGTTAAAACGAATGAAATTTGGACAAAGTATCCGAGAAGAAGGACCACAATCACATATGAAGAAAACAGGCACCCCGACAATGGGTGGCTTAGTTTTCTTAATTTCTATCATTATTACAGTTATAGTGGTAGCTTGGTTAGCAAATCTATTAACAGCAAAAGTACTGATTTTACTAATGGTATTATTCGGTTACGGACTGATTGGCTTTTTAGATGATTTTATTAAGGTTGTATTGAAACGCAACCTTGGATTAACTTCACTTCAAAAATTAATTGCTCAAATCGTCATCGCCGTCATTTCGTTCTTAGTTTTGAGTGGCATTGACTTTGAAACAGGGTTGAGCATTCCTTTCACAAGTATTTCTATTGAATTATCGTGGTTGTATGTATTCTTTATCGTCTTTTGGCTTGTTGGATTCTCCAATGCTGTCAATTTAACAGATGGTTTAGACGGTTTAGTAGCAGGAACAGCTTCTATCGCTTTTGCTGCTTTTGGCATACTTGCGCTTTATCAAGATGAAACAGCTATCGCTATCTTCACTTTCTCTGTCACAGGTGGTTTGCTTGGGTTCTTAATCTTCAATAAGTATCCTGCAAAAGTCTTTATGGGAGATACCGGTTCATTAGCGTTAGGTGGTGCACTTGCCATGGTGTCAATCTTACTAAAACAAGAATTACTACTGTTGATTATTGGACTTGTATTCGTTATTGAAACAGCATCCGTTATTTTACAAGTTGGTAGTTTTAAGCTGCGTCAAAAACGAATTTTCAAAATGAGTCCAATTCATCATCATTTCGAGTTGAGCGGATGGTCAGAATGGAAAGTTGTTATCGTTTTCTGGTCAGTCGGTCTTATCAGTGCGGCAGTCGCCGTCTTTTTGGAGGTAATGTAAATGAAAGAAGCACCACACTTACATCAAAAAAAAGTTTTGGTTTTAGGATTAGCAAAGAGTGGATTTACTGCAGCTCGCATTTTAAACAAGCTAGGTGCTTTTGTAACTGTAAATGATTCAAAGCCGTTTGAGGAAAATCCAGAAGCACAAGAATTATTAAACATGGGTGTCACAGTTATTTGTGGAAGACATCCAGAAGATTTGTTAGAAGAAGGATTTGAGTTAGTAGTAAAAAACCCTGGGATTCCTTATAGCAATGTGTTGATTCAAGCAGCTATAACAAAAAATATCCCAGTGTGGACTGAAATTGAATTGGCTTATTTGATTAGCGAAGCGCCATTTATCGGAATCACCGGTTCAAATGGCAAAACAACAACGACTACTTTATTGTTCCATATGCTCAATCAAGACAAGAAGCATCCATTAATTGCTGGGAATATTGGAACAGTAGCAAGTGGAGTTGCTGAAAAAGCAAAAGCAAAAAACATTATCGTGACAGAGCTGTCTTCGTTCCAGTTGAAAGGAACGGTAGCTTTCCGTCCGGATATTGCTATTATCACGAATCTGTATGAAGCGCATTTAGATTATCACGGGTCTGTAGAAGACTACCGTGCTTCTAAAATGAAGCTAACTGAAAACCAAACAGCAGATGATTATTTTATTTACAACGCAGATCAGCCAATACTAGTTGAGCACGCGAAAAACTGCAAAGCCCAGTTGATTCCCTTTACGTTAACAGGTCGTACTGTCGAAAATGCTAGTGCAGATGATAAGTATGTTTATTGGCAAGGAGAAAAACTGATTGAGCGCTCGAAAATCGTATTAGCAGGCCAGCATAATTTAGAGAACATTTTAGCTGCTACTGCTGCAACCATGATTCAAGGCGGGACTAAAGAAACCATTACTCGTGTTCTTACATCATTTACAGGCGTTAAGCACCGCTCTCAATTTATTGTTGAATGGCAAGGGCGTAAGTTTTATAACGATTCAAAAGCCACCAATGCTTTGGCAACAAAAAGTGCATTAGAAGCGTTTCCGGAAAACATCATCTTATTAGCTGGCGGTTTAGAGCGAAACCACTCGCTAGAAGAACTCCGTCCATTTATGAATCGTGTCAAAGTATTGGTGACTTTTGGAGAAACCGCACAACGCATTACGGAATTTGCAAGCGAATGTGGAGTAGAATCTATTGAACAAGCTGGTAAAATGGACGATGCTGTCGAGAAAGCGATAAAGCATTCTGCTTCTGGTGATACGATACTGTTATCTCCTGCATGTGCAAGTTGGGATCAATACGAAAGCTTCGAAATCCGAGGAGATGCTTTTATCACGGCAGTGCAAAAAATGACAGAAGCAAACGAATAAAAGATAAGGAGCAGCAATTATGGACAAAGTGATTGACATCGAAGAACGCATCCCGTCTCTCCGCGAACGTAGAAAAAAAAGAACCAATCGTAAGTTCGTGACACTGCTGCTCATTTTTCTCACTTTGCTTGCCATACTTTTATACAGCCAGTCGAAGTATAGTGAAATCCAGAACATCACTATTAAAGGCGCTGTTCTTTTTGATCAGAAAAGCTATGAGGCAGCAAGTGGATTAACAATTGGAGACTCTATGTGGTCTTTCGATACGCGAGCTGTTGCCCAAAAAATAGAAAAGCTGGAATGGGTCGAAAAAGCAACTGTCAAAAAAAACTGGTTAACTGGCGTTAAACTTGATGTAAAAGAGTATGTTCAGATGGGGTATTTAGATGTTGGCAATAGCTATCAAATTATCTTGTCGAACAATTTAGCACTCAATCAACCGGTCACAATTGTTGATGGTCCAATTTACTCGAATTTTGATAATGAGAAAAAGCGTAAAGCACTGATTGATCAATTAGCAGACATTGAACCTGAAGTTCTTCAGCTAGTTTCACAAATTATGTTGAATACTGAAAAAGAAGATGCAGACTATGTGACTTTGTATATGAATGATGGCAATGAAATTCGTGGCATTCTTAGCACTTTAGCAGAAAAGATGAATTACTACCCATCGGTCATAGCACAATTAGAAGAAGAACAAAAAGGCGTTATTGATATGGAAGTAGGTATCTTTTTCCGTTCTTATGCAGACGTTTACGGATTTGCAAAGGAGGTCTCGGAAAATGAAAACCCCGAAGAGGAATAGCCGTAAGAATTTCAGTAAGTCTATTATATTTTCTTTAGTTTTTCTCGTTTTGGGTTTTATTATGGCTTATTCTTATAGCTTTTCTAGCGCAAATAGAGAATCAGAAAAATTCACAGGTGGCGCTTTTTTTGAACAAGAAGAACAATATCGAAAAGAGTTAATTAGTCAGCAAGAGCGCAACAAAGAGTTACGTGTAGAACTACAAAACAAACAAAGCGACGTTCAAGAATATGAAAAATCTTTCGCTGATGGAGAAAATCGATATACAGAATATGCTGAAGAAGCAAAGGAACTAAGAAGATATTTAGGTTTAGTTTCTGTACAAGGTAATGGATTAAAAGTAACGCTACAAGATGGCGAATACAATCCGAACTCAGTAAACCCAAATGACTATATCGTTCATGAAAGCCATGTTTTTCAAGTGATTAACGAATTGTATATTTCAGGTGCAGAGGCTATTTCTATTAACGGTCAACGCATTTATGGAAATTCACATATTGTTTGTACAGGACCGGTTATTACAGTGGATGGCGTACAATACCCGGCGCCTTTTGTCATCGAAGCTATCGGCGAGCCCGAAGTGTTGACATCTTCAATGGAGTTAACTGGAGGAATTATTGATCAATTGGTCAATGACAATATTATTGTCACGATGGATGAAGGACTAATTATTAAAATGCCTGCTTTACTTACAGAGTCATGAGTGAGGAGGAGTCGTGTGAAGAAAAAGATTTTAACCCGATTTACAGCGATACTTTTTCTTATCGGTTTAATGGCGGGTATACAATATAATACGATCAACGAACCTGATACTCGTGATACACGTGACGTTTGGGAAATTAGACAAGAATTGTCACGAGAAACGAAATTGCATTCTCAATTACTCTCTGAGATTGACAATCTTGATGACACTTTAGATAAATACGAAGCAGCCTCTGATGCTAGTCCTGAACAAGCATTACGTGAAACAGCCGGAGAACTTAGGATGTCAGCTGGATTAATAGAAACCACAGGTCCAGGAATCGAAGTTTTGGTTGAACCTTCGATGGAAGCGGTTGCGTTAGGGCTTGATATCAAAGGAATTTCACCTGACTTGCTTATTCGACTAGTCAATGAAATTAATCGTTTTAATGCTTTGCATGTTTCCGTGGATGGCAAACGAATTGTCAACACTACAGCAATTCGAGATATAAATGGTCAAACAACGGTTAATACCAAATCAGTAGAAACACCACCATTTTCTATAAAAATAATCTCCAATACGATGGAAGACTCAGAAAAGCTGTATAATCATTTATTGGCATCACGTATATTAGATGACTTCTATATCGATAATATGACATTAACAGTTTCAAAACCCAAGCCCGATTTAGTTATCGAAGCATACGATGGTGCAATAGACACCAAATATTTACAAGCAACAGAGGAGGAATAGCGATGTGGTTGCCAATCTTAGGTTTAATACTCGGTATATCGCTTGGACTTTTAACGGATATTCAAATTCCTCCTGAATATGCCAATTACTTATCAATAGCTGTATTGGCGTCGCTCGATACTCTTTTTGGTGGAATCCGTGCTCATTTGCAACAAGTCTATGATGATAAAGTATTCGTTTCAGGATTCTTTTTCAATATTGCTTTAGCAGCTGGACTTGCCTTTCTAGGTGTTCATTTAGGTGTAGATCTGTACTTAGCTGCCATTTTCGCATTTGGTGTTCGGCTATTTCAAAACATTGCTGTAATACGACGCATTATTTTAGCAAAATGGGCTGAAAAAAAAGAAGTTAGAGAAACAATTTAGGTAATTCGAGGAAATTCATTTAAGTTTTGCGATTTTCTTAGACAAGGTGCACGATTTGCAATAGAATATAAGTACAGCAGTATAATAAGGAGGTGCCACGAATTGAGTCAATCAGAATTATACGTTAGTCTAGATATCGGTTCGTCATCCGTAAAAGTATTAATCGGAGAAATGGCCAATAAGTCATTGAATGTAATTGGTGTAGGAAATGTAAAATCTAATGGAATAAAAAAAGGTGCGATTGTTGACATAGATGCAACGGTGCAGTCCATTAAAAAAGCTGTTGATCAAGCAGAACGCATGATTGGCAAATCGATTCACGAAGTTGTGTTAGGAATTCCTGCAAACAAAGCAGTGCTACAGCCTGTAAAAGGCATTGTGGCAGTAAATAGTGAGAACCGTGAAATTACCGATGATGATTTAGATCGTGTATTAGAAGCGGCTCAAGTTATGTCGATTCCGCCAGAACGGGAACTAGTAAACATCATTCCTGAACAATACATTGTCGATCACTTAGGTGAGATCAAAGATCCACGAGGCATGATTGGTATCCGTCTTGAAATGGATGGTACAATGGTGACAACCTCAAAAACAATCTTACACAACGTACTTCGTTGCGTTGAAAGAGCGGGACTTGAGATTCGTGATATTTATGTACAACCACTTGCGGCAGGAAGTTACGCATTAACGGAAGATGAAAAAAATCATGGCACAGCGTGTATCGATATTGGTGGAGGGTCTACTTCAATTTCGATTTTCCAAGATGGCCACTTAACTGCTTCTTCTGTTATTCCAGTTGGAGGCGACCACGTAACGAAAGATTTGTCCATTATTTTAAAAACACCGACAGATCAAGCTGAAAAAATCAAACTCGAACATGGTCATGCATTCTTTGAAGATGCTTCAGAAGACGAAGTATTTGAAGTTCCTGTTATTGGATCTGATTCAACAGAACAATATAACCAAAAATACATATCTGAAATAATCGGAGTTCGTTTAGAAGAACTTTTCGAATTGATTTTAGATGAATTTTATCGTTTAGGTGTTCAAGACTTACCAGGCGGTGTTGTTTTAACAGGTGGTATGGCTAAATTAGATGGTCTTCCAGAACTAGCCCGCAATATTTTACAGACACGCGTTCGCTTATTCACTCCGGAATTTATTGGCGTCCGTGAACCGCAGTATACGACAGCAGTTGGCTTGATCCAATATGCATATATGGAAGATGTTTTCTATGGTCGTGTTGGAAATGGTGGAGCGGTTTCAGGAACAGCTAAAGTTGAACATCACGAAGTGCAACATGCTGCTAAGCAAAAACAACCAAAGCAAAATTCCGAAGGTGTTGTAAGTAAAGCTAAAAAAATGTTTGATCGATTCTTTGAATAAAATTACTGTTGCATCTAGCTTGCAACTATAAAAGCTAAGCAATCTTAGGAGGAAAAAGAATGTTAGAATTTGATACAAATGTTGATGCACTTGCCGTAATTAAAGTTATTGGTGTCGGTGGCGGCGGAAACAACGCTGTAAATCGTATGATCGAACACGGAGTTCAAGGTGTAGAATTTATTGCAGTAAACACAGATGCACAAGCGTTGAATTTATCAAAAGCTGAAGTTCGCCTTCAAATTGGTGGGAAATTGACTCGCGGTCTTGGTGCCGGTGCAAACCCTGATGTTGGTAAAAAAGCAGCAGAAGAAAGCAAAGAACAAATTGAAGAAGCTTTGCGTGGAGCGGATATGGTATTCGTAACTGCAGGAATGGGTGGAGGAACTGGTACCGGTGCAGCACCTGTTATTGCTGGAATCGCTAAAGAACTTGGCGCTTTGACTGTCGGTGTTGTAACTCGTCCGTTTACTTTTGAAGGTCGTAAACGTTCAACACAAGCCATTGGCGGTATTTCTACAATGAAAGAATCAGTAGATACGTTGATTGTTATTCCAAATGATCGTTTGCTTGAAATTGTAGACAAAAATACACCTATGCTAGAAGCATTCCGTGAGGCGGATAACGTTCTTCGCCAAGGTGTATCAGGTATTTCTGATTTGATCGCTGTTCCTGGATTGATCAACTTGGATTTCGCCGATGTTAAAACAATTATGTCTAATAAAGGTTCTGCTTTAATGGGAATCGGTGTTTCTTCAGGAGAAAACCGTGCTTCTGAAGCAGCTAAAAAAGCTGTTTCAAGTCCATTGCTAGAAGTTTCTGTCGAAGGAGCAAAAGGTGTTTTGATGAACATCACAGGTGGCTCAAATCTTAGCCTTTATGAAGTGCAAGAAGCAGCTGATATTGTAGCATCTGCTTCGGATGAAGAAGTAAACATGATTTTCGGTTCGGTTATTAACGATAATTTGAAAGATGAAATTATCGTTACAGTAATTGCGACTGGATTTAACGAAGAGCAGCTTCAGCCAAGAACACCAAGAGGATCTGGATTAAATTCAAGTCGTGTGCAGTCGATTCAACAACAAACTCCAGCACCTTCTATTCGCGATGCACGTCGTGAAGATCAACGTCGCGAAGAACAGCGCCGTGATGAACCAGCACCTTATTATAACCAAGAACCACAACGACAAGATAAACAAAGCGAAGATGCACTAGACATCCCAACTTTCTTGCGTAATCGTCAAAAGAGACGTTAATCTAAACAGCTGCCGGTTGGCAGCTGTTTTTTTAAAGAATAGAGCTTAATTGATAATTCAATAGAAACTTGGTACAATATATTGGACTTCTATAAGAAAAGTTGTGAATAGATGAAACCGATTAAACCTGTTTTCGAAAAAATTACTCAACAAATAACCGCTGTGAATGACGCGATACAAATTATTGCTGTAACAAAGCAAGTCGGCATAGAACGTACAAAAGAAGCGATTCAAGCTGGTATTGTTCATTTGGGTGAAAACCGACCAGAAGGATTAGCGCAAAAGCGCGACGCCATAAATGAGCCAGTGTCATGGCATTATATTGGGAATTTACAGACAAGAAAAGTAAAAGATGTAATTAATGAGATTGATTTTTTACATTCTTTAGATCGAATGAGTTTAGCTAAAGAAATTCAAAAGCGTGCTACTCGACCTGTAAACTGTTTTGTTCAAGTAAACGTGTCTGGAGAAGAATCGAAAAGTGGCATAGAACCTGAAGAAACACTGGACTTTATCGAGTCGTTAGAACTTTATGACAAAATTAATGTGGTTGGATTGATGACAATGGCACCCAATAAAGCTGATGAAAAGGTAATCCGTGAAGCATTTAAAGGATTAAAATCACTCCAACTTCAAGTGGCCGGGAAAAAACTGAGACATGCGCCGTGCACAGAATGTTCAATGGGCATGTCCAATGACTACTTAATTGCAGCCCAAGAAGGGGCGAGTTTTGTCCGAATTGGTACTGCACTGGTTGGGACAGAAAGTGAGGCATAGCGATGAGTGTGAAAGACAAATTTAAAAATTTCTTTTATTTAGATGAATATGAAGAAGAACAAGTGCGTGAACAACCCGCACAACAGCAAAAACAAGTTCCGCGGTATGAGAAACCTGCTGCCGTTCAAGAGTCTAAAAAAGCACCGAAAGAACGGCGCCAGAAAATGGAGGAGACCATTGTGCCTAACTTAGTCAGTATGCAAGGCGCTTCAAAAGCATCGAAAGTAAGCTTGGCTGAACCAAGAGTTTATGCCGAAGCACAAGATATTGCAGAAAGTCTGAAAAGTAAGCAAGCCGTAGTGGTTAACTTGCAACGCATTGAAAAAGATCAAGGTCTTCGGATTATCGACTTTTTAAGTGGAACAGTTTACGCTCTTGGTGGAGACATTCAGCGCATTGGAACGGATATTTTCTTATGCGTACCAGACACTGTAGAAGTGGATGGCGCCATTTCAGATTATTATTACGAAGAGCAACAATAAGAGAGGTGCCATAAAAAAATATGTCAGTTTTATTAAATTTGATACTTTCAGCGATTAACATCTATTTCTACATTCTGATTGTTAGTGTATTCATGAGTTGGGTACCGAGCATTAAAGAATCTAGTTTTGGACAGATGATTTCAACAATTACGGATCCGTATTTAGATATATTCAGACGGTTTATTCCGCCAATCGGTATGATTGACATTTCACCAATTGTAGCAATTTTCACGTTGAGTTTAGCAAGTCAAGGGATCATTGTATTATTTAATTTCTTTGTTTAATCCAAAACCTCACGTGATGTGAGGTTTTTTTCTTGAAAAACTGAGCACATGTAAAGGAGCATTTATATGGAAGAGATATTTCAGCATTTCAGAAAAGAAGAGCAGCAGTTTATCGAGCAGGTGTCTGGTTGGCTCCGAGAAGTCGAAGATCGTTATTCGCCGAAACTAACTGACTTTTTGGATCCGCGACAACGGTTCATAGTAGAAGCAGTCGTTGGCTCAAGTGATGTAAAATTGATGGCTTCAGGTCTTTTTAAAGATGCAGAGAGACAGCGTGTGTTGTTATATCCTTCTTATTTTGAACCTCAACAAGAAGATTTTAATATCACCGTTTTTGAACTGAAATACCCGTCGAAATTTGTCAGTCTGCGTCATCCAGACATTTTAGGATCACTGATGTCGCTTGGTCTAGATCGTAGTAAATTTGGCGATATTCGCATCGATCATGAGCGGGTTCAACTAGCAGTTATGAATGAAGTTAGTCCTTATATGCAAAGTAATTTTGTCAGTGCTGCAAAAGTAAAAGTCCAATTAACTGAAGTGACAGATGTTACTGACATGATTGAAACAACTGAAGAATGGATAGAAGAATCCTATACTGTCAGTTCGATGAGACTTGATACAGTGATGAGTTCTATTTATAACATTTCACGTCAAAAAGCTTCTGCGTTGATTCATGGTGGGAAAGTAAAAGTAAATTGGACATTGCAAGAACAGCCATCTTTTGAATTGCATGAATCGGATATGATTTCCTCTAGAGGTCACGGTCGCGTGCGGTTAATAATGATTGAAGGTCGCACGAAAAAAGACAAAGTTCGCTTGCAGATTGGTCGCCTAGAAGCAAAAAGCTAGACGGCTTTAAAAAAAACTGAAATAATACTGAAATTTGCGTGTTTCACCTGTATAATGGAAAGGTAAGATGACAAGTTAAGGAGAGGTTTACTCAATGCCATTATCCCCGTTAGATATACATAACAAAGAATTTAGCCGTGCATTCCGTGGATATCAGGAAGATGAAGTAAATGAATTCCTGGAACAGATTATGAGAGATTTCGAAATTTTGCTAAAAGATAAGGCTGCACTTGAAGAACGGTTGCGTTCAACCGACGAACGAGTTGGCCATTTCAATACAATCGAGTCGACCTTGCAAAAATCAATTTTTGTTGCTCAAGAAGCTTCAGAAGAAGTTCGACGCAATTCGCAAAAAGAAGCAGAATTGATTATTAAAGAAGCAGAGAAAAATGCCGATCGCATTGTCAATGAATCGTTGACGAAAGCACGACGCATTGCAACAGAAATTGAAGAACTTAAAAAACAATCTCGCATTTTCAAAAACCGTTTCAAGATGTTAGTTGAAGCTCAGCTAGACTTGATTGAAACAGATGATTGGGAAACTTTATTGGAATACGATATCGATACACAAAATTTAGAAAAGATTGAGAAAGATAAAGAAGAGTCGAACTCTTGACTCTGAGACTTTCTGATTCTATAATTACGACATACAAAAAAACGCACTGATAGAGATAGTAAGCTGTGCAAGACACTAAAGCGAATCAGGGACAGTGAGAGCCTGATGTGATCACATAGACGAAAATCACTCTTGAGCAGAATTGGTGAAACTAGTATCCAATTCCGTCTACGCCACGTTACGGTGATCGAGTGGCAGCTTTGGCTGCAACAAGGGTGGTACCGCGAGTTTTAGCTTCTCGTCCCTTTACCAGGGATGGGGGGCTTTTTATTATGCCTACAGGAGGAATGGAAATGGAATACAAAGATACGTTATTAATGCCGAAAACCGATTTTCCGATGCGTGGCAATTTGCCAAACCGGGAACCTGAGATTCAACAAAAATGGGAAGAGATGGACATTTACAAGAAAGTGTTAGATCGCACAAAAGACCGACCTTTCTTCATCCTTCATGATGGACCGCCATACGCAAACGGCGATTTGCATATGGGTCATGCGTTAAACAAAGTATTAAAAGATATGGTCGTCCGTTCTCGTTCTATGATGGGCTTTCATGCACCATACGTTCCGGGTTGGGATACGCACGGTCTACCAATCGAACAAGCATTAACAAATAAAGGCGTAAACCGTAAAGAAATGTCGTTAGCGGAATTCCGTAAACTGTGTGAAGAATACGCTTATCAGCAAATCGATAGCCAGCGCTCTCAATTTAAACGTATTGGTGTTCGTGGCGATTGGGACAACCCATACGTGACATTAAAGCCCGCATACGAATCGCGTCAAATTGAAGTATTCGGAAAAATGGCGAATAAAGGCTATATTTACAAAGGATTAAAGCCTGTTTATTGGTCTCCATCTAGTGAATCATCACTTGCTGAAGCTGAAATTGAGTATCATGATAAGAAATCTCCTTCTATTTACGTATCTTTCCCTGTTACGGATGGCAAAGGCGTTTTAGCAGAAGGGACAAATCTAATTATCTGGACTACTACCCCTTGGACAATCCCTGCGAACCTTGGAATTTCAGTAAATGCACAGTTGGATTATGTAGAAGTTGCAGTAAACGATTCGCTTTACGTTGTAGCACAAGAATTACTAAAAGAAGTAGCTGAGGAATTAGGCTGGACGGATCACGAAGTTGTTCGCGTATTCAAAGGTGAAGAATTGGAACATATTCTGACAAAACACCCTTTGTATGACCGTACTTCTTTAGTGATGCTTGGCGATCACGTAACAATTGATTCAGGTACGGGCTGTGTTCATACAGCGCCTGGTCATGGTGAAGATGACTTCTTGATCGGAAAGAAATACGGATTGGACGTTTTGTGCCCAGTTGATGAGCGCGGAATTATGACAGATGAAGCGCCTGGATTCGAAGGCGAGTTTTATGACAAAGCCAATAAATCTGTTACAGAAGCGCTGGATAATGTAGGTGCACTTGAAAAACTTACGTTTATCACGCACTCATATCCACATGATTGGCGTACAAAAAAGCCGGTAATTTACCGTGCAACGGCTCAATGGTTTGTTTCAATTGAAGCATTCCGTGACCAAATCTTAAAAGCTATCGAAGAAACTTCGTTCACTCCAGCGTGGGGCGAAACACGTCTTTACAATATGCTACGTGATCGTGGCGATTGGAACATTTCGCGTCAACGCGTATGGGGCGTTCCAATTCCTGTGTTTTATGCTGAAAATGGCGATCCGGTTATCACCGAAGAAACCATTACTCATATTGCTGAACTGTTCCGTGAGCACGGCTCGAATATTTGGTTTGAACGTTCAACAGCCGAATTATTGCCACCAGGATTTACGCATCCTAGTAGCCCAAATGGCTTGTTCACAAAAGAAACGGATATTATGGATGTTTGGTTTGACTCAGGATCATCTCACCAAGGTGTTCTTGTTGAAAGAGAAGACTTGCGGTACCCGGCGGATCTGTATTTAGAAGGATCTGACCAATACCGTGGATGGTTCAACTCGTCGTTAACAACAAGTGTTGCCATTAATGGCATTGCACCTTACAAAGGCATTTTAAGCCATGGCTTTACACTTGATGGCAACGGTCGGAAAATGAGTAAATCTCTTGGCAATGTTATTGTTCCTGCAAAAGTAATGAACCAAATGGGAGCGGATATTTTGCGCCTTTGGGTTGCTTCTGTAGACTATACAGCAGACGTTCGTGTTTCTGACGAAAACTTTAAACAAGTATCGGAAGTTTACCGCAAAATCCGCAACACATTAAAATTCATTCACGGCAACTTAGCTGACTTTAACGAACAAGAAGATCGTGTTGCATTTGAAGATATGCGTGAAATGGATCAATACATGGCGATGAAATTGCAGAAGATGATAGAAACAGTTCGTAAATCATATGAGACATATGAGTTTTCAACAATCTATCATGCCTTAAACAATTATTGCGCCAACGATTTGAGCTCATTCTACTTGGATGTAGCGAAAGATGTTGTCTATATCGAAAGTGCAGATCATCCACACCGTCGTGCGATGCAAACAGTTATGTTTGATTCGTTAATGGCAATTTTGAAATTGGCGACGCCGATCATTCCGCATACTGCAGATGAGCTATGGTCTTACCTAAGCTTTGTAGAAGAGGAAAGTGTTCAATTGACAGACTTCCCTGAAGTAGTTTCAAATCCGGCATTTGAAGGACTTGATGAGAAGTGGAGTCGTTTTATGGATGTACGAGATGATGTCTTAAAAGCATTAGAAGAAGCGCGCGCAGCTAAAATAATCGGTAAATCACTAGAAGCAAAAGTAACGGTTTACGGAAACGAAGAACTTGCTAATTTACTAGCTTCTATTGATGAAAACCTTGCTCAATTGTTTATCGTATCTAAATATGAATACGGTGGAACACAAGATCAAGCGCCGGAGAACGCTGTTAAGTTAAATGAAGTTTCCGTAACAGTTGAAAAAGCGACAGGTGAAAAATGTGAACGTTGCTGGACAATTTCAGAAGAAATTGGTCAAAGTGAAGAACATCCGACATTATGTCCTCGTTGCGCAAGTGTTGTTGAAACACAGTATGCTTAATCCCAAATAGATAAAAATCAACAAAGGTCTGAAAAACAGAAATCTCTGTTTTTCAGACCTTTACTTTTTTCCTTGGCAGTGTGTTAAAATAGATTGACTGCTGAATTGACGGAGGATACGGATGTTTATTTATTATGGAGTTGCGTTAATCATAATTGCATTAGATCAATGGACAAAATGGCTAGTACTGAAAAATATGGAACTGGGTGAACGGATTTCCGTCATTGATCCTTATCTTGGGTGGTTGTCGCACCGTAACCGTGGCGCTGCTTGGGGTATGCTTGAAGGACAGATGTGGCTGTTTGCCATTATTACTGTGACGGTCATCGTCGGAATAATTTACTATTTTCATAAACATGCAAAAGGGCAACCTTTGTTTCAGTTAAGCTTAATGATTCTCTTAGGTGGCGCAGTCGGTAATTTTATCGATCGGATGCTGCGCGGAGAAGTCGTTGATTTTGTCGACGTACTGATTCCAATCTTTAATTATGATTTTCCGATATTTAATGTTGCAGATGCCGCTTTAACAATCGGTGTCGTATTGATGATTATTTATATTATTTATGACGAAAAACAACAAAAGAAAAAGGTGTCTTAATGGAAGAATTAACGATTGAAATCACAGAAGAAATGGCCGGCGAACGATTAGATAAAGCTGTGTCATCAATAGATGAAGACTGGTCGCGTTCACAGATCAGTAACTGGGTCAAAGAAGGCGCAGTAAAAGTTAACGGGGAAACAGTAAAACCAAATTACAAAGTGCGTTTACAAGATATTATTATTGTTACGCCACCTGAACTTGAAGAATTAGATGTAATTCCTGAAGATTTAAATTTGGAAATTGTTTATGAAGATGAAGATGTACTTGTGGTAAACAAGCCAAAAGGTATGGTCGTTCATCCAGCTCCAGGACATGCGAATGGGACATTAGTGAATGGTTTGATGCATCATTGTACAGACCTTTCAGGTATTAATGGTGTTGTACGTCCAGGAATTGTTCATCGAATCGACAAAGATACATCTGGTTTGCTAATGGTAGCGAAAAACGATGCTGCACACACCTCATTAGTAGATCAATTGGTAAAAAAAACCGTAACACGCAAATACGTAGCATTGGTGCACGGTCATATTCCTCATGACAAAGGAACAATTCAAGCACCGATTGCACGTGATCCAAAAGAACGTCAAAACATGGCAATTATCGATAAAGGGAAACATGCAGTAACACATTTCCGTGTTTTGGAACGATTTGGCAATTTCACACTTGTTGAATGTCGTCTCGAAACAGGCAGAACGCATCAAATTCGTGTGCATATGAAATACATTGGCTACCCACTTGTTGGAGATCCAAAGTATGGACCGAAGAAAACACTGGATGTTGGCGGTCAAGCACTTCACGCGGAGGTCATTGGTTTTGATCATCCAAGAACGAAAGAATACATGGAATTTTCTGCAGAGCCACCAGCTGAATTTGCAGAACTTCTGGAATCTCTTCGCGACAAGGATTGACAAACCCGCATGTCTTTCTTTATACTTAAAAAAACGAATCGAATAATGAACACCTTTAAAACAGTCCAGAGAGGCTGAGAAGGTATTTACGCAAGCCGGAAGCCAGTCTTCTGTGCTGAATTTTCTGCGCATCTATCCTCTTGTCCCTCGGGCAAGAGGTTTTTTATTTGCACAAATAGGAGTGAATCCCATCGTGGAAAAAGCAGATATTTTGGACGAACAGGCGATTAGCCGAGCCATCACACGTATTGCCCATGAAATTATCGAACGCAATAAAGGCATCGATGACTGCATACTAGTTGGCATAAAAACGCGTGGTGCGTTTATTGCAAAACGATTAGCTGAGAAAATCGAAAAAATCGAAGGGCATCCAATTTTAAAAGGTGAACTCGATATTACACTTTACAGAGACGACTTGAGTGTTAAAACAAAAAATCAAGAACCATTAGTTCAGCAAGTTGACATTAAACACAGCATACTCAACAAAAAAGTCATTCTTGTGGATGATGTACTATACACAGGACGCACAGTTCGTGCTGCTATGGACGCAGTTATGGACCTAGGCCGACCAGCACAAATCCAACTAGCTGTATTGATTGACCGAGGACATCGCGAATTACCGATACGAGCTGACTTTGTCGGGAAAAACATTCCGACTTCTAGCGACGAACGCATTGTCGTACAAATGCTTGAAAGCGATCAAATTGATCGTGTAGCCATTCACGACTAGAGAGAGACAGGAGAGAATGGAAATTGACCGAAGCAATTTTAGATGTACAAGATAAACCAAAAACAGGGCAATGGATCTCGTTAAGCTTGCAACATATGTTTGCCATGTTTGGATCGACAATCCTAGTGCCGCAACTGGTCGGTTTGAGTCCAGCGATTGCATTGTTGACAAGTGGAATCGCTACTATCATTTTTATACTTATCACGCAATTTAAAGTGCCGGCGTATCTCGGATCTTCATTTGCTTTTATTTACCCAATTACGATTGCTACTGAAACCGGCGGCATTGGCTCTGCGATGATTGGAGCGATGTTTGTTTCACTAGTTTACGCCATCGTTGCGTTGGTCATTTGGAAAACAGGTTACCAGTGGTTAATGAAACTGCTTCCACCAATTGTAGTAGGACCGGTCATTATCGTTATCGGACTTGCTTTATCGGGTACAGCAGTGGATATGGCCATGACAATTCCAGTAGGAGACGGTTCACAATACAGCTTGTTGCATTTTTCAGCAGCGGTCGTTACTTTGCTAACAGCCATCATCTGTAATATTTATTTTAAGAATATCATTTCGTTAATGCCAATCTTAATTGGTATTATCATGGGCTATGCCTACTCAGCCGTCATCGGCATTGTCGACTATACAGCAATTGGTGAGACGAGTTGGTTTGCAGTACCGGAATTTCTGATTCCTGGAGTGGATTACTCATTTCAAGTAACGCCAACACTGCTGTTCGTTATGGTTCCAATCGCTATTGTCACGATTTCAGAACATATTGGACATCAACTGGTTCTTGGCAAAATCGTCAATCGAAATTACATAAAAGATCCAGGCTTGCATCGTTCAATATTAGGCGACGGGATCGGTACTTTTATTTCTTCACTAGTCGGCGGTCCACCAAAGACGACATACGGTGAAAATATCGGCGTATTGGCTATCACGAAAGTGTTCTCAGTCTATGTCATTTTTGGAGCGGCGGTGTTCGCCATCGTCTTTTCTTTCTTTGGCAAATTGATGGCTGTCATCGAAACGATTCCAACGGCTGTTCTCGGCGGAATTTCTATTTTGCTGTTTGGCATCATTGCGTCTTCGGGGTTGCGTATGCTTGTAGACAACAACATCGACTTTGGTAACAATCGTAACTTGGTAATTTCTTCAGTTATTTTAGTCATTGGTATTGGTGGAGCCAAAATTGAATTTAGTGAAACTTTCTCAATTGAAGGAATGGCGCTCGCTGCCATCGTCGGTGTCATATTAAACTTAGTGCTACCAGGGATGAATAAAAATGAACTAGACGACGGAACTGAATAATTACCTTTTAATGAATGTCCAGAGAGGCATGGAAAGGGTTGAAGAACAGGGTGAACGCTACCCTTTTTTCCTCACACTTTCCTGTTCTTGGGAAGGTGTTTTTTTGTTTGAAGATGAAAGGATGAATCGATTTTGCCAAACTTACTATCCATGAACAACTTAGAAAATGACACAATCATGAGCTTATTGGATCGTGCGGGAGAATTTCAGCGCGGTGAAAAAGCACCAATTAATGGCACAGTCGTTAACTTGTTTTTTGAACCAAGCACGCGAACAAAAATGAGCTTTGAAATGGCGGAACATCACATGGGGCTTGCCGTACTGCCGTTCGAAACTTCTTTTTCTAGCATATTAAAAGGAGAAACGCTTTACGATACGGTTAAGACGATGGAAGCAATTGGAGTGAGCGCAGTCATTATTCGTCACGAAGAAGAAGCGTATTACGAGCAATTGGAAGGCTGTAACGTCGCAATAATTAATGGCGGAGACGGATCAGGTCAACACCCGACACAATCGCTGTTAGACTTAATGACCATATATCAAGAATTCGGTCAAATTGAAGGGTTCCATGTTACCATCGTGGGAGATATCGCGCATAGCCGTGTCGCAAAATCAAATGCAGCGGCGCTCGAGCAATTAGGCGCTACTGTCAGTTTTGTCTGTCCGAAAGATTGGAGTGGAGAGTACAAATCTTCCGAGAATTTAGATGAATTTATTGAAACAACAGATGTGCTCATGCTGCTCCGAGTGCAGCATGAACGACATACGGTTTCTGGGCATTTTTCGAAAGAGAACTACCATCAACAATACGGTTTGACAGTAGAGCGAGAAAAGAAAATGAAAGATAGCGCCATCATCATGCATCCAGCGCCAATCAATCGAGGAGTAGAAATTGCAGATAGCTTAATCGAATGTGAACGTTCACGAATTTTTAAACAAATGACAAATGGAGTTTTTATCCGGATGGCAGTACTTGAATACGCATTGAAAGGGAGAGATTAACTTGAATTTATTCATTAAAAACGTAAACATGCTGCGAAATGGAGAATTAGCACCAACAAATATTCGTGTCAAAAATGGCAAGATTGAAGAAATTGGGAAAGAGTTACACGCGAACAACGAAATAGAAATTGACGGCAAAGGCCGAATGATCGCACCAGGCTTTGTTGACATCCACGTTCATTTACGTGAACCAGGCGGTGAGCAGAAAGAAACAATCGAAAGCGGAACACATTCAGCAGCTAAAGGCGGATTTACGACAATTTGCGCAATGCCGAACACGCGCCCTGTTCCGGATACGAAAGAAAATCTGCAGCTAATCAACGGATTGATCGAAAAAAATGCACTTATCCGAGTTTTGCCGTATGCTTCGATCACCATTAGAGAAGCAGGAAAAGAACGCACGAATTTACAAGAACTAAAAGAAAATGGTGCTTTTGCTTTTACAGATGATGGTGTCGGCATCCAAGAAGCAGGAATGATGTACGAAACGATGCAAGAAGCAGCGAAAATTGACATGGCAGTAGTCGCGCATTGCGAAGACAATAGCTTGATTTATGACGGTGTCATGCATGATGGCAAACGCAGCAAAGAACTTGGACTTAAAGGCATTCCTGCGGTTGCTGAATCAGTGCATATTGCACGCGACATTTTACTAGCAGAAGCAGCAGGCGCGCATTATCACGTCTGCCACGTCAGCACAAAAGAATCAGTACGCGTTATTCGCGACGCTAAACGAGCGGGCGTTCATGTAACGGCTGAAGTAACGCCGCACCACTTGCTATTAATGGAAGATGATATTCCAGCAGACGATGCCAACTATAAAATGAACCCTCCACTGCGTGCGAAAGAAGATTGGCAAGCGTTGCATGAAGGCTTACTTGACGGCACGCTAGACTTTATTGCAACAGATCATGCACCGCACACAGCGGCAGAAAAAACAAATGGTATGAATGGCTCGATGTTTGGAATTGTCGGCTTTGAAACGGCATTTCCACTGCTCCATAGCAAGTTTGTTAAAACAGGCACATGGACATTGCAACAATTAATCGACTGGTTGACGATTAAACCGAGCAGAACGTTCAACTTGCCATATGGCAAAGTAGAGCCTGGTCAAACAGCAGATCTAGTGTTACTAGATCTGGAAAAAGAACAAAAAATCCAAGTGAATACATTTTTATCGAAAGGTCGCAATACACCATTTGACGGCTGGAAGTGCACAGGATGGCCCGTAATGACAATTTTCGGTGGAGAAATCGTATGGCAGGAGGAGAAAAATTGATGAAACGTTATTTGATTTTAGAAGACGGTACGGTATTTGAAGGAACAGCATTTGGTGGAGAGGATGCTTCTGTCGGGGAGATCGTTTTTAATACCAGTATGACCGGCTATCAAGAAATTTTATCAGATCCTTCTTACTGCGGACAAATCGTTACAATGACTTACCCATTAATCGGTAACTACGGTATTAATAGTGACGATTTCGAATCAATTGAACCAGCAGTTAAAGGAATGGTCGTTCGCGAACTTGCCGAATTTCCATCCAATTTCAGAAATAATTCAACTTTAGACGAGTTATTCAAAACGAAAAATATTCCTGGAATTTCAGGCATTGATACACGAAAGCTGACGCGCTTAATCCGCTCAAAAGGCGCTATCAAAGGCGTTTTAACAGCAGCAGGTGAAGAAGTTCAACTAGAAGAAGTAGTGAAGATGCTCCAAGAAACGGTTCTTCCAATCGACCAAGTGGCGCACGTTTCAACAGCGCGTCCTTATCCGAGTCCAGGACGCGGCAAACGTGTCATACTAATCGACTATGGCATGAAGCACGGCATCTTGCGTGAATTGAACAACCGTGATTGCGACGTGATTGTCGTTCCTTATAACACGTCTTCAAAAGAAATTCTTGCTTGGGGACCTGATGGCGTTATGTTGTCAAACGGCCCTGGAGATCCAAAAGACGTAGAGGAATGTGTAGAAGTGGTACGTGAACTACTGGGGCAAGTTCCGATTTTTGGTATTTGTCTCGGTCATCAATTGTTTGCTAGAGCTTGCGGAGCAGATACGTTCAAACTGAAGTTTGGACACCGAGGAGGCAACCATCCAGTGCGGGACTTGGTTACTGGAAAAATTGAAATTACTTCGCAAAACCACGGCTATGCTGTAAATGAAGATACATTGCAAGGAACACGCTTAAAAGTGACGCATAGTGCATTAAACGATGGCACGAACGAAGGTCTGACTCATTTGGATTATGCGGCTTTCACCGTACAGTATCACCCAGAATCGTCACCTGGACCAGAAGACTCAAACTACTTATTTGACCGCTTTATCGATGTAATGAATGTAACTCGAAAGGAGCAACAACATGCCTAAAAGACAAGATATTCAAAGTATACTGGTAATCGGATCAGGACCTATCGTCATCGGACAAGCAGCTGAATTTGACTATGCAGGAACACAAGCATGTCTTGCATTAAAAGAAGAAGGCTACCGCGTTATCTTGATCAACTCGAATCCAGCGACAATCATGACAGACACTGAAATTGCAGATAAAGTCTATATCGAGCCGATTACACTGGAATTTGTTAGTCGCATCTTGCGGAAAGAACGTCCCGATGCACTGTTGCCGACACTTGGCGGACAAACAGGACTGAATATGGCAATCGAACTTGATGAGTCAGGCATTCTAGATGAGTTGAATATCGAAATCTTAGGCACGAAGCTTGAAGCCATTCATAAAGCAGAAGATCGTGACTTGTTTAGAACTTTAATGAATGAACTCGGAGAACCAGTTCCGGATTCAGATATTATTCACAATATGGCAGAAGCTGAAAATTTCGTTGATCGTATCGGTTATCCAGTTATTGTGCGTCCTGCTTTTACACTAGGTGGAACAGGCGGAGGCATTTGCGAAAATTACGAACAGCTGAAAGAAATTGTTGCGAGCGGCTTAAAATACAGCCCAGTTACACAATGTTTACTAGAAAAATCAATTGCCGGCTTTAAAGAAATTGAGTATGAAGTGATGCGTGATAAAAACGATACAGCGATTGTTGTTTGTAATATGGAAAACATTGACCCGGTCGGTATCCATACGGGCGATTCGATCGTCGTCGCGCCAAGCCAAACTTTATCAGACCGTGAGTACCAAATGCTGCGTAATGTATCGCTGAAAATTATTCGCGCGTTGAAAATTGAAGGTGGCTGTAACGTGCAGTTGGCATTAGATCCATTTAGTTTTAACTACTACATTATCGAAGTAAACCCGCGTGTCAGCCGTTCTTCGGCGCTAGCATCAAAAGCGACAGGCTACCCAATTGCTAAACTGGCAGCGAAAATCGCGGTTGGTTTAACACTAGATGAAATGATGAACCCAGTTACTGGACGCACATATGCTGCATTCGAGCCGGCACTGGATTATGTCGTAACGAAAATTCCACGCTGGCCATTTGATAAATTCGAATCTGCTAAACGTAATTTAGGAACGCAAATGAAAGCAACAGGCGAAGTTATGGCCATGGGCCGCACATTCGAAGAGTCTATCTTAAAAGCTGTACGTTCACTAGAGACAGGACAATTTCACTTAGAACTAAAAAACGCAGACAACATGAGTGATGAGTGGATTCAAAAACGCATTTGCCGCGCAGGAGACGAGCGTTTGTTCTTTATAGGTGAAGCACTTCGCCGTGGTGTGACAATTGAAACCATCAACGAATGGAGCCAAATCGATTTATTCTTCTTGAAGAAGTTCGAGAATATTGTGAAGTACGAAGAAAATTTAAAAAATGCACCATTTGATTACGATACAGCGAAACGTGCAAAACGGTTAGGCTTTGCTGACCGGACAATCGCGAAACTTTGGAATACCACTGAACAACAAGTGTATGACTGGCGCAAAGAACAAAAGTTAATGCCGGTCTACAAAATGGTTGATACGTGTGCGGCAGAGTTTGAATCCGAGACGCCATATTTTTACGGCACATATGAAGATGAAAACGAATCAGTGAAAACGGACAAAGAATCCGTTATTGTTCTTGGTTCAGGTCCAATTCGTATAGGTCAAGGCGTTGAATTTGACTATGCAACGGTACACTCTGTATGGGCGATTAAAGAAGCGGGCTATGAAGCGATTATCGTCAACAACAATCCTGAAACAGTTTCTACGGATTTCTCAATTTCGGACAAATTGTATTTTGAACCATTGACGATTGAAGATGTCATGCACATTGTTGATCTTGAGCAACCAAAAGGAGTTGTCGTTCAATTCGGCGGACAGACAGCGATCAACTTGGCTGAAAAACTCGAGCAAAACGGTGTTAAAATTTTAGGAACTTCATTAGAAGATACAGACAGAGCAGAAAATCGCAATAAATTTGAAGCAGCGCTTCACGAAATCGGCATTCCACAACCTTTAGGAAAAACGGCTGTCAATGCAGATGAAGCTGTCGTCATTGCAGCTGACATCGGTTATCCGGTACTCGTTCGTCCTTCGTATGTCCTCGGTGGACGTGCGATGGAAATCGTTTACAACGAAGAAGATTTAAAATATTATATGGAACACGCAGTAGAAGCAAGTCCAGAACATCCGGTCCTAGTTGACCGATACTTAACAGGAATCGAAATTGAAGTCGATGCTATTTCAGACGGTGAACATGTCTTAATTCCAGGAATTATGGAGCATATTGAACGTGCTGGAGTTCACTCAGGCGACTCGATTGCGGTTTACCCAACGCAAAACATTTCAACAGAATTACTGGACACACTTGTCGATTACACGACGCGCCTAGCAAGAGGTTTGAACATTATCGGCTTGCTGAATATCCAGTATGTTATCTCGAAAGGTGAAGTCTTCGTGATTGAAGTCAATCCACGGTCAAGTCGGACAGTGCCATTCATGAGTAAAATCACATCAATTCCAATGGCCAATATCGCGACAAAAGCAATTCTAGGGCAAAGCATCGTTGACCAAGGCTTTACACCAGGACTTGCGCCAATTTCAAAAGGCGTATTCGTTAAAGTACCGGTCTTTTCTTTTGCCAAGCTTCGCCGTGTTGACATTACACTCGGGCCAGAAATGAAATCTACTGGAGAAGTGATGGGCAAAGACACAACACTTGAAAAAGCGTTGTATAAAGGATTAGCAGCAGCGGGCATGGAAGTAAAAGATCATGGCACAGTGCTACTAACAGTAGCCGATAAAGATAAAGAAGAAGCGATCGGTTTAGCAAAACGCTTTAAAGCAATCGGCTATCAAATTATGGCAACTGGCGGAACAGCCAAAGCTTTCGAAGAAGCGGGAATCATCGTTGCACCAGTCGGCAAAATTGGGTCTGAAGGCAAAACTTTGCTCGATGTTATTCAAAATGGCGACACGCAAATCGTCATCAATACCTTAACAAAAGGCAAACAACCAGAACGTGACGGTTTCCGCATTCGCCGTGAATCGGTTGAGAACGGCATTCCTTGTCTAACTTCGCTGGATACAGCAGAAGCGATGTTACGTGTTATCGAATCAATGACTTTCTCAGCGGAGGAAATGGGGGCAGGCATATGATCAAACAAGAGCGCATGCAAGTTATCAAGCAGCAGGAAATCGCTAAGCATATTTTTGAACTAACTGTCCAAGGGGCTCTTGCCGAAGAAATGGGAGAGCCCGGACAATTTGTCCATATTCGTGTAGCAGATAGCTTTGAACCTTTGTTGCGTCGCCCAATTTCAGTAGCTTCTATTGATTTAGAAGCTTCTCAATTTACGATGATTTACCGAGCAGAAGGACGCGGCACACAGTTATTGGCTGAAAAAAGAGCTGGTGATACATTAGACGTGTTAGGACCACTCGGACACGGATTTCCTGTGGAACAAGCCGAGAAAAAAGCGTATTTAATCGGTGGAGGAATCGGTGTTCCACCTTTATATGAACTCGCGAAACAATTAAATGCACGTGGTATTGAAACAGTTCATGTACTTGGATTTGAAAGCAAACAAGCGGTTTTTTACGAAGACAAATTCCGCGACCTCGGTGATACTCATATTGCTACTGTAGATGGAACTCATGGCACTCAAGGATTTGTAACGCATATTCTCAATGAACTGCCGACGGATTTTGATACGTATTATAGTTGTGGACCAACAGCAATGCTTGAAGCGGTACAGTGGGCATATCCACAGAAAAAAGGGTTCTTGTCTTATGAACAGCGCATGGGCTGTGGTATCGGAGCGTGCTTCGCTTGTGTTTGTCGAACAACAAAAAGCGAAACGGATTACATCAAAGTGTGTTCCGATGGACCGGTATTTCCAGCAGGAGTGGTGATTTCATGATCGATTTAGCAGTTAAACTTCCAGGACTCAACTTAAAAAATCCGATTATGCCAGCTTCTGGCTGCTTCGGTTTCGGCAAAGAATACGCGCAGATGTATGACCTATCGCAACTCGGTGCCATCATGATCAAAGCAACGACCGTTGAAATGCGTCTTGGTAATCCAACTCCACGTGTAGCAGAAACAGCATCGGGTATGCTAAACGCCATCGGTTTACAAAATCCAGGTCTTGAAAAAGTAGCGGGTCAAGAGTTGCCGTGGCTAGAACAATACGACGTGCCGATCATTGCCAATGTAGCTGGAACGACAATGGAAGACTATGTCGAAGTCGCGAAAGCTATTTCGCAAGCCCCGAATGTTCACGCACTGGAAATCAATATTTCTTGTCCAAATGTTAAGCAAGGTGGCATTACATTTGGAACCGATCCCGATGTTGCTCGTGAATTAACACGTGCCGTAAAAGAAGTTTCTTCAGTGCCGGTTTATATTAAATTGTCACCGAACGTTACCAATATCGTGTCAATCGCCAAAGCAGTTGAAGAAGGTGGAGCGGACGGTATTACGATGATTAATACGCTTCTCGGCATGCGCATGGATACGAAAACAGGTCGTCCAATCATTGCCAATATTACAGGTGGCTTGTCGGGCCCTGCCATTAAACCAGTTGCTTTACGAATGGTTTACGAAGTTAGTCAACATACGAAACTGCCAATTATCGGTATGGGCGGCGTGACCAATGTAGATGATGTCATCGACTTTTTGTCAGCTGGTGCGAGTGCTGTAGCTGTCGGCACAGCCAATTTCGTCAATCCTTTTGTCTGTCCAGAAATCATTGGTCAACTGCCAGAACGCTTGCATGAACTTGGATTTGATTCAGTAGAACAACTTGTCGGAAGGAGCCACCGTCTGTGAATAAACCCATTATCGCTTTAGACTTTGCATCGAAACAACAAGTAGAAGAATTTTTAGCACGATTTTCTGAGCCACTTTTTGTCAAAGTAGGTATGGAGCTTTATTTTCAAGAAGGACCAGAACTAGTTCGATACATCAAGTCACTTGGTCATGAAATTTTCTTGGACTTGAAACTGCACGATATTCCAAATACCGTCGAATCTGCTATGCGCGGCTTGTCTAAACTGGGTGTTGACATGGTCAACGTTCATGCTGCAGGAGGACTGGAAATGATGAAAGCAGCTAAACGCGGATTAGCGGATAGTGATACGAAACTTATTGCTGTGACGCAATTAACTTCGACTAGTGAAGAAGAGATGCACGAAGATCAATGGATTTATGTCAGCCTTGAAGAATCCGTATTGCATTACGCGAAACGCGCCATGCAAGCAGGCTTAGACGGTGTGGTGTGTTCAGTACTAGAAGCACAGGCTATAAGAGATGCATGCGGACAAGAATTTCTGCGTGTCACGCCAGGCATTCGTCCAGCTGCCGTTTCAGCTGACGATCAAAAACGTATCGCGACTCCAGCACAAGCGCATGAAAAAGGTTCTAGTCATATTGTCGTCGGGCGAGCTATTACAAAAGCTGACAATCCATCAGAAAGTTACGCACAGATTGCAGCAGAATGGAGCGGGAAATAATGAAGTTAGAAATAGCAAACCATTTACTATCTATTGGAGCGGTAGAATTGCGTCCACAAGAGCCGTTTACATGGGCATCAGGCGTCAAATCACCGATATACTGTGACAACCGATTAACGATGTCTTACCCGGCAGTACGCAAAGACATTGCCGCAAGCTTAGCAGAAACTATTAAAGAATATTATCCTGAATGCGAAGTAGTTGCAGGAACTGCGACTGCAGGTATTCCACATGCTGCTTGGGTTAGTGATTTACTTGAACTGCCAATGGTTTATGTTCGTTCAAAAGCGAAAGAACATGGTCAAACAAATATGATCGAAGGCAAAATTGAAAAAGGTCAAAAAGTAGTAGTCGTGGAGGATTTGATTTCAAAAGGTGGTTCTGTCTTGCAAGCAGCACAAGCGTTAGAAGCAGCAGGGTTTGACGTGCTCGGCATCGTTGCCATCTTTACTTACGATTTGCCACAGTCGGTCGAAGTTATCACAGGAGCAGGCTATACGTTCCACACGCTGACAGATTTCCCCGCACTTGTCGAACAAGCATTGAATACAGGCGCTATCAGTGAAGAAGATATGCCGATGCTTGCAGATTGGCACGAAAAGTTAAAAGCAGGAACGTTGTAAAGCTGACCTTTAGGTCGGCTTTTTTATATTGAAAGAGTTGATAGTACAAAATTAAGTGAATACAATAAAAACAACTAATTGGTAATACAAAGTAGTTATTTTTTTAATGGAATTGGTCTAATCATTCAAATTCAGTGGTGGGTATTCTTTTTGATTGGACTCGCTTTGGTAGGACTTACTAAAGGAGTAAGTCGGTTCTCTTCAAGTCAGTGAAAAGAACGTAGAGAGATGAATCTTTTTATGAGCTCCTGTATGATGAAAATAACAGATCATTTGAACGGAAGGGGATTTCTATGAGAATGGAACCGCAACAACTAAACGACTGGATTTTAAGCAATCCTTTACTTAAACCGATTATGGACTTAGAGCCGGTAGTATGGTTAAACCCTAAGCTCCAAAAACTGGCTGATATGGTCGATTTGCCAGTAAGTCTTGTTGATATGAAGGAAGCAGAGCAGCTTTGGCAAAGATTTGCTCCTTTTCTAGCAGCTCAATTTCAAGATACAGCGAAAGTAAATGGAATTGTGGAATCACCATTACGCGAGATATCTAGAATGAAAGAACAATTGAACAATCAATTTAACGAAAAAATTGAAGGTCATCTGTACTTAAAATGTGATAACGAATTACCGATAGCTGGATCTATCAAAGCACGCGGTGGTGTTTATGAAGTGCTACATCATGCAGAGAAATTAGCCGAAAAAGCAGGTATTATTTCAAATCAGCAATCATACGAACAGTTTTCCTCACAAAAATTCAAACAGTTTTTCAGCCAATATTCCATTGGAGTAGGTTCTACGGGGAATCTTGGACTTAGCATTGGAATTATCAGTGCCAAACTTGGATTCCAAGTTTCTGTTTACATGTCTTCAGACGCAAAAGCTTGGAAAAAAGAATTGTTACGTGAAAAAGGCGCCACTGTCGTAGAATTTGAAGGAGGTTTTAGTGAAGCCATTTCAGCTGGACGAAGCGAAACATTAGCCAAGCCAGGCGCTTATTTTGTTGATGACGAAAAATCCAAGCATTTGTTTTTAGGCTATAGTGTAGCTGCTTTTCGACTCAAACAACAACTGAGTGATCAAAACATCCAAGTTGACGCCAAGCATCCGCTATTTGTGTACTTACCTTGCGGAGTAGGAGGTGCACCGGGGGGGATTGCTTTCGGACTCAAGCAAGTTTTAGGCGATGCGGTTCATTGCTTTTTTGTAGAACCGACGCATTCACCAGCAGTGCTTATTGGTTTAATGACAGGTGAAAAAGAAAAAGTTTGTGTCCAAGATTTTGGTATCAATAATGTTACGGAAGGTGATGGACTAGCAGTGGGAAGACCTTCTAGTTTTGCCTCGAGAATTAGTGAGAAAACGGTTAGCGGAATGTATACGATAGAAGATGAAGAACTGTTTTTGTTATTAGCGCTTTTGGCAAACAGTGAAGAAGTTTTTGTAGAACCTTCTGCTACTGCAGGTCTACTTGGACCTTTGAAAGTTCAATCGAGTAATTACGCAAAAGTGAATAACATTCCGATGAATACAGCAACTCATATTGTCTGGGCAACTGGAGGTGCGATGGTTCCAAAAAAAGAAATGGATGAGTTTTATCAACGTGGAAATACAAGTTTAGGAGGGTAACGAATGGATTTATCGTGGACGCTTATAATTTTTGGAGCTGTTTATATTTCAGGTTATTTGTTGTATACGGCTTCGGAAAAACGAATCAAAGCGTTGGAAAAAAGAGTTCGCGAAGTTGAAAAACAACTTATACAAACACAACAAGGTGAAGAATGGAAAGAGCCTGAAATGAATAATGAGCTACGGGAACTTTTGAGAAAAGGTGAAATGGTCAAGGCGGTTAAACGAACTCGCGAGGAATTTGGCTGGTCGTTAGTAGAAGCCAAGCAATATGTAGATGCATTAAAGGTAGATAATTAATGCAAAAATGCGAAGTCTGCCATACTGCGTTTACATGGAACCAAGTTAGTAAATCATTGTTGCTAGCATATAAACCGATTTTTTGTCACGATTGCAAGCAACGCTATAAAGTTCGGTTTTTATCACGTGTTCTGGCTTCTATTTTACTAATTGGTCCTGTATTCATTTCTACTTTTTTCGTTCCACCTGTTAGTACGCAAGGTTTGATACTTAGTGCGTTTATTTTTATTCCTTTGATTTTTATGGTATTGCCGTATTTGATTCGTTATCGAGTGGCATAAAACCGTTTTTGTAGATTATTTAATCAAAGCTGTGCTAGTTTTAAAGCAAAAAGCATCCTGGAGAAAAAATCTCCGGATGCTTTTAAATGTAATTAGCATATCTTTTTTCCAAATAGTTTTGTAAAATCGTCATTACTGAGCAGATGGCCCAATAAACGAGCGCTACTAAGATCAGCATGGTCAGCAAATCGTATTCGCGAGCACCAACAATCCGCGCTTTTTGGAAAATTTCCGGAACGGTAATCATTGCTGCTAAAGAAGAAGCTTTGATTAAATCCAAGTAAACATTCGACAAGGGCGGCAGTGCAATTCGAATAGACTGTGGCAAAATGATACGTCGCATCGATTGCCAATACGTTAATCCAAGTGCTGTAGCAGATTCCCACTGACCTTTATCCACTGATGCCAACGAAGAACGAAAAACTTCTGCAATGTAAGCGGCACTGTTAATAGTGAATCCAATCAAGGCTGCTTGAACTGCTGTAAATTCGATTCCGATGACTGGTAGCGCAAAGTACAGCAAAAACAAGATAACGAGAATTGGGACTCCTCTCATAAAGGATATATAGAGACGTGCAGGAAATTGCAGAATTAATAACTTGGATGTTCTAGCAAGTGACAGAAAAAAGCCAATGACCATACCAATTATCATGCTGACTACGGAAATTAGCAGCGTATAACCAATACCTTCAAGGACATAAGGCAAGGATTCAATCGCTAAAGCTGGATCAAACAGTAGTCCCCATTCGATATCATTCATGAGACAACCTCCTGCTTATTTTTCTGCAATGTCTGGTGTATTAAAAATAGGTGCATCACCCAAAAATTCTTCGGAAATTTCGATAAATATGTAATCATTTAACAAAGCCTCCTTAAATATAAATCCTTTAAGAACATAGCATTTCCTTTTGTATAGAGCAATGCCTTAAGCTCTAATTAGAAGAAAACTCTTTTATTTACAATATTTTTATTATGTAAACTATATAGGTTCACTAGTTTTAATAATAAGAGAAAAATTTTGTTTCTTAACTAAAGATAAAAAACCGAAAAGCAATAAGCTTTCCGGCACATAAACTATTTTTTTAACTTAATAACTAATTCTTCATCAGGTGTTACAAACACTGTTTTTTGTTCAAAATAGGTGACAAATCCAGGTTTTGAACCATTTGGCTTTTTCACGTGACGTGCTTCTGTGTAATCTACAGGAACCGAAGATGACCCGCGTGCTTTACTAAAATATGCAGCAATTGTTGCAGCTTCTAGAATGGTTGCTTCATCCGGATGGTTGTCGTGAATGATGACGTGCGACCCAGGAATATCTTTCGTGTGCAGCCATGTATCTGACTTGGTCGCTACTTTAAATGTCACATAATCGTTTTGTTTATTGTTTTTTCCAACAGAAATCGACGTGCCAGTAGAAGATACATACGACTCTACAGTAGGTTTGGTAGGTTTTTTCTTTTTCTTCGACTTCTGCGCTTTCATAAAGCCTTGTTCAGCTAATTCTTCACGAATTTCCTCAATGTCGGAAATACCTGCTTGTTGAACTTGAGACATTAAGGTTTCAAAGTACTCGATATCTTCGACGGTTTTATTAATTTGTTCTTGTGTTTTAACAACAGCAATTTTAGCTTTTTGATAGCGTGAATAATAGCGCTGCGAATTGTCGATTGGTGTTTTACGTGGATCTAAGGTAATCGTTACTTTTTTATCATTGTAATAATTATCGACTTCAATTTCTTTCATGCCTTTTTTTATGCGATGAAGGTTCGCCATAATCAGTTCACCATTTAACTGGAGAACGTCGCGTTTTTCAGCTTGATCTTGTTCTTTCTTTAACTTTTTCAGCTTCAGCTTCAACTTGGAAATTTCATTTTGTAGCCATCTTTCTAAATCTCCAGCTTGTTGTTTAACGCGGTCACGTTCGGCTTTGGCGTAATACACTCTGTCGAGCAATTCACCGAGTGTCGAAAATTGCAAACCGTTTTCTTCGATATGTGTCAGTGAAGAAGCAGAAAAAAAGCTTTTCCCTTCGTGTTCAACATAGTAGCCTGTAGGTTCAGAGTTCGAAAAATCAGCTAAAAATGATTGTGTGGTTTCTGGTTTAATTTCAGCGATCTTTAAACGGTGCGCAAGTTCACGCGCATTTAATGGGGAAAAGCCCAAAAACTGATTAACGATTTCGGTTGAATCAGTTTGAGCTAATTCTGCCACTGCTGTGTAGGGATCTTTTTTCTCTTGAGCGGGTGGGAAAATATAAGGTTGTCCCGGTAAAATTGTTCTGTAAGAGTTGACGCTCGGTGGCAAATGCTTCAAGCTGTCAAGAATCATTGTTCGTTCTGCATCGATTAAAATAACGTTCGAATGTCGTCCCATCATTTCAACATGAAGTTCACGTTCGATGTCGTCACCAATTTCATTTTTTGCTTTTATTTTCAACATAATCAGACGGTCCATCCCGTATTGTGAGATTTCTGTAATGACGCCTCCTTCAATATGCTTACGTAACAACATACAAAACATAGGTGGCTCAGAAGGATTCACGTTAGGCTCGGCCGTTAAATGAATCCGTGAATAGGATGGGTGAATCGAAATTAAAAGCTTATGGTTTTTTCCTTGTGCACGTATGTGTAAAAGTAGTTCAAGCTGGTTGGGCTGATGAACTTTTGAGATTCTGCCGGTAACTAGCTGTTGCAATTCGCCAGTCATCGATTTTGTGAATAATCCATCAAATGCCATTAAATATCCCTCTTTCAAATCGTTTTGTTCCATCTTATCATTTTCTCGGTGTAATATGATATAATAAGACAGTTAGTTAGAAAACGAAGAATAACGATCCGTTGAACCTAGTGATAAAAAGTTCGGCAGAAAATAGAAATGTTTTCTGATTGTGAATGTTGTGTAAATCGGTCAGCCGAATTACACTAAATTTCATATGAAGTTTATATCTCCAAGACAACTGATCTAGAAAAGGTGCAGCCAGGAGTTGTAGGTTCATGTGACTAGCGAACGAAGCGAAGAAGACTGGAATGGTTTCGTATTAGTTGCAGAGTTTAGGCTCTTGCAGGTAAAAGAAAATGATGATGAGGCAAATGAGGGATAAAATGAGAAACCAACGTGGACTGCTGATAGTCCTATCAGGGCCTTCAGGTGTTGGCAAAGGCACAGTAAGAAAAGAGCTGTTCTCACAGCCAGATACGAATTATGAATACTCAATATCGATGACAACAAGATTTCCGCGTGAAGGAGAAATCGATGAAGTCGATTATTTCTTTAAAACACGTAGCGAATTTGAGACATTAATTGAACAAGGACAATTGCTAGAATTTGCAGAGTTTGTAGAAAATTATTACGGGACGCCGCTTGAGTATGTAAACAAAATGCGTGATGCGGGTCGTGATGTATTTTTAGAAATTGAAGTGCAAGGTGCTGCGCAAGTACGTTCGAAAGTTCCAGATGGCTTGTTTATCTTCTTAGCACCGCCAAGTTTATCAGAACTAGAAGAGCGACTTGTAGGTCGTGGTACTGAGTCAGATGAAGTGATTGCTTCTCGATTACAGGCTGCACGTCAAGAACTTGAAATGATGAACTTGTATGATTACGTAGTAGAAAATGATGAAGTTGAAAATGCCTGTGACCGAATTAACGCCATTATTATTGCAGAACATTGCAAGCGTGAACGTGTTGAGAAACGCTATTTTGATATGCTAAAGGAGAATGTTTAATGTTATACCCATCCGTTGATAAACTAAAAAGCCGAATCGATTCGAAATACTCATTGGTGGCACTTGCTTCAAAACGTGCGCGTCAATTGCATGAACATGGTGACGAAAAACTAGATTCATATACTTCAGTTAAATCAGTTGGAAAAGCGCTTGAAGAAGTAGCTGCTGGTGTTTTAGTACCGGAAAAGCAAGATGAATTTGCAATCTACGAAGACGAAATTTAACCATTAATCGCAACTGACGACTCCCAGAGCAAATTTGTTCTTTGGGAGTTTGTTGTTTAGAAAGGGTGTATTGAGTTGTTGGAGAATCGAAAAGTTCTACTATGTGTCAGTGGAGGAATTGCTGTCTATAAAGCGGTTGCGCTCGTAAGTAAACTGTCTCAAGCAGGTGCTTCCGTAAAAGTGATCATGACCGAGTCAGCGCAGCAATTCGTACAACCGTTAACTTTTCAAGTAATGTCAAGAAACGATGTTTTTACAGACACGTTTGATGAAAAAGATTCTTCTGTCATTGCGCATATCGATCTTGCGGATTGGGCAGATCTGATTATTGTGGCTCCTGGAACGGCGAATGTGATTGGTAAACTAGCAAATGGCATTGGTGATGATATGGTAACGACGACTTTGCTTGCTGCAACGGCACCTATTTGGGTTGCACCAGCAATGAATGTCCACATGTACGATCATCCTGCAGTCAAACGCAATATCCAACAACTTCACGAAGATGGCATCCGTTTTATCGAACCATCGGAAGGCTTTCTTGCCTGTGGCTATGTCGGCAAAGGGCGTCTAGAAGAACCTGAGAAAATCACACAGTTGGTAGAAGCTTATTTTAGACGTGAGCTTAAATTGACGGGCAAAAAAGTGGTTGTTACAGCAGGACCTACACGCGAGCGAATTGACCCAGTCCGTTTTTTAACAAATTTCTCAAGTGGCAAAATGGGCTATGCAATGGCCAGTGCCGCTGCTGAAATGGGAGCGGAAACGATATTAATTAGTGGACCTGTTTCACTGAGCGTACCAACTGGTGTGACACGTATACAAGTCGAAAGTGCAGCGGACATGTTAGAAGTAGTAGAAGCGCATTTTGATACGGCAGACTATGTTGTCAAAACAGCAGCAGTTGCTGATTATCGGCCCAAAGAAATCGCCAATCAAAAAATGAAAAAACAACAAGGTGAATCGACAATTGTATTAGAACGCACAGTAGACATCCTTAAACAATTGGGACAACAAAAAACAAACCAAGTATTAATTGGTTTTGCAGCTGAAACCAACGATGTTAGTAAATACGCAAAAGAAAAATTGGAGCGGAAAAATGCAGACTACATTATCGCAAACGATGTAAGCGAAGCACAAGCTGGTTTTGAATCAGATACAAACCGCGTCGTTGTTTACGGGAAAAATGATTTTGAGCAAGCTTTTGACATGATGTCAAAACAACGATTGGCACGTCAGTTGTTTGAAATGATTATAGAAAAGGAAACGCCACATGATCGCTGAAGTGATTGTTGACGTTGCTGCACATCCAATTGATCGGCCTTTTGATTACGCCATTCCAAAAGAAATTGAAGTGTTGGCAGAGCCGGGAATGCGTGTGAAAGTGCCGTTTGGCAACCGAAAAGTACTTGGGTTTATTACAAAAATTAAAGAGCTTTCAGATTTTGATCCAAAACGGTTAAAGCCGATCCATGAACTGATGGACGTAATACCCGTATTAAATGAAGAGTTACTACAAATGGCACAGTGGATGAAAAAACAAACCGTGTGTTTTGAAATTGATGCCTTGCAAGTTATGGTTCCAGCCGCTTTACGAGCAAAATACGAAAAACGGTTTGTATTAAATGACGCACTTGAAGCAATCGCGCCTGAGTTGCGTCCGTACTTTGAAAAGCGTCCATTTATTCGATTACAAGATGCAGTTGACGTATATGCGCTATTAAAGAAAGAAATGGATAAAGGAACGATTATTGCAGACACGGATATTCAGCAGCAAACAGCCGTTAAAAAAGTAAGAATAATTCACATTGTAGATAGTGTTGAGACGCTTGAAGCAATTGAAATCCGCGCAAACGCTAAACAGCAGTTAAAGTTAATGGAGTATTTTTTGAAAAATACAGGACAGACAATTGAATCGTCTCAACTTCAAAAAGTAGCGGGTGTTTCGTTGCCAACAGTTTATAGCTTAGTAGAAAAAGGTGCGGCTCAGATTTCCAATATGGAATCTTACCGAGATCCTCAATTATTAACCGAAATCGAACACAAATCATCTTTAACACTGACGAAAGCTCAACAATCTGCATTTGATGCAATAGAGTCTTCTTTAAACACAACGAAAACGTTCTTATTGCACGGTATTACAGGTAGTGGGAAAACCGAAATTTATTTGCAAACAATCGATCAAGTGTTAAAACAAGGCAAAGAAGCCATCATGTTAGTACCTGAAATTTCGTTGACACCTCAAATGACAATTCGCTTTAAAGAACGATTTGGAGACCAAGTGGCAGTTTTACACAGTGGGTTATCTGCAGGTGAAAAATACGACGAATGGCGAAAAATTCAACGAGCAGAAGTAAAAGTTGTTGTCGGTGCACGTTCAGCGATATTCGCTCCTTTCCAAAAACTGGGATTAATTATTCTTGACGAAGAACATGAGTCGAGCTATAAACAAGATGATTCTCCGCGTTATCATGCGCGTGATATGGCAATTTGGCGAAGTGAATATCATAATTGTCCAGTCATACTAGGAAGTGCAACACCGTCGCTAGAGTCTTATGCTCGTGCTCAAAAAGGAGTCTACGAATTATTAGTGCTGGAAAAACGTGCGAAAAACCAACCATTGCCAGCTGTTCACATTGTTGATATGCGTGAAGAACTGCGGAACGGAAACCGCTCGATGTTTTCAGTGCAATTAGCAGATGCCATTCGTGATCGTCTCGAGAAAAAACAACAAACCGTGTTGTTTTTAAACAAACGCGGTTATTCATCGTTTGTGTTATGCCGCGATTGCGGGATAGTCATGCAATGTCCAAATTGTGATATCTCCCTGACGTATCATCGTTCGAGTGAGACGATGAAATGTCATTATTGTGGCTATGATGAACGCGTGCCAAAAACATGTCCCGAATGCGAAAGTGAACATATTCGATTTTTCGGAACCGGTACACAAAAAGTTGAAGAAGAACTAGCAAAAGTGGTACCAGAAGCACGTGTATTGCGAATGGACGTTGATACAACACGCAGTAAAGGCGCACACGAGAAAATCCTTTCCGCTTTTGGTGAAGGAAAAGCAGATATTTTGTTAGGTACACAAATGATCGCTAAAGGACTAGATTTTCCGAATATTACATTAGTCGGTGTGTTGTCTGCAGATACAACACTTCATTTGCCTGATTTTAGAGCAGCAGAAAAGACCTATCAATTGCTGACACAAGTTAGTGGTCGAGCCGGTCGTGATGTATTGCCGGGTACAGTCTATGTTCAATCGTATACGCCAGACCATTACGCCATTACATTAGCGAAAGATCAATTGTACGAACCGTTCTATGAACAAGAAATGACTATGCGACGGGCAAGTGGTTATCCACCGTATTATTTTGTCGTCAATATACAATTCACACATGAAGACTTAATGACTGTAGCCGAATATGCAGATCAAACCGTCCGTTATTTACAAGGGCAACTGTCTCCCAATACATTAATTATCGGACCTTCAGCATCGCTGATTGCTCGTGTCAATAATAGATATCGCTATCAATGTTTGATAAAATACAAAAAAGAACCGAAACTCATCGACACGATGCAGCAATTGATTAAAATTCATCGCACAGAGTGGCTAAAAAAAGGCGCTACGCTATCGATTGATATGAATCCCACATCGGTCATGTAAAAGAAAAGAGGAACCACATATGTCAATTCGAATGGTTGTAAAACACCCGAACGAGGTATTAGAAACTAAATGTCAGGCAGTAACAGTTTTTGATAAAAACTTATCGATCCTATTAGACGATATGCACGAAACAATGATTGAATCAGATGGAGTAGGCATTGCCGCTCCTCAAGTAGGAAAAGCAGTCCGAGTGGCAGTTGTTGATTTCAGAGAAGGCCAAGAGCCCATTGAAATGATCAATCCCGAATTGGTGCTATATGAAGGCACTGAAATCGATATTGAAGGCTGTTTAAGTTTCCCAGGAATTTTCGGGGAAGTAGAACGTTTTGACCATATAAAAATAAAAGCACAAGAACGTGATGGTTCGTGGTATGAGCTAGAAGCAGAAGGTTATGAAGCACGTGCAATTCAACATGAAATGGATCATTTAGATGGTGTTTTATTTACCAGTAAAATTACTAAATACGTGACACAAGAAGAATTAGACGAAATGATTCGTGAGCAAGAAAAAGAGGAGGAACAGGTTTGACCAAAATTGTATTTATGGGGACTCCTGCCTTTTCAGTACCGATATTGCGGATGCTTGTTGAAGAAGGCTATCAAGTAATTTCTGTCATAACGCAGCCAGACCGACCTGTAGGCCGTAAAAAAGTCATGACGGCAACGCCTGTTAAAGAAGAAGCATTGCGTCTTGGCTTGCCTGTCTATCAGCCAGAGAAATTGAAAAACCAAGAAGAACTTCAACATGTCTTAGATTTAGAGGCTGATTTGATCATCACCGCAGCATTTGGTCAAATTCTGCCAAGTAGATTACTAGAAGCACCGAAACTTGGTGCTATCAACGTCCACGCGTCTTTACTTCCAGCTTATCGCGGAGGTGCGCCAATTCATCAAGCCATTATTGATGGGCAAGATAAAACGGGCGTTACCATTATGTATATGGTTGACCGTTTAGATGCAGGTGATATTATTTCGCAAGTAACAGTGCCAATTAAAGAGCAAGACCATACTGGCAGTATGTTTGATAAATTGAGTAGTGCAGGACGCGATTTATTGAAAGCTACATTGCCATCTATTATTGAAGGCACCAACAAACGAATTCCACAAGATGAGCAACTTGTAACGTATGCGCGAAATATTTCGCGCGAACAAGAACGGATCGATTGGTCAAAGTCTGCTATGGCGATTTACAATCAAGTGCGTGGACTCCATCCGTGGCCAGTAGCATATACCAGCTTTAATCAAGCCAATATGAAAATTTGGTGGACAGAAAAAACTTCATCTACTAAAAACGGTCAAGTAGGACAAGTGGTTAGTACAACCGAAGATGCCATTTTAGTGCAAACCGGTAATGGCGTACTAGCAATCACAGACTTGCAGCCAGCCGGAAAAAAACGCATGACGGCAAAAGAGTATTTAAAAGGACCTAAAATCCAGGTAGGAGATTTATTCGAATGAAAAATAAAAAACTTCAAGGCAATGTGCGCGATGCTGCTTTTTCAATCTTATGGGCAGTTGAAAACAAACAAGCCTATAGCAATCTTCTACTTCACCAAACAATTGAAAGTTTTGGGATTGCCACTAAAAACAAAGGCTTGCTAACGGAAATTACGTACGGTACTTTGCAACATCAAATGACGTTAGATTATTATTTAGAACCTTATTTAAAAGGAAAAATTGAGCCATGGGTGAAAATTTTACTAAGACTGTCTCTTTATCAAATTGTTTATTTAGACCGGATTCCACCGCACGCAGTTGTTCACGAAGCGGTTGAAATCGCTAAACGACGTGGTCACGGAGGCGTTGCTTCTGTAGTCAACGGCGTGCTACGTTCAGTGCAGAGAAATGGCGTCCGTTCATTTAATACGATAAGTGATCCATATGAAAAAATTTCCATCGAAACGAGTCATCCGGAATGGATGATTCGAAGATGGGCAGAGCAATTTGGATTGGAAAAAGCACGTGAAATGGCGCTTGAAAACAACAAAACGCCATCACAAACAGTGCGTGTTAATACTGTTCGAGCGACTGTCGAGGAAGCCATTGAAATGCTTGAATCAGAAGAGTTAAAAGCAGTGCCGAGTAAGTTAATTCCGGAATGCCTAATCGTTACCAATGGTCAACCCGCTCGAACGATGGCTTTTGAAAAAGGCTTTATCACCATTCAAGATGAAAGCTCAATGCTTCCAGCCTATGCACTGCAAGCTGAACCAGAGATGACGGTGCTTGATATGTGTGCAGCGCCAGGCGGAAAAACGACTCATATCGCTGAGAAAATGAATAATAGCGGGACCTTGTATGCACTGGACTTGCATCAACATAAAGTAAAGTTAATTGATGAAAATGCCAAACGACTTGGACACACTATTATTGAAACAATTGTCGGCGATGGCAAAAAAAGTGTCGAGCAATTTGGCGAAGAAAAGTTTGATCGCGTACTCGTAGATGCTCCGTGTAGTGGGCTAGGTGTTATTAAACGTAAACCTGACATTAAATACACAAAAAAAGAGCAAGACTTTGCTCGTTTACAAGAAATTCAAATTGAGTTATTAGACCAAGCTGCTCGTGTACTAAAAGAAGACGGCATTCTCGTTTACAGCACATGTACGATCGATGCGATTGAAAATAGAGGAACAGCTGAACGATTTTTAAAAGAGCATCCTGAGATGGAAACCATTCAAGCTGTATTGCCAGAAGCAATGAATATTAAATATACAGGCTTTGTTCAAGTATTTCCGCAAGATTATGGAAGCGACGGATTTTTCATCGCTGCTTTTAAAAAGACCCAAAAGACAGCAACAGCTTAAAAGGATTGGGGTGTCATGATTTGTATCAGTATGTTATTGAAAGTGATACGGGAAAAGTTCGTGCAGTAAATGAAGACAGTGTAGCGGTATTAAAACGACCAAATGGGTTGATTTTGGCGATTGTCGCTGACGGGATGGGTGGTCATAAAGCTGGAGACGTAGCTAGTAAAATGACAGTTGATCAATTGAGTCGTTATTTTTTAGAAGACGATGAAGCAGAGTTCCAAACACTTGACAGTAAACGTGGATGGCTTTCTAAACGCATTCAAACAATCAACCAAAGTGTTTTTGAACATGCCACAAAATACCCTGATTGCAAAGGAATGGGTACGACATTAATTGCAGCATTGATTGAAGGAAATGGCGGTGTTTTATGTCATATTGGCGACAGTCGAGCTTATCTTATAAACGATACAATCCAGCAAATCACACGTGATCATTCCTATGTAAACGTTCTAGTCGATAGTGGAGAAATCAGTCAAGAAGAGGCTGAAGCGCATCCAAAGAAAAATTGGATCGTTCGTGCACTTGGAACAGAAGCCGGGATAGAAAGACAAATCATTGATTTTTCATTTGTAGATGCTCCTTATTTGCTAATGTGCTCAGATGGGTTAAGTAATAAAATTCCAAAAGAAGAACTCGCATCTATTGTTCGTGCTAGAGCGCCTTTATCTCAAAAAGGTCAAGAGCTAATCACGTTAGCCAATGATCTTGGAGGCGAAGATAATATTTCGTTAATTCTTTTATCGTCTTTGGATGAGGTGGTGTAACCATGTTGGTCGGCAAAAACATCAACGGCCGTTACAAAATTAAAGAATTAATTGGTAGTGGTGGCATGTCTAATGTCTATTTGGCGTATGACATTATTTTAGACCGAGACATCGCGATCAAAATTTTACGTTATGATTTTTCGAATGAAGAGGAACTGCGTAGACGCTTCCAAAGAGAAGCGTTATCTACTACGAGTTTGGCTCATCCGAACATCGTCAATATTTTTGATGTAGGTGAAGACGGTTCTATTCATTATTTGGTGATGGAATATGTTCCAGGGGAAACCTTGAAAGAATACATAATCGAGCATTCGCCAGTTTCGCCTGAACGGGCAGTTGAGATTATGAAGCAATTGACATCTGCCTTAGCTCACGCTCACCACAACCAAATCGTTCACCGTGACATTAAACCGCAAAATGTATTGATGGATGCTGAAGGCAATGTAAAGATATCCGATTTTGGCATTGCGATGGCGTTAAGTGCAACTTCTTATACACAAACAAATTCAGTGTTAGGAACTGTTCATTATTTATCGCCAGAACAAGCCAGAGGTGGCACAGCTAATAAAAAATCTGATATTTATTCACTAGGCATTGTTATGTACGAATTGATTACAGGGAAACTGCCATTTTCAGGTGAATCAGCTGTGTCAATTGCATTAAAGCATTTGCAAACAGAAACGCCATCCTTGCGAGAAACGGTTCCAACATTGCCTCAAAGTTTGGAGAACATTGTATTAAAAGCGACAGCAAAAAACATTGAACATCGCTATCAATCTGCAGATGAAATGGAAGAAGATTTGGAGACGGCGTTGTTGCCAGAACGGTTAAATGAACCAAAGTTTGTCGTGCCTGTTGACGAAGGTGCTACACGTGCGATGCCAGCGATAAAAGATACAGCGGTTTACATGGACCCAGTAGAAACAAAAACGATGCCGTTGCCGTTAAACGAAGCGAAAAAAGTACAGAAAGTTCCTGAGAAAAAGAAGAAAAAGAAATGGCCATGGGTAGTGGGTATTCTTGCTTTTCTTCTAGTTCTTGGACTGATTCAAGCAATCGCATTTCCTGGATTGTTTGCACCAAGACAAGTTGCGGTGCCTGACGTTTCAGAAGTGGAACGAACAGAAGCGATAGAAGAGCTCCAGGCTACGGGTTTTACTGTCGGTGAAGAAACGGAAGAATTTTCAGAAGAAATAGCTAGCAATCATATTATCCGGACGATTCCAGAAGCCGGTAAAATGAGAGACCGCGAAACAGCAGTTCAGCTGTTTATTAGCAAAGGCAAAGAAAAAGTTGAAATGAATAACTTCGTAGGGTCAACTCTTGAAGAAGCTACAAAAGAGTTGGGAACGAAAAGTTTTGAACCAGCAAATGCTACAGAAGAATTTTCCGATGAACCTGAAGGTACGATTTTAAATCAGCGACCTGCAGCAGGAGAAGAAGTAATCGTTAGTGAGACAGCGGTTGAATTTATCGTCAGCAAAGGAAAAGACATGCGTGCTGTAGAAAATTTATCTGGCTTTACCGAAGCGAATTTAAATGATTACGCCCGATCTTCAGGCTTTAATATTCGTATTATTTCCGAACAAGCATCTGATAAAGTCGAAGCTGGGAAAGTGATGTCACAAACTCCAGCTGCAGGAGAACAACTAGTTGCCGGTAGTACGATTGAAGTTACCTTATCTTCAGGTGTGGCAGAACAAGCAATGAAAACCTTCGTTGATACGATAGAAATTCCTTATGAACCAGCTGAGGCTGCTAAAGAAGGCGAAGAGCCGGTCGAACAAACGATTCAAATTTATGTGCAGGATAATACACAAACCATGGTAGAACCGGCTGAAGAATTCAAGATTACGGAAAACAAAACTCACCGTATTGAACTTCAAATCGGACAAGGCGAAAGCGCTTCTTACCGAATTGTCCGAGACGCTACTATTATTTTGGAAGAAACGATTGATTATGCAGAAGTGGAATAGATAACGAAAGGAGTGAAACGATGCCAAAAGGTCAAATCAGAAAAGCATTAAGTGGATTTTACTATGTTTTGGATGAAGATGGAGAACGCTATACGCAATGTCGTGGACGAGGTGTTTTTCGTAACCGTCAAATCACACCTTTAGTTGGTGATTACGTTGACTATAAGGCAGATAATGAGTTGGAAGGAACTATCTTGCATGTCTATGAACGTAAAAATGAATTGGTTCGGCCACCTATTTCAAATGTAGATCAAGCTATTTTGGTGTTTTCAGCCAAACAACCGGATTTTCATCCTTTGCTTTTAGACCGCTTTTTAACAGCGATAGAATCCCATTCGATTCAACCAGTCATTTGCTTAACAAAAATGGATTTATTAAAAGAAACAGAAAAAGAAAAAATTCAAAACTATATTGCAGATTACGAAAAAATAGGCTATGAAGTAATTCCTACGTTTATCGATGATCCCGCGTTAAAAGATCGGTTAATGCCAGTACTTGAAGGAAAAATTAGCGTATTGGCTGGACAATCCGGAGTTGGAAAATCAACGATGCTCAACACTATTTTGCCTTCGTTAAAATTAAAAACAGATGATATTTCCAAAGCATTAAATCGTGGAAAGCATACGACCCGGCATGTCGAATTAATCGCCGTTAATAAGGGTCTTTTGGCCGACACTCCTGGGTTTAGTTCGTTTGACTTTGAAACGATGGAAAAAGAAGAATTGTCTGCGTGCTTCCCTGAATTTGCAGCGCGTTCTAACGCTTGTAAATTTCGAGAATGTCTGCACATGAACGAACCTAAATGTGCCATTAAAGCAGCAGTTGAAAAAAAAGAAATTCCAGATTATCGTTACAAGCATTACTTGAAGTTTTTAGAAGAAATTATAAGCCGAAAGCCGAGGTATTCAAATGATTAAAATTGCACCGTCTATTTTAGCAGCAGATTTTGCAAAACTTGGAGAAGAAGTGTTAGAAGTGGAAAAAGCAGGGGCGGATTGGATTCATGTTGATGTCATGGATGGCCATTTTGTTCCAAACATTTCATTTGGAGCGGTTGTGTTAAATGCGATACGTCCACTGACAAAATTGCCAATGGATGTTCATTTAATGATTGAAAATCCAGACCTTTACATCGAAGAATTTGCTAAAGCAGGCGCTGATTACATTACAGTGCACGTAGAAGCTTGTCCTCACTTGCACCGAACGATTCAAATGATTCGTTCGTTTGGCGTCAAACCGGGTGTTGTATTAAATCCGCACACACCGGTTGAGACCATTCAACATGTGCTTGAAGATATCGACCTTGTGTTATTTATGACTGTAAATCCAGGCTTTGGCGGACAGAAATTTATCCATTCAGTCGTGCCAAAAGTAAAACAACTCGCTGATATTATTAAAGAAAAAAACTTGTCGATTGAAATTGAAATTGACGGGGGCATTAACGAAGAAACCATTGTCGCTTGTGCACAAGCTGGTGCGACTGTTTTTGTAGCAGGCTCCGCTATTTATAGCAAAAAAGATCGGACGCAAGCGCTTCAAGCAATTAAGAAAGCAGGAGAAGAGGCGATTTCGTGAATATCATGTTAATCGCAGGAGGTCCGGCAGATGAACTGCCGGATTTCTCTTTTTTTCCTGATGGATTGTTTATAGGCATCGATTCAGGAACACTCGCATTACTCCAACGAAGCATTCGTCCTGTTGCTGCAGTTGGAGATTTTGACTCTGTAACTGCGGAAGAATATGAACATATACGCTCAGTGTTTCCCGATTTGGCACGTTCACCGTCAGAAAAAGATCAATCGGATACAGAGCTTGGACTTGAAGTGGCAATGAGCTACAAGCCAAAGCAAGTTATACTAGCTGGCGTAACTGGAGGTCGTCTAGACCATTACATGAGTGCGTTGCATATTATGTACAAATACCAGCAAGATTATCCTACAACGCATTTTAGCTTATTAAACAATCAAAACCAAATCCGTTTTTTAAATTCAGGTACGCACGAAGTTACCAAACATCCACGATATCATTATGTGTCTTTTTATCCTTTCGCAGAAAAAGTAGAAGGATTGACGCTAACAGGATTTAAATATCCTGTGACCAGTGAAGACCTTCCGTTTGGCACGACGCGATTCGTCAGCAATGAACTTTTAAATCGCGGAAGTGTAACAATTGGGAGTGGTCATTGTTTAATGGTAGAAAGCTCAGATGCAGAGAATTAACGCAAGCGCTGGAAAAAAAGTAGTCAATCTTTTTGAAATTACAAAAGGACTGTCACCCAAAGTCATGTTTATGACCTTTTGTGACAGTCCTTTTATGTTGATCAAAGAAAAAAATGCCGAACTGATTAAATCAGTATCGACATTAGCGATGAGCGATTATACACGCTCAACTTTTCCTGATTTCATTGCTCTTGCAGAAACCCATACACGTTTCGGTTTACCGTCTACAAGGATGCGAACTTTTTGAAGGTTAGCTCCCCATGTACGTTTTGTCGAATTCATAGCGTGCGAACGGGCATTTCCGGCGCGAGCTTTACGTCCACTAATTGCACATACTTTAGGCATGTAAGTCCCTCCTCACAAGTGAAGCTGAAAATTATTGTAGAATTTCAGTTCGTTTTTCGTTTCACATACTTTAATAATTTACCACAGACATATTCGCATTGCAACTATATTTCAAGGTCTTTAAAGAAAAAAACCTTTACACCTTAAAACGGTGGCTTTTCATCTAGAATGGTTTAAGGTAGAATGAGAAGAGTGAAATAGGACTCAAGGAGGAATTTCAATGTCGATTGAATTAAAGAACGAATATGGTCAAATCGATATTTCGAATGACGTAATTGCTCAAATAGCAGGCGGCGCAGCGATAGAATGCTACGGTATTGTAGGTATGGCGACAAAACATCAAATACGTGACGGCTTGACAGATATACTTCGCAAAGAAAATTTTGCAAAAGGAGTTATTGTACGCCAAGAAGATGCAGATTTGGTAATCGATATGTATGTCATCATTAGCTATGGTACGAAAATCTCCGAAGTGGCTTATCAAGTTCAATCTAAAGTAAAGTACACCATTACAAAAACATTGGGTATGTCAGTAAAAGCAGTAAATATTTTTGTCCAGGGAGTTCGTGTAACGAACCCGTAGGAGGAGGAAGAAGTAGATATGAAGTCATTAAATGGCGTGAAGTTCGCAGAAATGGTTCAGATGGGGTCTCACCATCTTTTTCAAAATGCGGACTATGTTGATGCATTAAACGTATTCCCGGTCCCTGATGGTGATACAGGAACTAATATGAATTTATCGATGACTTCCGGAGCGAAAGAAACCACTGCTCAAGCAGAAGCACATATCGGTAAAACAGCAAGTGCTTTATCTAAAGGCTTATTAATGGGAGCTCGTGGAAACTCGGGTGTTATTCTTTCACAGCTTTTTAGAGGCTTTGGTAAATACATTACGGCTGAATCTGAATTGACAGTGCTTACGTTTGCTGAAGCTCTTCAACACGGAGTAGAAACAGCGTATAAAGCAGTTATGAAACCAGTTGAAGGCACGATTTTGACAGTCGCAAAAGATGCGGCTGCTAAAGGCATGGAAACAGCGAAAACAGAAGAAGATATTATTGCTTGGTTCGAGGCTGTAGTGACTGAAGCAAAAGCTTCTTTAGAACGTACACCTGACCTACTTCCAGTATTAAAAGAAGTCGGCGTTGTTGATAGTGGGGGACAAGGGCTTGTTTACGTGTATGAGGGTTTCCTTGCTTCATTAAAAGGCGAAGAACTTCCAGAAAAACATGCTCACAACTCAATGTCAGATTTAGTGAGTGCTGAACATCATAAAAACATTGCCGGTTTCATGAATACTGCCGATATTGAGTTTGGCTATTGTACAGAATTTATGGTGAAATTCGAAGAAGGCAAAAAAGAATTTAATGAAGCTTTATTTCGTTCTGATTTAAGTAGTTATGGAGACTCCTTATTGGTTATTGCAGATGATGAAGTTGCGAAAATTCATATCCACTCAGAAGACCCGGGAAAAGTGCTTACATATGGTCAAGATTATGGAAGTTTGATCAGTATGAAAATCGAAAATATGCGCCAGCAGCATATCGATATTGTCGGTGAAAATTTCCACAAAAATGAATCCAAGTTACAAGCAGTTCATCCGTATGCAGTCGTAACGGTTGCTATGGGCGAGGGAATTGGGGAGTTGCTGCGCAGTATCGGCGCTTCGTATGTGATCGAAGGCGGCCAGACGATGAATCCATCAACAGAAGATATCGTTAATGCTGTAAAGTCTATTGGTGCAGAACGCGTATTAATTTTACCTAATAACAAAAATATTATTATGGCTGCAGAGCAAGCAGCAGAGCTTCTTGATATTGAAGCAGCTGTAGTGCCAACTAAAGACGTGCCTCAAGGAATGTCTGCATTGCTTGCTTTCAATCCAAATGCTTCAGTCCAAGATAACCAAACTGCTATGACAAGTGCATCAAAACATGTCAAATCGGGTTCAGTAACGTTTGCTGTTCGTGACACATCAATTGATGGCATTAAAATTAAAAAAAATGATTTCATGGGCATTTCTGAAGGAAAGATTATTGTTTCCGACAGCAAACTTGAACATGTAACAGAAGAGCTTGCTAAACAATTAGTGGATAGCGAAGCTGAAATCGTGACGATTCTTTATGGAGAAGACGCGACAGCTGCGGACGCTCAAAAATTAGCGGAGTTTATTGAGTCATTAAATAGCGAAGTGGAAGTTGAAATTCATAACGGCAAGCAACCGCTATATCCATTTATACTTGCTGTAGAGTAATTTTATATTTCATTTTGTGAATATCAGATAAGAACCTTAGGCGTATACTCATGTATGCGCTTTTTATTTTTGTTAAACATGTCGGATTCATGTACACTAGAAGTATAAGTAAACTGAAAGTGAGGGGTTTGAGCCATGAAGTTCAAATCTGTTTTTGATATAATCGGTCCGGTCATGATTGGACCATCTTCTTCGCATACTGCGGGAGCAGCCCGTATCGGAAGAGTAGCGAGAGACTTGTTTGGAAGACAGCCGGAATGGGCGAAAGTGCATCTGTATGGTTCATTTGCAGAAACCTATAAAGGCCATAGTACAGATGTTGCGATCATCGGAGGGCTATTGGATTACGATACTTTTGATGAACGTATCAAAACTTCTTTTGAGGAAGCAAAAAATGCAGGAATGTCTTTTGAGTTTATTCCAGAGACGGGTCACGTGGATCATCCAAATACTGCGCGCATTGTCATTGGAGATGCAAAATCTGAAATGTCGATGATGGGTATTTCTATCGGTGGCGGCAAAATTGAAATTACAGAGCTTAATGGATTTCCTTTACGATTGTCGGGGAATCATCCGGCAATTTTAGTTGTTCATGAAGATCGTTCAGGGTGTATTGCCAATGTCGCTAATTGTTTATACAAATACGATATCAACATTGGTCATATGGAAGTTTCCCGTAAAGAAAAAGGACATATGGCATTGATGGTTATTGAAGTAGATCAAAATGTTGACAGAGAAGTGATGGAAGATTTACGAAAACTTCCGAATATCACGCAAGTAACAAGAATCGCCGATTAAATTGGAGGGCAAAAAAATGGAAGCTTTATTCCGTAATGTAAGAGAATTGGTTGAACGAGCTGAAAAAGAAGAAAAAATAATTTCAGAAATCATGATTGAGCAAGAAATGCTTATGACGGATCGTTCACGTGAAGATATAATGGTTCAAATGGATCACAATTTAACAATCATGGAAGAAGCCGTAGAAAAAGGATTAAAAGGCGTTCATTCAGTGTCAGGATTAACGGGTGGAGATGCGGTACTATTGCAAGCTTACCGTGAAAAAGGCAATACACTTTCTGGTGACTTATTAATTGATGCTGTAAGTAAAGCGGTTGCGACAAATGAAGTCAACGCAGCAATGGGTACAATCTGTGCAACGCCAACAGCAGGATCTGCAGGCGTTGTGCCAGGTACGTTATTTGCTGTACAAAATAAGTTAAACCCAACACGCGAGCAAATGATTCGTTATTTATTCACGGCAGGAGCTTTTGGTTTTGTTGTGGCGAATAACGCATCCATTTCAGGAGCGGCTGGTGGCTGTCAAGCAGAAGTAGGGTCAGCAGCAGGCATGGCTTCAGCAGCTATTATCGAAATGGCTGGAGGAACTCCGCAACAATGTTCAGAAGCGTTCGCAATTACGATGAAGAATATGCTTGGTCTAGTCTGCGATCCAGTGGCGGGATTAGTAGAAGTGCCTTGTGTAAAACGTAATGCAATGGGAGCTGCTAACGCAGTAGTGGCGGCAGATATGGCGTTAGCTGGTGTTACTAGCCGCATTCCATGTGATGAAGTCATTGGTGCGATGTTCGAAATCGGCCAATCCATGCCAAGTGCGTTAAGAGAAACCGCAAAAGGGGGACTTGCCGCAACTCCAACCGGAAAATGGCTTGAGTCCAAAATTTTCGGGGGAGCAGTTGTTGGTAGTGGGCAGTAAAGAGTCAGTCGCCACATTAAAAGGAGTAGGTAAGCAAGCCACCGAAACCTTACTGGAAATGAGAATTGAGACCTTGCATGACTTGATCATGACATTTCCGTATCGCCATGAAGATTTCCAATTAAAGGATTTGGTCGATACACCTCATAATGAACGCGTTACAGTGGAGGGAAGGGTCGAAAGTGAACCTTCCGTCCTTTTTTTAGGCAAAAATAAATCGCGTACTCAAGTTCGTGTGTTGGTTGGTCGTCATTTGATTAAAGCGATTTTTTTTAATCAGCCTTATGTAAAAGCGAAATTACATTTGGGAGAAATTATTACCTTAACTGGCAAATGGGATCGGGGTCGCCAAGTAATTACGGTATCAAGCCATACTATCGGTCCGAGGACAAATGGAGCAGATTTTGAACCGGTTTATAGCTTAAAAGGCAGTATCCATCAAAAAACGTTCCGCAAATTAATGAGACAAGCCTTAGATTTAGTGAAAGAAGAGATGGAAGATTGTTTGCCGAAAGTGTTTGTTGATGCGTATCAATTAGCACCGATTCAAGATGCTTTAGAGTGGGTTCATTTTCCTCCAGATGGTGAAAAAGTAAAACAAGCGCGCAGAAGGTTTGTTTACGAAGAATTATTGGTTTTTCAATTGAAGATGCAAGCACTTCGCAAAAAGAATCGTGAAGAAGAAGGCGGCTCTTTTATCGATTATGATCTTGAACGCCTGAAGGTATTCATCGAATCACTCCCTTTCAATTTGACGGCTGCACAAAAACGAGTCGTCAATGAAATCTGCAAAGATATGAAAGAACCATTTCGTATGAATCGTCTGCTGCAAGGTGACGTGGGTTCCGGGAAGACTGTAGTAGCAGCGATTGCGTTATATGCAGCTCATACGGCAGGACTGCAAGGCGCGTTAATGGCACCGACTGAAATTTTGGCAGAACAGCATGCCAATACCTTAGAACAGTGGTTCCGTCCGTTTTCATTGAAAATTGCTCTTTTGACAGGTTCAGTGAAAGGCAAAAAACGACAATTGATTTTGGAGCAGTTAGCAAATGGTGAAATTGATTTATTGATTGGTACTCATGCCTTAATTCAGCCTGAAGTGCGATTCCATAAACTAGGGCTAGTCATTACAGACGAACAACATCGCTTTGGTGTAGACCAACGACGTGTTTTAAAAGATAAAGGATATAATCCGGATGTCTTGTTTATGACAGCTACACCTATTCCGCGAACTTTAGCAATTTCTGCTTTTGGAGAAATGGACGTATCGGTTATTGATGAAATGCCAGCTGGCCGCAAAGAAATTGAAACGTACTGGATGAAAAAAGAGATGTTTGGCAAGATTGTAGGCCGTATGGAAAAAGAGTTGTCTGCTGGTCGACAAGCCTATGTCATTTGTCCGCTAATTGAAGAGTCAGATAAACTGGATTATCAAAATGCAGTTGATTTGTTTCAACAGTTGACGATGTATTTCAAAGACCGGTTTACAGTTGGATTGATGCATGGCCGCTTGCATTCAGATGAAAAAGAACAGACAATGCGTGAATTTACAGAAGGTCAAATCGCTGTCTTGGTATCAACAACGGTTGTAGAAGTTGGTGTGAACGTGCCGAATGCATCATTTATGCTTATTTATGATGCTGAACGTTTTGGTTTATCTCAGCTGCATCAATTACGAGGGCGTGTTGGCCGAGGAAGCGAACAATCTTATTGTATTTTACTGGCAGATCCGAAAACGGAAATCGGCAAAGAGCGTATGACGACGATGACTGAAACTAATGATGGTTTTGTACTGGCAGAAAAAGATTTGCAACTAAGAGGACCAGGAGACTTTTTTGGTCGTAAGCAAAGCGGTATTCCTGAATTTAAAATGGCTGATTTGATTCATGATTACAGAGCACTTGAAACAGCTAGAAAAGACGCGGAAAAACTGATTAGCAGTGAAGAATTTTGGCATGCAGAAGACATGTCTTGTTTACGTCAGCAAATAGAAAAGTCAGGAATATTGTCAGGCGGTCGACTCGATTAAGAATGCAAGGTATTAATTTTCCTTGCATTCTTTTTTTGTTATTTATATACTCATGTTAGTACCAAGTGCTAATAGCGGGCGGTGACACAGTGAAAAGACCAAAAAAACAGCGGCAGCAAGCATTACAAGATTCGATTAAAGAAAACCCTTTTGTAACGGATGAAGAATTGTCGATAACATTTGACGTTAGCGTGCAGACCATTCGATTAGATCGAATGGAACTTGCGATTCCAGAACTAAGAGAGCGAATTAAACACGTGGCTGTAAAAACTTTTGAAGACGAAGTAAAATCTTTGCCCATCGACGAAGTGATTGGCGAAATTATTGATATCGAACTAGATAAAAAAGCAATTTCAATTTTCGATGTAAAACCGGAACATGTTTTTCAACGCAATCAAATTGCAAGAGGTCATCATTTATTTGCACAAGCCAACTCGTTGGCTGTTGCTGTAATGAATGAAGAACTGGCATTGACAGTAAAATCGGAACTGCAATTTTTACGTCCGGTTCGAGCTGGCCAACGGATTGTTGCAAAAGCAGAAGTGATCGACAGCCACCCTGAAAAAAACAGAGCGTTTGTCAAAGTGGTTTCTTCTGTAGAACAACAAACGGTTTTTATCGGCACTTTTGAAATGTATCGAATGACAGAACAAAGTGAAGGTGACGTAAAGTGAAAATAGCAGTAGATGCAATGGGTGGAGACAATGCTCCAAAAGAAATTATTGCTGGCGTTTACAAAGCGTTAGCAGAGTATACGGATATTGAAATACAGTTATACGGACATCAAGAAAAAATGCAGGAATTTTTGAAAGAACATGATCGTTTAACGATCGTCCACTGTGAAGAAGTGATCCAATCAGAAGACGATCCTGTACGTTCGGTTCGTCGCAAAAAAGATGCATCAATGGTTCGGATGGCGCAAGCTGTAAAAGACGGTGAGGCAGATGCTTGTGTATCTGCAGGCAACACAGGTGCACTTATGTCAGCTGGCTTGTTTATCGTCGGTCGTATTGACGGCGTCGATCGTCCAGCTCTAGCTCCAACTTTGCCGACACTTGATGGCATAGGATTCGTTATGCTTGATATGGGTGCGAATGCTGAAGCTCGTCCAGAACATCTTGTGCAATATGCGATTATGGGTAGCATTTATGCTGAAAAAGTCCGAGGCATTCAAAATCCAACGGTAGGCTTATTAAATATTGGAACAGAAGAGAAAAAAGGCAATGACTTAACAAAAGCTGCTTTTTCGTTATTAAAAAAAGCACCAATTAATTTTGTTGGCAATGTGGAGTCACGTGGATTATTAAATGGCGTAGCTGATGTTGTGGTGACAGATGGTTTTACCGGTAATATGGTTTTGAAGACGATTGAAGGAACGGCGATGAATGTCTTTTCGATGATCAAAGACGTTTTCATGAGCTCAGCGAAAACAAAAGTAGCAGCTTTTCTTGTCAAAGACGATATAAAGGGACTAAAAGGCATGTTGGATTACAGCGAATATGGTGGAGCAGGTCTTTTTGGCTTGAAAGCACCAGTCATTAAAGCGCACGGTTCATCAAACGCCAATGCTTTATTCAATGCGATACGCCAAACGCGTACGATGGTTGAATTTGACGTAACGGGTACAATTTATAGTACGCTGAAAAAGGAGACATTACATGAAGACTAAGATTGCATTTATATATCCAGGACAAGGTTCGCAAACAGTTGGAATGGGCGAAAGTTTTTTGGCAGATGAAACGAGTCGCAATTTCTTTGAAAGTGCAAACCAAGCACTCCATTTGGATTTGACTAAGTTAATGTTAGAAGGTCCACAAGAAGAATTGACGTTGACGTATCATGCGCAACCAGCGTTATTAACGGTTAGCTCAATGATTACAGAACGATTGATTCGTGCTGGTATTCGTCCTGATTATACGGCTGGTCACAGCCTTGGCGAATACAGTGCGCTTGTTACTTCGAATGTGTTAGAATTTCCAACAGCGGTTAGCATTGTACATAAGCGCGGATTATTTATGAATACGGCTTTTCCTGCAGGCGAAGGAACAATGGCTGCTATTTTAGGAATGGAAAGTGAAGAGTTAGAAAAAGTAACAAACGAAGTGACCGATTCGACAGGAATTGTTCAATTAGCAAACTTGAATTGCCCAGGACAAATTGTTATTTCAGGTACAAAAGCAGGCGTTGAAAAAGCCTGTATCGTCGCTAAAGAGCGCGGAGCAAAACGGGCTATTCCACTTGATGTGAGTGGTCCTTTCCATTCGGAATTGATGCGTTCAGCATCGCAAGACTTAGCAAAAGAATTAAGTGTTTCGTTTTTATTAGATGCTAAAGTTCCTGTCGTTTCGAATGTCACGGCAAAAGCAGAAACAAATGCAACTCAAATTCAAGATCTTCTTGTTCGTCAATTGTATTCTCCGGTCCTATGGGAGCAATCAGTTCGTGAAATGATCGACCTTGGCGTAACGGTATTTATCGAAATCGGCCCTGGAAAAGTGTTAAGCGGCTTAGTGAAAAAAATTGATCGCTCAGTAAAAACTTTGCCAGTTTATGACTTGGAGTCATTTGAAAAAGCGGTAGAGGAGTTGGCGAAATGAGCAAACTTACAGGAAAAACAGCGATTATTACAGGTGGATCTCGTGGAATCGGTGCAGAAATCGCGCGAAAATTTGCAGCAGAAGGCGCCAAAGTAGTAGTCAATTATAGCGGTAGTCAAGAAAAAGCAGAAGCAGTCGTTGCGGAAATCGAATCTAACGGCGGAACAGCAATTGCGGTAAAAGCCAATGTGTCAGAAGCAGATTCAGTTAAAGCAATGATCGATGAAACGATGAAGACTTTCGGTTCTGTAGATATTTTAGTAAACAACGCCGGAATTACGCGTGATAACTTAATGATGCGGATGAAAGACGACGAATGGGATGACGTAATCAACATCAACTTAAAAGGCGTATTTATTTGCACGAAAGCAGTTACCCGTCAAATGATGAAACAACGTTCTGGAAGAATCGTCAACATTGCCTCAATCGTTGGCGTCATGGGCAATGCGGGACAAGCAAACTATGTTGCGTCAAAAGCAGGCGTTATTGGCTTGACAAAAACAACAGCGCGCGAACTAGCGAGCCGCGGAATTACAGCAAATGCCGTAGCTCCTGGGTTTATCACGACAGATATGACCGATCAATTGAACGAAGATGTTCAGAAAACCATGATGGGACAAATTCCACTCGGCCGTTTTGGAGCTCCAGAAGATGTCGCAAAAGCTGCATTGTTCTTAGCTTCAGATGATGCTTCTTATATGACAGGTCAAACGCTTCACCTTGATGGTGGCATGGTCATGTAACTAAATTTTTTGTATACTATTTGAGGGGAGGTGACGACATTGTCAACAGTATTAGATAGAGTAACTAAAGTAATCGTGGATCGTCTAGGAGTAGAAGAAAGCGAAGTGAAACTTGAAGCTTCATTTACAGGTGACCTAGGCGCAGATTCATTGGACGTAGTAGAACTTGTTATGGAACTTGAAGATGAGTTCGATATGGAAATTTCTGATGAGGACGCTGAGAATATGGCTACAGTAGGCGACGCAGTAACGTACATCGAAAAGAAACAATAATACGCAAGCATCTATTGACGCACAATTGCTGTTATACTAAGCGATTGTGCGTCAATTCTTTTTGCACAAAAGCTGAAAAAAAGGTAAAATTGAAGGAAGTATACAAAGGAAGGCAGATAAAAATGGCGATAAATAAAAAAACAAATCATCAAAAGTCTGGTCTTGTAAAAGAAAGTGATAAAGTGGCATTTGAACAATTACAAAGGGAGCTAAATGTTTCATTTCACAAGCCGGCCTTGCTCTATCAAGCATTTACCCATTCATCTTATGTGAATGAGCATCGAAGAAAACAGTTCACCGACAACGAACGCCTAGAGTTTTTAGGAGATGCGGTACTAGAAATATCAGTTTCGCATTACCTATACATGAAATATCCTGAAATGAGCGAAGGTGAGTTGACAAAGTTGCGTGCAGCAATTGTTTGTGAACCTTCATTGGTTTTATTTGCAAACGAACTTGAGTTTGGCAAATACATCCTTTTAGGCAAAGGAGAAGAATTGACTGGTGGCCGAACACGTCCTGCGCTTCTGGCTGATGTTTTCGAATCGTATATCGGTGCACTTTATCTGGACCAAGGGTTAGAACCTGTCGTCGGATTTTTGGAAATGGTGTTATTTCCAAAAGTAGATATCGGTGCTTTTTCGCATGTGATGGATTATAAGAGCCAACTGCAAGAATTGGTTCAACAAAAAAATGCCGGAGCATTAAATTATGAAATTATTGATGAAATCGGTCCGGCTCATAGTCGCATCTTTGTCACGCGCGTGTCTCTAGCAGACAAAGAACTCGGAGTTGGCAATGGTCGATCGAAAAAAGAAGCGGAACAGCAAGCAGCACAGCTAGCAATTCGTAAACTGCAAGAAGCGGCGGAGGAGTAATACATGTTTTTGAAAAGATTGGAAGTCATGGGGTTTAAGTCTTTTGCCGATCGTATCGGCATCGACTTTGTGCCGGGAGTAACAGCTGTTGTGGGTCCAAACGGCAGTGGTAAAAGCAATGTTACAGATGCAATCCGTTGGGTTCTTGGTGAACAATCAGCAAAATCATTGCGCGGAGCCAAAATGGAAGATGTTATTTTTTCCGGTAGCGATTCAAGAAAACCGCTTAACTTTGCGGAAGTAACGTTAATTTTAGATAATACAGACGGTCGTGTCCCTCTTGATTACAGCGAAATCAGCGTAACAAGAAGGGTTTTTCGCAGTGGCGAAAGTGCCTATCTGTTAAATAAACAAAACTGTCGATTAAAAGACATTACGGATTTGTTTATGGATTCGGGACTTGGTAAAGAAGCCTTTTCCATTATTTCTCAAGGGCGAGTAGACGAAATTCTGAATTCGAAAGCAGAAGAACGACGATCAATTTTTGAAGAAGCTGCGGGAGTTTTAAAGTACAAGCAACGCAAGAAAAAAGCGGAAGTCAAATTAAACGAAACCGATGAAAATTTAAATCGCGTACTTGATATTTTGCATGAATTAGATGGACGTATGGAGCCCCTTCAAATTCAAGCTTCAACTGCGCGCGATTTTCTAGATATGAACGAACAGCTGAAGGATGCTGATATTGCTTTACTTGCTTACGATGCAGGAAATTTGGAGCAAGAACTAGAGCAACTGGCGCGAGATGCTGAGATGCATTCTAAACAAGAACGACAACTATCAGCAGAAATAAATGAAAAAGAGCGTCTTGTCGCTAATACAAGAAAGACACTATTTGACATGGATAGCCAAATAGATAGAGCCCAAAACGCCTTAATCGAAGCTAGTGCTGAAACGGAAAGATGGCAAGGACGCAAGCTATTGATGTCTGAGAAAAAAAGCAATGCACATCGTCAAGCACAACAATTGCAAAATAATTTAGATATAGAAAAACAGGAAAACGAAAGTTTGAAGAAAAAACACGGTGAACAGTTAGCGTTGTTAGAAGAACGTAAAGCTGAACGACAAATCATTCGAACAGCGATTCAAAGTCTTGAAGGTCAATTAGATCGAACACCTGCAGATATTAATAACGAAATTGAAAATTGCAAGTCTGTTTATATTGATTTGATGAATGAACAAGCCACTGTTAAAAACGAATTGAAAAATATTGGTTTGCAAGAACAACAATTATCTGAGTCGACAGGACGTATTAGTTTGCAGCGAACAGACTTCGCGGTCCAACTTTCAAAGCTAGAAAAGGACAAAATACAAGCCGAGCAAAATCTTCAAGAAGTTCGAGCGCAGTTAGACAGTAAGCGTCAGCAATATAAAGACAGCGACGCTCTTTATCAACAGCAAAAACAAAATGCAGATCAGAAGCAAGCAATGCTTTTTCAAGCCTACCAGTCACAAAAGCAATTAGCATCTCGCATCGAGACACTTCAAGAATTAGAAGCTGATTTTTCTGGCTTTTTCCAAGGTGTAAAAGAAGTATTAATAGCACGCGAAAAAGGGCAACTGCAAGGCATTAGAGGTGCAGTTGCTGAAATTGCTCAAGTCGAGAAGTTTTTTGCAAAAGCAATTGAAACAGCTTTAGGTGCTTCGAGTCAACATATTGTGACAGAAAATGAACAACATGCACGAGAAGCTATTGATTTCTTGCGTAAAAAACGGGCTGGTCGTTCGACTTTTTTACCGATGACAGTTATGAAGCCAAGACACATACCCGAGCACGCATTGGCAGTGGTGAGCAAGCATCCATCTTATATTAAAATGGCATTCGAATTGGTCGATTACACTTCCCAATACGCAATGATCATCGAAAACTTGTTAGGCAACGTCATTATTGCCAAAGACTTAAAAGGTGCAACAGCAATTGCTAAGTCAATAGGCAATCGTTTTCGTGTTGTAACAGTAGAAGGAGATATCGTTAACGCAGGTGGGTCGATGACGGGTGGAGCGAACAAAACACAAGCCTCTTTCTTTACACGAAAAGCGGAACTCGAACAGTTACTTGTACAAGCTTTAGAGTTAAAAGAAACCATCATGGCTGCTGAAAAAACGGTGCAAAAAGAACAAGCAGAAGTTAAAAAAACAGAAGAAACAATTACTCTCTTGCAAACTGAAGGTGAAAAACACCGAGATATGGAAGCGGAAAATGCTATTGTTTTGCGTGAGATAGATGCGGTGCTCAAAACGACGGTAGAGCGTTTTCGCGTTTTTGAAGCTGAACAGAAAAACAAAGAGTACGATTTAACCGCAATAACGGGTCGTAAAGATAGAGCATTAACGCGTCTAGAAGCTATAGGTAGTGAACTTGCTGCCATCATGGTAAAAATAGATGAATTGACTCTTTTCAAGCAACAAAACGAAACCGCACGTGATCAAGTTCTCGAAAAATTAGCTGAGAAAAAATCACTTTATGCCGTAACAAAAGAACGAGTTGCTCAATTAACTGCAAGTGAAGCGGAGCTTTTTGAACGCTTAGAGAAAAGTAACCACAAACTGCAAGACCACAAAAAAGAATTGCAGTGGATTCAATCAGAAGAAGCTGCGAAAGTTTATTCTGACGAAGAAATTTTACAGGAAATCAGTTTATGGACTGTGAAAAAGCAACAAATTCAACAAACAGTCAATAAAACAAAAGAGCAACGAGGAAAGCAACAAGATAGCTTGAATGAACTTGAAGAAAACTTAAAAGAACAACAACGAATTTACAAAGGCTATGTAGAAGCGATACGAATTTATGAAGTCAAATCGACACGATTTGAAGTACAAATTCAAAGCTTTATTGGTCAGTTAGAAACTAATTATCATCTTACACTTGAGCAAGCTAAACAATTTGAAATGATGGACGAAGAAGCGGCAGTTCGTAGAAAAGTGAAACTTCTCAAGCAATCGATTGAAGAGTTAGGACCTGTCCACGTCGGCGCAATCGAAGAGTTCGAACATGTTTCGGATCGTCACGCCTTCTTAACAGAGCAACGTAATGATCTAAACGAAGCAAAAGAAACATTACGGACGTTGATACGTGAAATGGATGGGGAAATGACAAGTCGTTTCGATGACACTTTCCATGCAATTCGGATTCAATTCCAACGGGTGTTTAAAGAGTTATTTGGCGGCGGTTCTGCAGACTTGGTATTAACCAATCCACAAGACATGCTAATGACCGGTGTCGAAATTATTGCGCAACCACCTGGTAAAAAACTGCAGAATTTGAGTTTGCTATCAGGTGGAGAACGTGCACTTACAGCGATCGCTTTATTGTTTGCAATTTTAAATGTGCGGCCTGTTCCGTTTTGTGTACTTGATGAAGTGGAAGCGGCGCTTGATGAATCGAATGTCGTGCGTTACAGTCAATACCTGAAGAAATTCAGTGAAGACACGCAATTCATCGTCATTACACACCGCAAAGGAACGATGGAAGGCGCCGATGTTTTATACGGCATCACGATGCAAGAATCCGGAGTATCCAAACTAGTTTCGGTCAAACTCGAAGAAAAAATCTGAAAAGGAGAGATCTACTGTGAGTTTCTTTAAAAAATTAAAAGATAAATTTGCTGGCAACGCTGAAGCGGAAGAATCAACTGAAAAATACAAAGAAGGATTAGCCAAAACCCGTATAGGCTTTACGTCAAAAATTAATGATTTGGTAGCAAAATACCGTAAAGTCGATGAAGACTTTTTTGAAGAATTAGAAGAAATCTTGTTGCAAGCAGATGTTGGGTTTGAAACCGTTATCGAATTAATGGATGATTTACGTTTTGAAGTTCAGCGTAAAAATGTTAAAGATACATCAAACGTTCAATCGGTTATTTCAGAAAAACTAGTTGAAATTTATCAAGCAGGTGGCGATGAAGTTAATGAAATTAATTTTGTTGATGGATTGACGGTCATTTTAATGGTTGGAGTCAATGGTGTTGGTAAAACAACAACAATTGGAAAACTGGCTCATCGTTTCAAAAACGAAGGCAAAACAGTTATGCTCGCTGCGGGTGATACATTCCGTGCTGGAGCAATTGAACAACTAGATGTTTGGGGCAAACGTGTCGGAGTTGATGTTATTAAGCAAAGCGAAGGATCGGACCCCGCAGCAGTTATGTACGACGCTGTGCGTTCAGCCAAGTCTCGCGGAGTAGATGTGCTTATTTGTGATACAGCAGGGCGTCTGCAAAACAAAGTCAATTTAATGAACGAACTTCAAAAAGTTCACCGTGTTATCTCGCGTGAAATACCCGGAGCGCCGCATGAAGTCTTGCTGGCATTAGATGCGACAACAGGACAAAATGCTATGCTTCAAGCACAAACCTTTAAAGAAGTTACAGACGTAACTGGAATTGTTTTGACGAAGTTGGATGGAACAGCAAAAGGCGGTATTGTGTTAGCTATCCGCAATAAGTTAAAAATTCCTGTGAAATATGTAGGTCTTGGTGAAAAACTAGATGATTTGCAACCATTTGATGCGCAAAAATACGTTTACGGTTTGTTTGCTGACGGATTAGACAAAGAACAACAATTAGAAGATGCTGAGACAGACAAGTAAAAATACTTGACAGCTCTATCTGTTTTCAGTATTCTAAGCTAGAGAGCGAATGGGGTGGGCGTCAATGATGGGACTAGAAAAAACAACACGTATAAACTATTTGTTTGATTTCTATCAAGAGCTATTGACACCTAAACAACGCAGTTACATGATGCTGTATTATTTAGATGACCATTCACTGGGAGAAATTGCTGAAGAATACAACATCACCCGACAGGCAGTGTATGACAATATTCGCCGAACAGAAGCGATGCTAGAAGAATATGAACAAAAATTACAGCTTTTCGAGAAATTCCAGAAACGGCAGCAATTAGTTTCGTCATTTGAAAAACAGCCATTCACAGAAGAGCGCGTCCAGCAACTTTTAGGCGAACTCGAAGAATGGGATTAGGAGGCGGAAAGAATGGCATTTGAAGGTTTATCCGAACGCCTGCAAGGCACGATGACTAAGATTAAAGGCAAAGGTAAAGTCAACGAGGCAGATGTTAAGGAAATGATGCGCGAAGTTCGCTTTGCCTTGATTGAAGCGGATGTCAATTTAAAAGTTGTCAAAGAATTTGTTAAGAAAATCAGCGAACGAGCGATTGGTCAAGACGTTATGAACAGCTTAACGCCAGGGCAACAAGTCGTCAAAATCGTTAAAGATGAACTGACAGAATTGATGGGCGGCGAAGAACGAAAAATAGAATTTTCAACAAAACAACCAACAGTTATTATGATGGTGGGATTGCAAGGTGCTGGTAAAACGACCACTTCAGGAAAGCTCGCTAATTTATTGCGTCGAAAACATAATCGTAAGCCATTACTAGTCGCGGCTGATGTTTATCGTCCAGCAGCGATTCAGCAGTTAGAGACCATCGGCAAGCAGTTATCGCTTCCAGTTTTCTCTAAAGGCACAGATATGTCTCCTGTAGAAATTGCGCGGCAAGCAATAGAGCACGCAAAAGCAGAGCATTTAGATACCGTTATCATTGATACAGCAGGGCGGTTACATGTAGATGAGGCGTTAATGCAGGAATTGAAGGATATCCGTGCGCTCAAAGAGCCGGATGAAATATTCCTGGTAGTTGACTCTATGACTGGTCAAGATGCTGTCAATGTAGCGCAAAACTTTGATGGGGCTATCGGCATTACAGGTGTCATCTTAACGAAGCTTGATGGAGATACTCGAGGCGGTGCAGCGCTATCAATTCGTGCTGTTACTCAAAAACCGATCAAATTTGTCGGTATGGGCGAAAAAATGGACGCACTTGAAGCTTTCCACCCAGAACGTATGGCTTCAAGGATACTTGGCATGGGCGATATGTTGTCATTAATTGAAAAAGCACAGACAAACGTCGATGAAGAAAAAGCAAAAGAGCTAGAAGAAAAGTTTAGAACCTCGTCTTTCACTTTTGATGATTTTCTTGAACAAATGACACAAGTGAAACAAATGGGTCCATTAGATGAAATTTTAAAAATGCTCCCAGGTGCTAATAAAATAAAAGGTCTCGAAAACGCAAAAGTAGATGAAGGTCAGATGGATCGCGTAGAAGCCATTATTTATTCAATGACTAAAAAAGAGAAAAAAACGCCTGAAATTATTAATGCAAACCGCAAAAAACGGATTGCTAAAGGTTCAGGGACTAACATTCAAGATGTCAATCGACTGTTGAAACAATTTGAAGACATGAAGAAAATGATGAAGCAAATGTCTGGCATGAACACGAAAAAAGGACGAAAAAAAATGGGAATGCCGGGTCTAGACTCACTTTTTAAGTAAAAAAATCAAGGTGTTAAGAAAAAATACTTTACAAACTATTTAAAGCTTGCTAATATAATATCTTGTGTGAAACTATTCGGAGGTGCTTTAAGAAATGGCAGTAAAAATTCGCTTGAAACGTATGGGAGCTAAAAGATCTCCTTTTTATCGTATTGTAGTAGCAGACTCACGTGCTCCACGTGATGGTCGTCAAATCCAAACAGTAGGTACTTACAACCCACTGACAGTTCCAGCTGAAGTTAAAATTGATGAAGAACAAGTATTGAAATGGCTTCATGATGGTGCTAAACCATCTGATACTGTACGTAACTTGTTTTCTCAAAAAGGTATTATGGAGAAATTCCATAACGAAAAACTAAACAAGTAAGGGAGAGTTTCTTATGAAGCAGCTGATTGAGACCATTGTGAAACCGTTAGTTGATTATCCGGAAGAAGTTCGTGTCGATACTGACGAAAACGATAGCCGAATTGTCTACAAGCTTTCCGTGCATCCAGAGGATACGGGGAAAGTTATCGGAAAGCAAGGGCGTGTAGCGAAAGCTGTTCGTTCAATTGTGTACTCAGCAGCAAGCGGTTATCATAAGAAAAAAACTTATCTCGATATTGTGGATTAAGAAAAAGAAGGAGCCCCGGTTCCTTCTTTTTTTTTCAGAAAAACAGCCTAGAAAGGATGTTTGCTTGTGCAATGGTTTAACGTAGGGAAAATTGTTAACACGCATGGAATTCGTGGCGAAGTACGCGTACTATCACGTACCGATTTTCCAGAAGAACGATTCGCGGTTGGAACAAAACTTGGTCTTTTCATGCCAGAAGCTAAAAAACCAATTACGGTGAAAATTGCTAGTCATCGCCAACATAAAAACTTTGAATTAGTAACTTTTGAAGGATATCCAAACATTAACGACGTTGAGCCGTTTAAAGAGTCTTATTTGCGAATTGCTGAACACGATTTAACTGAACTTGAAGAAAATGCTTATTACCATCACGAAATTCTTGAGTGCACAGTCTTTTCGACTGAAGGTCAAGAACTTGGGGAAATTAGTGAAATCTTAGAAACAGGCGCAAACGATGTGTGGGAAGTAACACCTGAAAAAGGCAAGAAACATTACATTCCTTATACTGAAGAAATCGTCAAAGAAATTGATATCGACAACAAAAAAGTAATTATCGAAGTGATTGAAGGATTATTGTCTTGATGAATATTCACGTATTGTCATTATTTCCGCCAATGTTTGAAGGCGTCTTTCAACATTCAATTATGAGAAAAGCACAAGATAAAAATGCCGTTAGTTTAAACGTTGTAGATATACGTGAATTTGCTGATAATAAGCGTCAAGTAGATGACTACCCGTTTGGTGGTGGAGCAGGTATGGTCTTAAAACCAGAACCCATTTTCAATGCAGTTGAAAGCCTCACACCAAACAGCAAACGACGCATTATTTTATTGTGTCCTCAAGGCCAACGCTTTACGCAACAAAAAGCTGAAGAGCTTGCGAATGAAGAAGAGTTGGTATTTATTTGTGGTCATTACGAGGGCTATGACGAACGCATTCGCGAACATTTAGTAACCGATGAAATTTCAATTGGTGATTTTGTTCTGACCGGCGGAGAGCTTGCGGCTATGACTGTCATCGATAGTGTTGTTAGATTGCTTCCAGGAGTGTTAGGCAATGCCGATTCCCCTATTCGCGACTCATTCTCTACAGGACTGCTAGAACACCCACAATACACCCGTCCAGCGGATTTTAGAGGATGGAAGGTGCCGGATGTTCTAACTTCCGGAAATCATGGCAAAGTAGATCAATGGCGCGAAGAACAAACCTTGAAACGAACGCTTAATAGACGTCCTGATCTTCTTGAAAAAATTGAGTTGAATGATAAGCAGAAAAAAATTATCAATGAATTAGAGAAATAAAAATACAATCAAAGTTACTCTTGCACCAATGGAATATCAGTGGTATTATGGACAATGTACTTTTATGTAAAGTACAGGATCACGATGTTCCGCTGCAACACTTGATTTGGTGTAAGAGCATCTGTAGAAGGAGAGAAAAATAATGCAAAACATTATTACAGAAATCACTAAAGAACAACTTCGTACGGACCTTCCAACGTTCCGTCCTGGAGATACTGTTCGCGTACACGTTAAAGTTGTCGAGGGGACTCGCGAACGTATTCAGGTATACGAAGGAGTCGTAATTGGACGTCGTGGAGGCGGAATCAGTGAATCATTCACTGTTCGTAAAATCTCTTACGGTGTTGGTGTTGAGCGTACATTCCCTGTACACACACCAAAAATTGCTCAGCTTGAAGTTACCCGTCGTGGTAAAGTACGTCGTGCGAAATTGTATTACTTGCGTGAACTACGCGGTAAAGCAGCTCGTATTAAAGAAATTCGATAAGATTGCATGGATGAAAGAGGGCGCTTGCGCCCTCTTTCTTTTTGCTAAAAAGTGTATTTCCTTGTACAATTAAAACAGTAAGTTTGGGGAGGAACACGCATGGAGACTGAAGTAAAAAAGAAAAATGAACTTTGGGAATGGTCCAAAGCTCTATTGATCGCCTTCGGCTTGGCAGCAATTATTCGGTTTTTTTTATTTACGCCGATTGTTGTAGATGGAGAGTCAATGATGCCAACATTGGAGCATGGAGACCGGATGATTGTTAACAAAATTGGTTATTCAGTTGGAGAACCAGATCGTTTCGATATTATCGTTTTTCATGCCCCAGAGAAAAAAGATTATATTAAGCGTATAATCGGGTTGCCAGGTGATCATGTCGCCTATGAAGACGACCAGTTATATATAAATGAAAAAGCAATAGAAGAGCCTTATTTGGATATTTACAAACAAGGCATCACCGGTACACTTACAGAAGACTTTGCTTTAGAAGATGTGACCGGAGGAGAAAGGATTATACCTGATGGATTTGTCTTTGTTATGGGTGATAATCGCCGTGCAAGTAAAGATAGCCGTCACATCGGATTGGTCTCGACCGATGAAGTAATTGGTGACACAAATTTCGTTTTCTGGCCACTGCCTGAAGCGGGAATTGTAAAATAAGGAGTGGTTTTATGACGATACAATGGTTTCCTGGACATATGGCAAAAGCGCGAAGACAAGTTACTGAAAAACTGAAGTTAGTGGATATTATTTTTGAACTTGTTGACGCCAGGCTTCCTTTATCTTCACGAAATCCGATGATCGATCAAGTGATACAACAAAAACCACGTCTTATTATTTTAAACAAAATGGACATGGCTGATGAAGTGGAAACGAAAAAATGGATTCGTTATTTCGAAGATCAAGGTACACGCGCAGTTGCCATCAACTCGCTTGAAGGTAGAGGGTTGCAATTGGTTACAAAAGCATCAAAAGAAATACTTGAAGAAAAATGGGATAGAATGATTGCAAAAGGCATAAAGCCACGTGCGATTCGTGCGATGATTGTCGGCATTCCGAATGTCGGAAAATCGACGCTCATCAACCGATTATCGAAAAAAAGCTTAGCGAAAACTGGCAATATGCCAGGTGTTACAAAAGCGCAACAATGGATCAAAGTCGGCAAAGAAATTGAGTTATTGGATACACCAGGTATTTTATGGCCGAAATTCGAAGACCCTGAAACGGGATTGAAATTAGCAGTTACCGGTGCGATAAAAGACTCAGTTATTCAAATGCAAGAACTTGCCATCTATTCATTGAAGTTTTTAGAAGAACGTTATCCAGAACGAATGATGGAGCGCTATGGCATTGATCATGTCGATGAAGAAATCGTCAATACGTTTGATCATATTGGCAAAAAACGTCGCTGTTTAGATCAGCATGGCGAAGTCGACTATGAAACAACTGCCGAAGTGGTTGTGCGAGATATTCGTAACCAGCATTTAGGTAAAGTGACATTCGATTATAGAGACGAAATGATTGAAGAAGAGTGAGCATTCGCTCTTTTGAAATGAGCTGTTCCTCGATTGTGGGGAGCAGTTTTTTTGTGTAGATGAAAACAGGAGTTGAACAAATGAAAACAACCAATGAAATTAAAGAAAAGTTGAATGGTGTAACGGTGTGGCAGTCGTGGATGGAAGAACTTGAAAGTGATTCGCGTAAAAGTGTTCAAGCCTTATTAGCCTCGTGGAAACGGAAACAAATGCAGCAGAAAAAAATACTAGATAACCACGAATCTAAGCTTGTATTTGACGAGTCGTTTAGAAAAACACCGTCTGATTTAGTAGCAGGCATTGACGAAGCAGGTAGAGGGCCACTTGCAGGTCCCGTCGTAACAGCTGCAGTTATTTTACCGCAAGATTGCACAAGCCTAATCGGTTTAGACGATTCCAAACAATTGAGCAAAACAAAACGCGAAGAGTTTGCTGAAATTATTAAAAAGATCGCTGTCAGTTACGTAGTTCATATCCAATCTCCAGAAGAAATTGATCGCCTTAATATTTACCAAGCGACACGAAGTTCGATGACGCAATCTGCATTGTTATTATCTCCTGCACCGACCATTGTGCTAGCTGATGCGATGATGTTGGAACTTCCTATGTCTTGTGAATCTATTATTAAAGGCGACGCGAAAAGCTTAAGCATTGCAGCAGCTTCTATTTTGGCAAAGACCGGAAGAGATGCTCTGATGGCAGAATACGCGATTCAGTATCCGATGTATGGCTTCGAAAAACATGCAGGGTACGGAACGAAAGATCATGTTGCAGCACTTGAAAACTACGGTCCATGTGAGATCCACCGGACGACATTCGAACCGGTAAAATCTCTTTTGACTCAAAATTGATTGTTTTGAATACACGAAGTTTTGCTGGAATAACGAACAACGGTGGACATTTTATGACAACTTTAATACAATGGTTATGGTAATAAAATTACGATAGAGATGTTTGATTGGAGGATGACAGATGAATATCCATGAATATCAAGGAAAAGAACTTCTTAGACAATATGGAGTAGCAGTATCATACGGCACCGTTGCTTTTTCTCCAGAAGAAGCAGTTAAGGCAGCTAAAGAACTGAGTACGGATGTTGTCGTGGTAAAAGCTCAAATCCACGCAGGTGGACGAGGCAAAGCTGGCGGTGTTAAAATCGCTAAAAACTTGGATGAGGTCCGTACATACGCGAAAGAACTTTTAGGTAAAGTTCTTGTGACTCACCAAACTGGTCCAGAAGGTAAAGAAATCAAACGCCTTTTGATCGAAGAAGGATCTGACATCAAGAAAGAATACTACGTTGGATTGGTGCTTGACCGCCAAACTGCTCGTGTTACTCTTATGGGCTCTGAAGAGGGCGGAGTGGATATCGAGGAAGTTTCTGAGAATACTCCTGAGAAGATTTTCAAAGAAATTATCGATCCAGTAGTCGGCTTGACTGGTTTCCAGGCACGTCGTATGGCTTTCAACATGAACATCCCATCGAAACTTGTAAACAAAGCGGCGAAATTCATGCTTGGCCTATACACTGTATTTATCGAAAAAGATGCTTCTATTGTTGAAATTAACCCGTTAGTTGAAACTGGCGACGGCGATATTTTAGCGCTTGATGCAAAATTCGATTTTGATGAAAATGCTCTTTATCGCCACAAAGACATTGTGGAACTTCGCGATTTCGACGAAGAAGATCCAAAAGAAATTGAAGCTTCTAAGTATGACTTAAGCTATATTTCTTTAGACGGGAACATCGGCTGTATGGTTAACGGTGCCGGGCTTGCTATGGCAACAATGGACACGATCAACTATTACGGCGGAACACCCGCTAACTTCCTCGACGTTGGGGGCGGTGCGACCGCTGAAAAAGTAACGGAAGCTTTCAAAATCATTCTTTCTGATAAGAATGTAAAAGGAATTTTCGTTAACATTTTCGGCGGTATCATGAAGTGTGACATCATTGCGGAAGGCGTTATTCAAGCTGCAAAAGAAGTAAGCTTAGATGTGCCATTAGTAGTCCGTCTTGAAGGAACAAACGTAGAACTTGGTAAAAAACTGCTTAATGAATCAGGTCTTAATATCGTTGCTGCTGGAACAATGGCAGACGGCGCTAAACAGATTGTAGAACTTGTAGGCTAAAGAAGGGCAGGGACAAAAATGAGTGTATACATTAATAAAGACACAAAAGTGCTTGTACAAGGAATTACAGGGTCAACTGCCCTTTTCCATACAAAGCAAATGCTTGAATACGGAACGAAAATCGTTGCGGGTGTAACACCAGGTAAGGGCGGAACTGAAGCTGAAGGCGTACCTGTCTTCAATACTGTAGAAGATGCAGTAAAAGCTACAGGAGCAAACGTATCTGTAATTTACGTACCGGCACCTTTTGCGGCAGACGCAATTCTTGAGGCTGTTGAAGCTGATCTTGACATGGCAATTTGTATCACTGAGCATATTCCAGTATTGGATATGGTAAAAGTGAATCGTTACATGGAAGGCAAAAAAACACGTCTTGTTGGACCAAACTGCCCGGGCGTTATCACTCCAGACGAATGTAAAATCGGCATCATGCCTGGATACATTCATAAAAAAGGACATGTTGGCGTTGTTTCACGTTCAGGTACATTAACGTATGAAGCGACTCACCAGTTGTCTGAAGAGGGAATTGGCCAATCGACAGCTGTCGGTATCGGTGGAGACCCAGTGAACGGCACGAACTTTATCGACGTATTGAAGGAATTCAACGAAGATGAAGATACGTACGCAGTCGTAATGATCGGTGAAATCGGCGGAACAGCTGAAGAAGAAGCTGCTGAGTGGGTTAAAGCGAATATGACGAAACCTGTAGTAGGATTTATTGGCGGACAAACTGCACCTGAAGGAAAACGTATGGGCCATGCCGGTGCGATTATTTCTGGCGGTAAAGGAACAGCTGCTGACAAAATCAAAGCAATGAACGAAGCGGGCATCGAAGTTGCAGACACTCCATCAGTTATCGGAGAAACTTTGATCAAAGTCATTAAAGAAAAAGGGCTATACGACAAGTGTAAAACCCATTAATATGGAGATAAGGCGCATCTTAGCTGATGCGTCTTATTTTTATCCAAAAAAGAATAGGAGGAACAACATGAACCGCGAATTTACAGAACGTTTATTGGCCTTACACTATGTGTATCCGAAAAGTCTAAAGAAACTAAGTCCGTTACTTACAGATGACCCCGATCTGACAAGACTCGAACGGAAATCTCCAAAAGAACTCATGTTCCAGTTAGGTTTGAAATCAGAACAAGCCATGAAATTGATTACCTCTTATAGACAATCCCTGACTTTCCCTTTGAGCGAAACTTACGCCAAGTACAAAATCTTCCCCATATCTTATCAGCACCCCTGTTACCCAGTAAGCCTGCTTGAATTGATCGATCCACCAGCCGTACTCTACGCTAAAGGCGATCTCACCTTACTCGTAAATCCACAAAAAATTGCCATTATCGGTTCTCGTAAAGCCACTTCTTATTCACAAAAAGCATTGAGCACCATCATTCCACCTCTTGTTGAGAACGACTTTATCATTGTTAGTGGATTAGCAAGAGGAGCAGATGCGATGGCTCATCAAAAAACGATTGATTTGGGTGGCCGAACAATTGCAGTTACAGGAAGTGGTTTTTTGCATCCTTATCCAAAAGAAAACACAACTTTAAACCGTTTAATAGAAGAAAGTCATTTGGTTTTAACTGAATACCCACCTTATATGGAGCCAAAAAAGTGGAATTTTCCTATGAGAAATCGCATCATTAGTGGGTTATCAAAAGGAATTATCGTAACTGAAGCTAGAGTCAAAAGTGGTACATTGAGTACTATTGAACATGCCCTTGATCATGGAAAAGACGTTTTTGCGGTGCCTGGGGATATTGGATCAGCGTTGTCTGAAGGACCTCATAAATTGATTTTAGAAGGAGCAAAACCGGTATGGAATGGCTGGCAAGTTCTTGAAGAATACCAACAAATGACAGCTAGAAAAGAATGAAAAAAACGAAAACCCTTGCATTAAGCCAAAATCTGTTATACATTTTGCAACAGGTAATTCTTTTAAGAAGTTTTAAGAAACCTCTACGAGGAGGAAAATAAGATGGCGGATTTTTTAGTGATTGTGGAGTCGCCTGCAAAGGCAAAGACAATCGAACGGTATTTAGGTAAGAAATACAAAGTCCGTGCTTCACTTGGACATTTACGCGATTTGCCCCGGAGTCAAATGGGTGTAGACGTGGAAAACAATTACGAACCTCGGTATATCACAATAAGAGGTAAAGGCCCTATACTACAAGATCTTAAAAAAGAAGCAAAAAAAGCGAAGAAAGTCTTTCTCGCGGCTGACCCCGATAGAGAAGGAGAAGCAATTGCATGGCATTTAGCAACGGCACTCGGCATTGATCAAACTTCAGATTGCCGTGTTGTCTTTAACGAAATTACTAAAGAAGCGATTAAAGAATCATTTAAACATCCACGTAAAATCGATATGGACTTAGTAGATGCGCAGCAAGCACGCCGAATTTTAGATCGTCTTGTTGGGTATAGCATCAGTCCGTTACTTTGGAAAAAAGTGAAAAAAGGTTTGTCAGCTGGACGCGTACAATCAGTGGCACTGCGTTTGGTCATCGATCGTGAAAACGAAATCAAAAGTTTCGAACCAGAAGAATACTGGTCAATTACTGGGGAATTTGAAAAAGCGAAAAAGAAATTTGAAGCACAATTTTATGGCAGTACTAAAGAAAAAGTAAAGCTACACAACGAAGCAGACGTTAAAGCTGTTATGACGTCTATGTCAGGTAAAGACTTTACCGTTAACCGTGTAGTGAAAAAAGAAAGAAAAAGAAATCCATCGCCATCTTTTACAACTTCTTCACTTCAACAAGAAGCTGCTCGTAAATTAAACTTCCGAGCTAAAAAGACAATGATGCTTGCACAGCAGCTGTATGAAGGTATTTCAGTAGGAAAAGAAGGCATCACCGGTTTGATTACGTATATGAGAACGGACTCTACACGAATCTCCGATACGGCAAAAAAAGACACGATGGACTTTATCGTCGAAAACTACGGCGAAGAATACGTTACACAAAAAGCTCCAGCTAAGCAGTCAGCAAAATCGCAAGATGCTCACGAAGCGGTCCGTCCGACAAGTGTCATGAGAACGCCGGAATCGATGAAAAGTATTTTATCGCGTGATCTTCACCGTCTGTATAAACTGATTTGGGATCGATTTGTGGCAAGTCAAATGTCATCTGCAGTTCTAGATACAGTTATGGCGGAGTTGCAAAACGGCGATGCGGTGTTTCGTGCAAATGGATCGCAAGTTAAGTTCCCAGGCTTCATGAAGCTTTATATTGAAGGAACAGACGATCAAAAAGAAGAAAAAGATAATATACTGCCAGAAATGGTTGAAGGCGATATCGTAAAAGCAATTGATGTTACACCCAATCAGCATTTTACGCAGCCACCTCCGCGCTTTACAGAGGCTCGCTTAGTACGAGCGCTTGAAGAGTTGGGAATCGGACGTCCATCAACTTACGCGCCGACACTAGACACTATTCAAAAGCGGGGTTACGCAACTTTAGATGCGAAACGTTTTATTCCGACTGAGTTGGGTGAAATTGTTCATCAACTAGTGCTCGAATTTTTCCCGGATATTTTGAATATCGAATTTACAGCGAAAATGGAACATGATTTAGATACCGTTGAAGAAGGCGAAATTGAATGGCGCACCATTATCGATGCTTTTTACAAGAAATTTGAAAAAAATGTCGAAGTAGCAGAAAATGAAATGGAAAAAGTACAAATCAAAGATGAGCCAGTAGGCGAAGATTGTGAACTATGTGGCTCGCCAATGGTTTATAAATTGGGACGCTATGGCAAGTTTATGGCTTGTAGCAATTTCCCGGAATGCCGGAATACAAAAGCAATCGTTAAGCATATAGGCGTTAAATGCCCAACGTGTAAAGAAGGCGAAATTGTTGAAAGAAAAAGTAAAAAGCGCCGTATTTTCTACGGCTGCGAACGTTATCCAGAATGTGAATTTGTTTCTTGGGACAAACCGATTGAACGCCCATGTCCGAAATGCGACAAATTGCTTGTAGAGAAAAAAGTGAAAAAAGGCGTTCAAATCAATTGCACAAATTGTGAT
>JBBSRA010000002.1:0-183890 GCA_038243515.1 Caryophanales bacterium
GAATCTACACGGCTGCTTGCGCTTTTCTTGTGTCCAGGCTCCAGCAGCCAGATTCTAGGGTCATAAGCCACTCTAGCTGTGCGGCTGAAAAAACGCCGCTTCGCCAGAGCGTCTTATGCCCGTCGAATCTACACGGCTGCTTGCGCTTTTCTAAATAGTTGCTCGATTGTTCTGATATGTTAAAATAATGGAGGAAGCATTCAGGGAGGTAGTCAATGCATGCGTGTACTGGTTTTGAACGGTCCGAATTTGAATCGTCTGGGCAAACGTGAAAAAGAAGCGTACGGAACGTTCACATTAGAAGAGTTAGAACAAGATCTTGTGGAGTTTTCTTACCATCATAATATTGAATTGATTTGCCGACAGTCTAATCATGAAGGTGAATTGATTGATTGGATTCACGGTGCTGAGAATGATGCGTTATCTGGTATTGTTTTAAATGCAGGTGCTTATACGCATACGAGCATTGCGATACGAGATGCCATTGCTGCGATAGACGTTCCTGTCATAGAAGTACATATATCGAATGTCCACAAACGAGAAACATTCCGCCATCATTCATTTATTGCACCGGTTAGCGCCGGACAAATAGTTGGCTTTGGTCAAGATGTTTACAAATTAGCACTTCATGCGTTACTTTTACAACAATAGAGAGGATGAATACATTGAAACTTCAAAAATTACGTGCTGAAATGGAAAAAAGAAACGTGGGGGCAGTGCTCGTTACGAGTCCTTATAATTTGCGTTATATTACAGAATTTACAGGAACGGCAGGGCTAGCACTTGTTACTGAGAAAGAGGCCGTTTTTATCACGGATTTTCGCTATACAGAACAAGCAAATGAGCAAGTTAAGGAATTTAAAGTAGTCCAAGCGAAAAAAAATCTACTGGATGAAGTAGTCGAAACAGTCCAGTCAATGGGGATCAAAACACTTGCTTTCGAACAAGATTATATGACTTACTCAACAGTTGTTTCATACAAAGAAAAAGTAGATGTAGAATTCGAACCAATTAGCAATTTGATTGAAAAGCTTCGTATGGTTAAAACATCTGAAGAGGTTTCTGTGTTAAAAGCGGCAGCTAAAATTGCGGACGATGCATTTGAACACATTTGTGGATTTATTCGCGCTGGGGTTACAGAGCTTGAAGTTTCTAACGAGTTAGAGTTTTTCATGAGACAACAAGGTGCTACTTCATCTAGTTTTGATATTATTGTGGCTTCAGGACTTCGCTCGGCATTTCCTCATGGGGTAGCGTCCGATAAAGTGATTGAAAAAGGCGACATGATCACACTTGATTTTGGTGCGCTTTATAATGGCTATATTTCAGATATCACTCGCACAGTAGCTGTCGGAGAACCTTCAGAAAAAATGAAAGAAATTTATAATATTGTATTAACAGCGCAAGAATTGGGCGTAGAAAAAATCGGGCCAGGAATGAGTGGAATCGAAGCAGATGCCATTGCACGTGACTATATCAAGTCTAAAGGGTACGGCGAGGCGTTTGGTCATTCGACAGGTCATGGTATCGGGCTAGAAGTTCATGAAAGTCCAGGCTTATCTTTTAAATCTGAAACAATTTTAGAGCCGGGAATGGCGGTAACTGTAGAACCGGGAATTTATCTACCGGGAATTGGCGGAGTTCGCATTGAAGATGATATACTGATAACCGAGTCAGGAAATGAACGGTTGACTAACTCCACAAAAGAGCTTCGCATTTTATAACAAACGGAGGAACTAATATGATTTCAGTAAACGATTTTAAAACAGGCGTCACAATTGAAGTAGATGGCGGAATTTGGCGTGTTATGGAATTCCAACATGTAAAACCAGGCAAAGGTGCAGCGTTTGTACGCTCAAAACTACGCAATTTACGTACTGGAAGTGTCACTGAAAAGACATTCCGTGCTGGTGAAAAAGTTGCAAAAGCACAAATTGACAACAGCAAAATGCAATACTTATACGCAAATGGCGATATGCATGCATTTATGGATTCAGAAACATACGATCAAATTGAATTGCCTGAGAAAAACATTGAACATGAGTTAAAATTCCTTCAAGAAAATATGGAAGTTCAAGTGATTCAGTTTCAAGGTGAAGTACTAGGTGTGGAATTGCCAAACACAGTTGTTTTAGAAGTGGCTGAAACAGACCCAGGTATCAAAGGAGACACAGCGAGTGGTGGTTCAAAACCAGCGAAACTGACTACAGGTTTAACTGTACAAGTGCCATTTTTCATTAACGAAGGAGATCGTTTAATCATCAACACAACTGACTCGTCATATGTTTCAAGAGCTCATTAAAAAAACCAAGACCTCTAAATATAGAGGTCTTTTTTTAGAAATTCAGATTATCTATTTCAAAGTTGTCGGAATAAGTCTAAAATAGAAGAGAAATCAGTCAAATACATAATCAGAAAGAAGGATGGATATGAAAATTCAAGAAATCCGTGAAATCATTAAATTAGTGGATGGGTCGTCTATCGATGAGTTCTCTTACGAGTACGAAGGCGTTAAAGTAAAAATGAAAAAAAATGGATCAGGAAACGTTCAGCAGTCAAGTCAATCAGCTGTCCAAGAACCACAAGTTCCCAATGCTGAGGAAGCGCTAGCAAAAAAACCTGCTAAAGAAACAGAAATAGCAAAACCAGTAGTTGAAGAACAAACAGCAGAGTCAACTGGTGCTGATTCTGACTATCACAAAATTTTATCACCAATGGTCGGAACGTTCTATGAATCTCCGTCTCCAGATGAAGCAGCTTACGTTCAAGTTGGTACGAAAGTTACTGCTGACCAAATCGTCTCAATTGTTGAGGCAATGAAATTATTCAATGAAATTGAAGCAGAAGTGGATGGGGAAATTGCTGAAATTCTTGTAAAAGATGGTCAGCTTGTTGAGTACGGCCAGCCTTTATTCCTCGTGAAAGCAAACTGAGGAAAGGGGAGATAGCGATGAAAACGATGAAAAAAGTATTGATTGCAAACCGTGGAGAAATAGCGGTTCGAATTATCCGCGCATGCAAAGAAATGGGTATTGAAACGGTAGCCGTCTACTCAGAAGCAGACAAAGAAGCGCTGCACGTAGAACTTGCGGATGAAGCGTATTGCATCGGTCCAAAATTGTCGAAAGACAGCTATTTAAACTTTTCTAATATCATGTCAGTTGCAAAATTGACAAATTGTGATGGGATTCATCCAGGCTACGGATTTTTGGCTGAAAACGCCAGTTTCGCTGAACTTTGCGAAGCGTGCGATATCATGTTTATTGGTCCGACTGCTGATGCGATTTCACGTATGGGTACTAAAGACGTTGCGCGTGAAACAATGCGCAAAGCGGGTGTTCCTGTCGTGCCGGGTTCTACTGGCATTGTGGCAAGTGAAGAAGACGGCTTGCGTATTGCTGATGAAATCGGTTTCCCGGTCATTATCAAAGCGACTGCAGGTGGTGGAGGTAAAGGGATTCGTGTAGCACGCACACGCGAAGATTTCATTACTGGCTTGAAAATGACACAAAAAGAAGCTGCTGCAGCTTTCGGCAATCCAGGCGTCTATATCGAGAAATTTATTGAAGATTTCCGTCACATTGAAATCCAGGTGCTTGCTGATTCTCATGGTAATGCGATTCATTTAGGCGAGCGTGATTGTTCGATTCAGCGTCGCATGCAAAAATTAGTTGAAGAAGCACCATCACCGGCGCTGTCTCCTGAATTGCGCGCAGAAATGGGAGACGCTGCCGTTAAAGCAGCGTTAGCTGTCGACTACCGCGGAGCGGGTACAGTAGAGTTTATTTTTGACGCAGTCAATCAAAAATTTTACTTCATGGAAATGAACACGCGTATTCAAGTAGAACATCCAGTAACAGAGATGATTACAGGAATAGATTTGATCCAGCAACAATTGAAAGTTGCCTCTGGTGAAACCTTAGCCTATAGACAAGAAGATGTTACTTTTAAAGGTTGGTCTATTGAATGCCGTATCAATGCGGAAAATCCTGCTAAAAACTTCATGCCGTCAGCTGGGAAAGTAGATATGTACTTGCCTCCTGGTGGTATGGGCGTTAGAATCGATTCTGCTATGTATTCTGGCTACACGATTCCACCGTACTATGATTCTATGGTCGCTAAACTGATTACATTCGCTGATACACGCGAAGAAGCAGTCGCGAAAATGAAACGAGCGCTAGATGAGTTTGTAATCGAAGGCGTGTTCACGACGATTCCATTCCATTCAAAATTAATGGATCACGAAGTATTTAAATCGGGAGATTTCAATACGAAATTCCTTGAAAAATACGATGTACTGGGATCTTAAGGAGGAGCTTTTCAAATGGCAGAAAAAACAGCACCTTATGTACGGATGAAGTCTCACGGCGCACAAGAGTTAGGAAATATTGAAGTAGCTCCAGAAGTGTTGGAAATTATCGCTAGTATCGCAGCAACAGATATCGAAGGTGTTGCTAGCATGCGTGGTAACTTTGCTTCAGACGTTGTTGAACGTTTAGGAAAAAAAGTACACGGCAAAGGCATCAAAACCGATTTATCTGAAGAAGGTTTAGCCATTGATGTTTATTGTGTCATCGATCATGGTGTGTCGATTCCGAAGACTGCTTTAAAAATTCAAGAACAAGTTCGTCAAACGCTTGAGAATATGACATCACTTCAAACGCAGGAAGTTAATGTTCATATTACAGGTGTCAATTTTGAACCTAGAGCCACAGAGTAAACAGCAAGGCTGCCAAAAGACCTTTTTAGGTTTTAGGCAGCCTTCTCTTGTTTTGATTCGCAAATCTCAACATTTTTCTGCAAGAGACATTGCGTTGTACGCTATTGACCGAACATTTCAAACATGGAAGTTCCAGCGGAATACCTGTATAATAAGGGATAACTAGCTGTGAAAAGGAGACCGGATATACTATGAAACGACACGAAGCACGAGAAAAAGCGCTTCAGACCTTATTTCAATTAGAAGGCACTGAATTGACAATTGACGAAGCGATGGACCATGTGATGGCAGGAGAAAATGATAATTTTTATGATTTATTAGTTCAAGGCACCTATACAAATATGACGACAATTGATGAAAAGCTAGTAGGCCATTTAGAAAACTGGTCATTAGAACGTTTGCCAAAAGTTGAACGCACGATTCTCCGTATGGCCATCTTTGAACTAGACTATATGGAAGATGCACCAGCACGCGTCGTCATGAACGAAGCCATTGAACTTTGCAAAACTTTTGGAGACGATAAATCGAGTCGGTTTGTCAATGGTGTTCTTTCGAAATTCACCGACGAAACAGCAAATTAATTGGAGGAGTTAACATGACTGCAGAATTGATTGATGGAAAAGCCGTAAGCCAAAAAATAAAAATTCAAGTAAAAGAGCGTGTGGAAAAATTGGCGCAACAAGAAATCATACCAGGACTTGCCGTTGTGTTAGTCGGAGAAAACTCCGCTTCTCTTACATACGTAAAAAATAAAAAAAAGACTTGTGAAGCACTAGGGATGCGTTCGGATCTTCATCAATATCCCGACACATTGACTGAACACGAGTTACTTGTGAAAATTGAGAAATTGAACAATGACCCAGAAATTCACGGGATACTTGTACAGTTGCCTTTGCCTAAGCAAATCGATGAATTCAAAGTGATTTCAGCTATTAGCCCGGATAAAGACGTAGATGGCTTTCATCCGATTTCTGTTGGCAATATGATGATTGGCAAAGAAGCTTTTTTGCCGTGTACACCACATGGCATTATGGAGTTACTTGCTCACTACGACATCGATCCCGCAGGTAAACATGTGGTTGTCATTGGACGTAGCAATATTGTCGGCAAGCCAATCGGTCAATTATTGCTTCAAAAAGATGCGACGGTTACGTACTGCCATTCTAAAACAAACGATTTGGCGAGCTTTACAAGACAGGCAGATATTTTAATTGCTGCGATTGGCCGAGCTAAATTTATTGATCATACGTATATTAAGCCGGGAGCCGTTATTATCGATGTTGGAATGAATCGAGATGAAAATGGTAAACTTTGTGGAGATGTAGATTTTGAAGATATACAAGAAACAGCTAGCTTTGTAACACCAGTTCCAGGCGGCGTGGGTCCGATGACTATTGCAATGCTAATGGGAAATACAGTACAATCGGCTGAAAAAGGGTCTACAAAGACAAAACAACAGTAAGTATGTAAAATAAAGAGTAATAGGGCTGTTTTTCTATTGAAAAACAGCTTTTTAAATTCACAGATAGGGGTTGAAAATGTGTCGGCCGACCCGTACTTAAGTGTTAAAGCGTTAACCAAATACATAAAAAAGAAATTTGACGCCGATCCTCACCTCCGCGATGTTTATGTTAAAGGCGAGTTATCGAACGTTAAAATTCATACAAGTGGACATATTTATTTCACCTTAAAAGACAATGCTGCACGGTTACCAGGTGTCATGTTCTCAGCAAGTGCTAAATCCGTCAAATTCAAACCGGATAGTGGCATGACTGTGTTAATTAGAGGAGATGTCACGGTTTATGAGGCATCTGGTCAATATCAACTGTATGCACAGTCAATGCAAATTGATGGCATTGGCGATTATTATTTAGCCTTTGAACAATTAAAAGAAAAACTATTAAAAGAAGGACTCTTTCATGCTTCACATAAAAAACCATTGCCACGCTTCCCAAAAAAAATTGCGGTCGTAACTGCGCAAACGGGTGCGGCAGTGCGCGACATTATCATTACCTTGCACCGTCGTTATCCACTAGCTAATGTTGTGTTATACCCAACACTCGTTCAAGGAACAGGTGCTGTTCAATCGATCGTCCAATCTATTCAAGCTGCCAATAAAGAAGATTTCGATGTATTAATTGTCGGACGTGGTGGAGGGTCTATTGAAGATTTATGGGCTTTTAATGATGAAGCAGTCGCACGTGTTATATTCAGTTCTGTTATTCCAGTTATTTCTGCAATCGGTCACGAAACCGATACGACAATTGCTGACTTTGTGTCTGATTTGCGAGCAGCCACACCAACTGCTGCTGCAGAACTTGCTGTTCCTAGTCAAGCAGAGTTGTTAGAGCGCATTGCGAGTTACAGAAGTCTCATGTACCGGACCGTTTCAGGAACTGTTAATCAGCAAAAACAAGTCTTAAATCGCTTGACTACATCATTCCCTTTAGCTTACCCAGAGCGGTTATACAGACCATTTATCGAGCGAGTCGAGCGAGCGACAGAATCATTGCAACGCGAATCGCTGCAGCAGTTAAATCGTTCAAAAGAATATTACCAAACACTTGAAAACCGTTTGAAATCACGATTGCCACTTCAACAAATTCGTCAATCAGAAACTCAAGTTGTAGAACTAGGCAGAAGACTCGACTATCAACTTGATCAATTGTTAAAAACCCACTCGCAGCAGTTGTCATCTGCAATTCGGACATTAGATGCGCTGAGTCCATTAAAAATAATGGACCGCGGCTATTCGATTCCATATATTGAAGAAACGGTTATTAAAAGTGTGAAGAATGTGAAAAAAGGCAATCAGCTGACCATAGCAATGCAAGATGGTACGATTCAAGCGACAGTCGATCAAGTAAATCCAGTAGTAAAAGGAGATGAGAACAATGGCTGAAAAGAAGATCATGTTTAACGATGCAATGGAGCAACTAGAAGAAATTGTCCGCCAACTCGAACAAGGAGATGTTCCACTTGAACAAGCGTTGACACTTTATCAAAAAGGCATGGAACTTTCAAAAGTTTGCCACAATAAATTACAAAATGCTGAAAGTCAATTGGTCACAATGATGAAAGACGGCAAAGAAGTGCCGGCTGACATAGAAATGGATGGGAACGCTAAATGAATCTAATTGAATTTCGCACTCATTATGAACCACTTATTCAACAGGAAATGGCCCAATTGATTTTGTCATTATCGATTCCTGATTCATTAAAAGAGTCGATGCATTACTCGCTACAAGCTGGTGGAAAACGAATTCGCCCTATTTTGTTGTTGGCAGTTCTTCATGAATTAAGTGATAAAGAACATCCTGAAGCCTTGAAAGTAGCGGCTGCGATTGAAATGATTCATACGTATTCTTTGATTCACGATGACTTACCAAGTATGGATGATGACGATTTGCGTCGTGGCATGCCAACCAATCATAAAGTTTTTGGAGAAGCTGTCGCCATTCTTGCCGGTGACGCATTATTAACGTATAGCTTTGGTATTGTGGCACGTCTCCAAGAAGTATCTAGTGACGACAAAGTTCGTTTGATTGATTTAATGAGCGTCTCAGCAGGCGCTGAAGGAATGGTTGGCGGACAAGTACTTGATATTGAAGGCGAAGAAAAACAATTAACGCTTGGAGAATTAGAACAAGTGCATCGCTTAAAGACGGGTGCTTTATTAACATATAGCATTTTAGCTGGTGGTATTTTAGCGCAAGCTTCAGATGAAGAAATTTTAGCGCTTAGCCAATTTGGTCAACATCTTGGATTGGCGTTCCAAATTCAAGATGATATTTTAGATGTTACTGGAACATCTGAGGAACTTGGCAAAACTGCTGGTAAAGATGAGTCGAGCGAGAAAAGTACATATCCAAGTTTGCTGACTTTGCCAAAAGCAAAAGAAAAATTAGACTTCCATGCTGCTGAAGCTGTAAATGCTCTTAAAAAATTAAAAGGTGAAAAAACATTGCTATTGCAACTAACGCAATTAATTGTTCAAAGAAAAAGCTGATTTTTAAGGCTCTGATTTGTACAATCGCTGTAGACTGATATAATATGAACAAGCAGTCTGAAGGAAAATTTTATAAAAGGTGCGTGATGGCAATGAATCTACAGTCGATTACTGGTCCATCTTTCTTAAAAGAGCTGAACACAAAACAGCTTGAAGTATTAAGTGAAGATATAAGACGATTTTTAATAGAAAACTTATCTAGAACAGGTGGGCATATCGGTCCGAACCTGGGTGTGGTTGAACTAACAATTGCACTTCATAAAGTATTTGACAGTCCTTCAGATAAATTTATTTGGGATGTAGGACATCAATCTTACGTTCACAAAATTCTTACGGGAAGAGCTGGGCAATTCGATACGTTGCGTCAATTCAAAGGTCTTTGTGGCTTTCCAAAACGTAATGAAAGTGAACACGATGTATGGGAAACGGGTCATAGTTCGACGTCTCTATCAGCTGCAATGGGCATGGCAGCTGCTCGTGATATTAAAAAAACCGGCAATCACATTATTCCGATTATCGGTGATGGTGCGTTAACAGGCGGGATGGCTTTCGAAGCATTAAATCATATTGGTCACACTAAAACTGATATGACAATCATACTCAACGACAATGAAATGTCGATTGCGCCAAACGTTGGTGCTATGCACAGCATGCTCGGTAGAATGCGGACAGCTGGAAAATACAATAAAGTCAAAGACGATTTAGAATATCTATTGAAAAAAGTACCTGCAGTTGGTGATCGGTTAGCTTCTACGGCTGAACGCGTAAAAGACTCTTTGAAATACTTAGTAGTTTCTGGCATGTTCTTTGAAGAAATGGGCTTTACTTATCTAGGACCAATTAACGGACATGATTTAGAGGAATTAGAAGATAATTTGCGTTATGCTAAGAAAACAAAAGGACCTGTTTTGTTGCATGTTGTGACGAAAAAAGGCAAAGGCTTTTTACCGGCAGAACAAGATATAATTGGCACATGGCATGGCACGGGTCCGTACAAAATGGAAACGGGCGATTTAGTCAAGTCATCATCTAAAGCGCCATCTTGGAGTGGCTTAGTTGCAGAAACAGTTCGGAAATTAGCACGTACGGATGAGCGAATTGTAGCAATTACCCCTGCAATGCCAGTTGGATCAAAACTTGAAGGCTTTGCTTCTGAATTTCCAGAACGCATGTATGATGTAGGGATTGCTGAACAGCATGCAACGACAATGGCTGCTGGACTTGCTACTCAAGAAATGAAACCATTTTTAGCTATTTACTCGACATTCTTGCAACGCGCTTACGATCAAGTGGTTCATGATATTTGCCGACAAAATTTAAATGTGTTTATTGGGATCGATCGTTCTGGTTTAGTTGGAGCGGACGGCGAAACGCATCAAGGCGTATTTGATATTGCGTTCCTGCGCCATTTACCGAATATGGTCATCATGATGCCTAAAGACGAAAACGAAGGACAACACATGGTTAAAACAGCCATTGATTATAATGGCGGTCCGATTGCGCTACGTTACCCTAGAGGAAATGGTTTAGGTGTTCCAATGGATGAAGAACTACATGCGTTACCTATTGGTTCATGGGAAGTATTGAATAAAGGTACAGACGCTGTAATCTTAACTTTCGGTACAACTATTCCGATGGCGATGCACGCTGCAGAAGAATTGCTTGAACAAGGCATTTCAGTAGAAGTAGTCAATGCTCGTTTTATAAAACCAATGGACGAAGCAATGTTACACACAATTTTCAAAAGAGATATTCCAGTGCTAACAATCGAAGAAGCTGTATTACAAGGTGGATTTGGTAGTGCTGTATTAGAATTTGCTCAAGAGCAAGAATATCGCGGTTCAGTTATTGATCGCTTAGGAATTCCTGATCACTTTATCGAGCACGGAGATGTTGCTGAGTTGATGGATGAAATTAACTTGAACAGTGATGAAGTAGTTCGAGTGATTAAAAAACGGACACATTCCAAAATACAGGCAGGTACATCGATTTTATGAACAAACCTAAAAAAGAACGTGTAGATGTCTTGTTAGTTGAACAAGGCATCTGCGAAACACGTGAAAAAGCAAAAAGAGCCATAATGGCTGGGATAATTTATTCGGGATCTGAACGAATGGATAAACCAGGTGAGAAAATTATGACCGATGCTTCGCTACAAATGAAAGGTAATGATTTGAAATACGTCAGTCGAGGCGGATTAAAGCTAGAAAAAGCTTTAGAACAGTTTGATTTATCTGTTGTAGATAAATTGATGCTTGATATTGGCTCATCCACAGGCGGTTTTACAGATTGTGCTCTTCAAAATGGAGCAAAACATTGTTATGCACTTGACGTCGGCTATAATCAATTAGCCTGGAAAATCAGGCAAGATGAGCGTGTAACAGTAATGGAACGTGTCAACTTCAGGCATTCAAAGCCAGAAGATTTTACTGAAGGCCTGCCGGAATTTGCGACGATTGATGTGTCATTTATTTCGCTGCGCATTATTTTGCCGGTGTTAAAACAAGTTCTTGTGCCAAATGGCGATGTAATCGCGTTGGTAAAACCGCAGTTTGAAGCAGGAAAAGAAAATGTTGGGAAAAAAGGTATCATTCGTGATCCGAAAATTCACCGCGATGTATTGAGTAAAGTTGGTAAATTCGCTGTAGATTCAGGTTTTCACATAAAGAATATATCGTTTTCACCCATTACAGGTGGAGAAGGCAATATTGAGTTTTTATTCCATCTGCAATCGGCTGCTGAGAGTGCTGAAATAGTTCCTATTTCAGAATCACTTATTAATGAAACAGTTAAAACAGCTCATGAATTGTTGTAAACACATTCCAAAAGGAATGTGTTTTCTTTTCGAAAATGGGAATACAAGTCAAGACTCTACTTTTCGATTAAAACATTATCAAGAACTTATCATTCGTCCTTTTGTTGTCTTATTTATAATATAAATGTAGAATATTAAGCATCTAGAATAAATATTCACTCTTTCAAGGGGGACCATCATGAATAAAGGACAGCGTCACATTAAAATACGTGATCTTATTTCAAATCGCGAAATCGAAACGCAAGACGAGCTGGTCGAATTATTAAAATCAGCCGGTTATGAAGTGACACAAGCAACTGTTTCACGTGATATTAAAGAACTGCATTTGGTTAAAGTACCATTGCAAGACGGTCGCTATAAATATAGTTTGCCAGCAGACCAGCGCTTTAATCCCATGCAAAAGCTACATCGTGCGTTAACAGATGCATTTGTAAGTATTGACGGTGCTAGCCATTTCTTAGTGATGAAAACCTTACCCGGCAATGCTCATGCAATTGGCTCTTTAATAGATCATTTGGATTGGGAAGAAATTCTTGGAACGATTTGTGGAGACGACACGTGCTTGATTATTTGCAGAGATACCGAACAACGTGAAATTTTAAAACAGCGTTTAATTGAAATGCTTTAAGAAGAGGTGAACAGAAATGCTTCGGGAATTAGATATACGTAATTTCGCCATTATTGAAGCGTTGACCGTCAGTTTTTCGGAAGGTCTAACGGTTTTAACTGGAGAAACGGGTGCTGGTAAATCCATTATTATCGATGCGGTTCATCTTTTGGCAGGCGGACGAGGAAGCCAAGAATTTATTCGACACGGTGCTAAAAAAGCAGAAATCGAAGGATTATTTTCGTTAGATGATGAGCAACATCCGGTATTTCGTAAATTAGATGAATTCGGCATTTCTAAAAGTGATGGCGATATCTTATTGCGAAGAGAGCTAAATGACAAAGGTAAAAATGTGTGTCGCATCAATGGTAAATTAGTGACCATTTCTATTTTGCGTGAAGTTGGAGCCTCATTAATTGATATTCATGGTCAACATGAAACTCAAGAATTGATGGATGAAAAACAACACCTTTATTTACTTGACCAATATGCAGGTAAAAGTTTAGCCAAATCAAAAGAAAGCTATAGTCATACATTCGATAAATACACAAAATTAAAACGTGAGTTTTCTTCATACACAGAAAACGAACAACAAATTGCCCAGCGTATTGATTTATTAACGTTTCAGTTACAAGAAATTGAAGCAGCGGAACTCGTTATTGGAGAAGAAGAAGAATTTGTACAAGAGCGAAAAAAGCTACAAAATTTCAATAAAATTTATGAATCAATTTCAACAGCACACGAAGCGATTCAAGGAGAAACAAAAGGCTTAGACTGGATAGGTTCGGCCATGTCTGAACTTGAACACGCCGCATCCGTTGATGAAAGCTTTACAAGTTCTTCGGAAACCTTGTCGAGCGCATTTTATTTAATTCAAGATACAGGGTCTGAAATCAAGCGGATTTTAGATGATATGGAATTTGATCCAGCTAGACTAAATGATATCGAACAACGTTTAGCTGTTATTCAGTCATTGAAAAGAAAATATGGCTCTTCCGTAGAAGATATTTTGCTCTATCATGAAAAACAAGCAGATGAACTAGATAAATTGGTCAACCGCGATCAACGTTATCAATTAGATCAAGAAAAATTAAAAGAACTGACTGAAGACTTACGGGTAGAAGCAGAAGAACTAACCATTCTTCGTAAAAAAGCGGCAAAAAGTTTAGGCAAAGCAATTATGGAACAGTTAAAAGAATTGCATATGGCAAAAGCATCTTTCGAAGTAAACTTTTCGATCTTGCCAAATGGACGGTTTGATCGATATGGTCATGATTCTATTACTTTTTACATTTCGACAAATTTAGGCGAACCGTTGAAACCTTTAACAAAAGTGGCCTCGGGCGGAGAATTGTCTCGTATGATGTTAGCGCTAAAAACTATTTTTTCTAAACACCAAGGCATTACTTCTATTATTTTTGACGAAGTGGATACAGGTGTTAGTGGACGTGTAGCTCAAGCGATTGCTGAGAAAATCGCAGCCATTTCAATAGATTCTCAAGTCTTGTGCATTTCACATTTGCCTCAAGTAGCGGCAATGGCGGATCAGCATTTATTCATTGAGAAAAAAGTAGACAAGCAGCGTACGACAACTGCAGTAACTGAACTCGATGGACCAGAGCGTACAGAAGAAATGAGTCGAATGTTATCAGGAGCCGAAATTACAGAGTTAACATTGCAACACGCAGAAGAACTGCTATCGCTCGCAGCAGATCGGAAATTATTGATGAAATAAGTCGATTACGTACTTGCTAGAGTCAGTCACCAAGGAGAGAGAGTCGAATGGAAAATATTAAAATCGCAATTGCAGACGATAATCGCGAGTTGGTTCGGCTGGTAAGAGATTATTTAGATGCACAACCAAATATGAAAGTTGTCGATGTTGCATATAACGGCAAAACGTGCATTGATATGTTAGAAAATCAATCAGTCGATATTTTACTACTGGACATTATTATGCCTCACTTAGATGGTATTGCTGTTTTGGATGCCATTAAAGACAACGATGATTTGCAGAACATTGATGTGATTATGCTCTCAGCTTTTGGACAAGAATCGATTATGAGCCAAGCTGCTGAAAACGGTGCTTCTTATTTTATTATGAAACCTTTTGAGTCTGCTCGTTTAGCTCTGCAAATCAATCATATTATGAATGCCCGATCGAATAAACAAGAATATTCAGCAAACAAATTAACAAAAGAAGATCGCATTACGAATATGATTAAAGATATTGGAATACCGCCTCATTTAAAAGGCTATAATTTTTTAAAAGAAGCCGTTTTGCTTGTACTCGAGCAGCCTGAAATTTTAAATAAAGTGACAAAGCAACTTTATCCGAGCATTGCGATAAAGTTCGACACGACTTCTTCAAGAGTAGAAAGATCGATTCGCCATGCAATCGAACAAGTGTGGACACGTCACGAAACAGTCGAACACATTTCTGATATTTTTGGTTATAGTGTTGCCCATTTAGAATCAAAACCAACCAATTCGGAATTTATCGCTATGGTGGTAGATAGTTTACAACTCGATATTCGAAATGAATCACAATGATGAAATCCTCTGAAACTTTTAGTCGCTCGTTTGGCGATAAAGAAATTCAGAGGGTTTTTTTCATGTCTATTACACTTGTGTTTAGAGAGCGCTTGATAAACTGAAAAACAAAGTGAAAAAGAATACACGTTTAAAAAGACTCTATTAAAGGAAAAGACCTGTATCAGGTTTTCTGAAACGTTTAAATATACAGAAGCAATACTAACTGTATAAGCATATCTAGCAAATCGAAGAGAGGCGAACCCACTTGCAGTTAATTCGGCAAATTGATGATTACTTTATAGGCAATGAAGAAGGAACTGTTGTCGATCGACTTTATTTTTATGGTGTATATGGAGTGAGCATGCTAATTGCTTTAACGACAATGTCATCCTTGTAGACTAAACAATATTTTTTTGACCAATCGAAATTTGTTGGTTGGTTTTTTTGTTCCCCACTATAAATGTAAATTTCTACATAAGGTTTTTAGAGTAAATTCAAAACCAACAAGCTACCAACAAACCAACTTTACTTTAAGTTCGTCATCAGAAATGGTAAAATAAAGCTGAAACTGAAGACAAATAGGCAATAAAGCTAAGAAGGTTTAGCTTTGTGAGTTTAGTAGATTTTAGAAATGGAAGAGGATGATTTTATTGTCTGAAGTTAAAGTGTATGCACACCGAGGCGCTTCAGGATATGCACTTGAAAACACTTGGAATGCTTTTATTAAAGCATGCGAATTGGGCGTTGGTATCGAACTCGACGTACAAATTACGAAAGACGGTGTTGTTGTCGTCTACCACGATGATAATCTACGTCGTTTAACAGGAGTCAACGCAGAAATTGAAACGCTTGCTTACGAAGACTTAAAAGATCTGCGTATCGGAAAAAAATGGTTACGAAAATTACAGCAACATGAAATACCTCTTGCTTATGAAGTGTTTCAATGGGCAAAGAAAAAGAACATTCCGCTCAATGTTGAGCTAAAAGAATCATTCGCAAAAAACCCTAAAGGTCCTCAAATACTTGCTGCTATGTTAGAAGGAATGAACGATGTTCATTTATCTTCATTTAATGAGCAATTGCTGAAAAAAATGAAGAAATTGATGCCAAAGACTGAAATGGCTTGGATTATCAAAAAAAGTAACCAAGTATCTGTCTTGCACGAAATGGAATGGATTGACAGCATTCACCTTCATAAGCGTTTTATCGGGAAACCTTTATACGAAGAAATTTTAAAGCTAAATAAAAAAGTTCGTTTATACGGTATTCTAGGTTCGGAGTCTCTAATAGATCGACTTCATCCGCAATTGGTTGGAATTATCACTAATTATCCAGATCAAGTTAAAAGAAAAATGATGTCTACCTTGCTCAGGTAAACATCATTTTTTTATTTCTGAAATCTTTTTGCAACAGTTCCTTTTTTACGGTCCCGGTTAAGTAAGAAACCTGCAAAAAAACCAATTCCGATTACGACAAAAACAGTACCCAGTGTAAACTGAAGCCAAAGAGCCGGATAAGGCTCAAGCAATTTGTTAAATAAAGTATCACGCATCAACTTAATACCGTATGCAGCCATGATTCCAGGAATCAGTAAAATAATAAACGCTACGAGACGACCCATAGTTCCACATCCTTCAGTTTCTATTGTTTCCAATTCCGTTAAAGTTGTCAAGAAAAGCTTCCTGCTGTACGCTTAAAATACGATTGCAATTATTTGCAGATGATGAAAGAAGGCTGAAATAACATGCAAAATGTATTGATTGTAGGTGGCGGAATCGGAGGGTCAGCGATTTTGAAAACGCTTTCCGAAACCAATTATTTACAGGTTTTTGGTGTGGTTGATACTAATCTTGGAGCCCAAGCTATTGTTACTGCAAAATCACTAGGTATAAAGATTGCAGATCACTACCGTGCGTTTGATAGGAAAGAAATTGACATTGTTTTTAATGTAACCGGAAGCAATCTGCTTTACCAAGAACTAAAAGATTATTTCTTGAAAAGTACCGTTATTGTTCCAGGGAGCCTTGCAAATGTATTGGTTCGTTTACTTGAAGAAAAAGAACATTTCATCAATCGACTTAGCAAAGAAAGTCATCGAGAGAAAATTATTTTTAATTCAATAGAAGAAGGAATGATTGGCATTGACAAAACAAGCCATATTACTTTCATGAATAAAAGTGCAGCTCGAATGCTAGAAGTCAGAGTAAATGAAACCATCGGCAAACATATACACGAATTTATTTCATTAAGTGAATTACCAAGAACGTACGAAACAGGGCGTATTGAGTTAAACCGAGAATTAGAGCTCGGAAATGGATCGCGAATCGTTACATCGCGTTTCCCAATGATTGGTGACAACGGAGAAATAATTGGAGCCTTTGCAGTGTTCAAAGACATAACGGAAGTCGTAGCACTTGCAGAAGAAATTACAGATTTAAAAGAAATTCAAACAATGCTAGAAGCTATTATTCAATCGAGCGATGACGCCATTTCTGTTGTTGATGAAAAAGGAAACGGCTTATTGGTCAATCCAGCCTACACGCGCATTACAGGCTTGCAAATGAAAGATGTTATCGGTCAGCCTGCATCTGCTGACATTTCAGAAGGCGAGAGTATGCACTTAAAAGCGTTACAAACGCGAAAACCGGTAAGAGGAGTTAATTTAAAAGTTGGCCCTTCAAACCGCGAAGTTATTGTAAATGTAGCGCCAATTATTGTGGATAATAAATTAAAAGGCAGTGTTGGTGTTATTCATGATACGACTGAAATAAGATCGTTGATGAAAGAGCTTGACCGTGCCCGCAGCATCATTCGAACACTAGAATCCAAATACACTTTTGCTGATATTATCGGTTTATCTTCCGAAATGCAATTGTCACTTCAGCAAGCAAAACTTGCTGCACAAACTTTAGTGACTGTTTTGTTGCGTGGTGAGTCGGGGACAGGTAAAGAGTTGTTTGCTCACGCCATACATAGTGCTAGCGAGCGTAAATACAATAAGTTTGTTCGCATCAACTGTGCTGCACTTTCTGAGGGATTACTAGAAAGCGAACTTTTTGGCTACGAAGAAGGCGCCATTCCAGGAATAAAAACAGGTGAAAAAAGAGGCTTGTTTGAAGAAGCAAATAACGGCAGTATTTTCTTAGACGAGATTGGAGAACTATCCTCTACATTGCAAAGCAAACTATTGCGTGTACTTCAAGAACATGAAACTTTACGAATCGGCGGTAGTAAACCCATTCCAGTCAATGTACGTGTGATTGCTTCAACAAATGCCAATATGGAAAAAGCATTGCTAGAAGGCAAGTTTCGCGAAGATCTTTATTATCGCTTGAATCGAATGCCGATTCTAATTCCGCCTTTGCGTAATCGCAAGCAAGATATTCCGCGAATTTCTGAACGCTTGTTATTAAAGTTAAATCAAGAATATGGCCGTAGCGTCGAATCAATTTCTGACAAAGCTTTGCAGTATTTACGTGTTTATGACTGGCCGGGAAATGTTAGAGAACTTGAAAATGTCTTGAGTCGTTCGATGATTTTTATGCAAATGAATGAGCGGCAATTAACAGAAGAGCATATCCCACTAAATATGCTTCGTGTACCCGAAGCAAAAAATGAAGTGCTTATTCAATCTTCAATGCCTTTGCAAGAACAGTTGGATACGGTTGAGCGAGGAATTTTGCATCATGCGTTAAAGGAAGCCAGTGGCAACAAATCAAAAGCTGCTAAGCAACTAGAAATCTCTCTACGAACCTTGTATTATAAACTCGAAAAGTATGGATTGATGTAGCATTTTGCAACATCTTGCAGGGTTTTGCAATAAATTGCAATATTTTATGAGTTAAAATGCAAATAAAACGCTTTCATGTCTTATAAATAGCCATTCATTCTGTTTTAATTAAGAAGAATGAGGTGAGCAATCTTGGCCACATTGGAGCAGTTAATCGAAAATGTACCAAGCGGACCTATTCATACGGTCTCGGTTGCAGCTGCAGCTGACTCAGTAGTGCTTAGAGCCATTAATATGGCAGTAGAGCGGAAAATGGCTTATTTTCGACTGTACGATGATAAAGAAGAGATAGTAGCGATGATGCGACAAGAATTTCCACAATTGCTCGATCATCCTCATGTCCAACTTTTTCATGTTGATAGTCCTGAATTAGCTGCTGAAGCAGCTGTGAAATCTGTATTCAATAATGATTCTGATATTTTAATGAAAGGTCAAATTGCTACGGCCGTACTACTGAAAGCCGTTTTGCATCCAATGTTTGGTTTGCGAACGGGAACAGTTATGTCACAAGTTGCTGCTTTTGAAGTTACTGGATTTGACCGTCTCATTTTTGTGACGGATGCGGGTATGAATATCAAACCCGATTTATCTCAAAAAGTACAGATTATCGAAAATGCTGTTCAAATTGCACGTTCAGTCGGTGTGGAGATGCCGATTGTTGCACCTTTAGCAGGTGTAGAAGTTATCAATCCTAACATGCAAGCAACTCTTGACGCAGCAGCACTCACCGCTATGAATCAACGTGGTCAAATCAAAGACTGTATTGTGGATGGGCCATTTGCTCTCGACAATGCTATCTCCATTGATGCAGCCAAAAACAAACGCATAGCAGGAGTGAATGCCGGGAAAGCCGACATCCTGCTTGTTCCAACTATTGAATCTGGTAATATCTTGTATAAATCACTGGTCTTTTTTGCAAATGCGAAAGTTGGCAGTATCGTGACGGGTGCAAAAGCGCCAATTGTTTTGTCATCACGTGCTGACAGTGCTGAAAGTAAATTGTATTCACTGGCTTTAGCCATTTGTTCATCACTAACTTAAGGAACCACTATTAGGAGGAATTAACAATGGAAATATTCAAAAAAATGGAAGAACATGACTATGAACAACTAGTATTTTGCCAAGATAAAAGTTCGGGCTTGAAAGCCATCATCTGTATCCACGATACAACTTTAGGACCAGCACTTGGTGGTACTCGCATGTGGAACTATGCAACAGAAGAAGAAGCAATTGAAGATGCAATTCGTTTAGGTCGCGGAATGACCTATAAAAACGCTGCAGCTGGTCTTAACTTAGGCGGCGGGAAAACAGTTATTATCGGAGACCCACTAAAAGACAAAAACGAAGAAATGTTCCGTGCGTTCGGCCGCTTTATCCAAGGACTAAACGGTCGTTACATCACAGCAGAAGATGTTGGAACAACAGTTGCTGATATGGATCTTATCCACGAAGAAACGGACTATGTAACTGGAATCTCACCGGCATTTGGTTCTTCAGGTAATCCATCACCAGTAACAGCTTACGGCGCTTACATTGGAATGAAAGCTGCTGCTTTAGAAGCATTTGGCGACGATTCTCTTGAAGGCAAAACAGTTGCAGTTCAAGGCGTTGGTAACGTTGCTTACCCACTTTGCGAATACCTGCACAAAGAAGGCGCGAAATTAATCGTAACTGATATTAACCAAGATGCTGTAAATCGTGCAGTGGAAGCATTTGGCGCAACAGCGGTTGCACCAAATGATATTTACTCACAAGATGCAGATATTTTCGCACCATGTGCTATGGGCGCAATTATTAATGATGACACGATTCCTCAATTGAAAGTTAAAGTTGTTGCAGGATCTGCTAACAACCAATTAAAAGAAGAACGTCACGGCGATGAATTAGAAGCTCGTGGAATTGTTTATGCACCTGACTTTGTTATCAATTCAGGCGGTGTAATCAACGTTGCAGATGAGTTGTACGGATACAACAATGAGCGTGCAATGAAACGCGTTGAAACAATTTACGATAGCATCACAAAAATATTTGCAATCGCGAAACGTGATAAAGTGCCAAGTTACATCGCTGCAGACCGTATGGCTGAAGAGCGCATTGAACGTACACGTAAATCGAGATCTCAATTCTTGAGAAACGAACACAATATTTTAAGTAGAAGATAAAAGACCAAACTGCAAAACGGAATCCGTTCCGCAGCGCTTCAGCCGTACTCGGCATGGCCTCCGCAAGAAGTCAGGTAAAGTACGCCTGGCTTCTTGTTTTAGTTAACGAGATCATAAAATCGACCAACAGCCAAAGGGGGAGAACGTATGCCAGAGCAATCGAATCGTATACTAGTAATCAACCCAGCATCTACTTGGACTAAAGTTGGCGTTTTTGATAACGAAATCTTAATTATGGAAAAAACCATACACCACGAAATAGCAGCTATTAATGCATTTCCAAGTATTGCAAAACAGCATGTATACAGAAAAAATGCTATTTTGGAAGCATTGGATGAAGAATGTATGAATGTTTCAAATTTAGCAGCGGTGTGCGGGAGAGGTGGTTTGTTACGCCCAATCAAAGGTGGAACATACGAAGTGAACGAGGAAATGATGAAGGATTTAAACGACGGCTATTCAGGACAACATGCTTCTAATTTAGGTGGTATTCTTGCTCATGACATTGCTAGTGGACTAAATATTCCCGCTTTTATTGTCGATCCGGTAGTTGTAGATGAACTAGAACCAATTGCACGCATATCCGGTTTTTCTTCTATAGAACGGAAATCCATTTTTCATGCGCTCAACCAAAAAGCTGTAGCTCGAAAGTATGCGCATAAAACTGGACGTGCTTATGAAGACGTAAATTTAGTTGTCGCTCATATGGGTTCAGGAATAACAGTTGGAGCACATCAAAAAGGACGCGTTATTGATGTCAACAACGGCTTGCATGGCGACGGCCCATTTAGTCTCGAGCGAGCAGGAACCATACCTGCAGGCAGTTTAGTGGATTTGTGTTTTTCGGGACAGTATAGCCGTTCTGAAATGATGAAAAAACTAATTAGAGAAAGTGGATTGGTTGCTTATCTTGAAACGAAAGATGTAGTGAGAATTGAAAAACGCATTTTAGCTGGAGATAGAAAAGCAGAATTGATTTATCAAGCAATGGCTTATCAAATTGCTCGAGAAATTGGTGCTGTCAGTACCGTTTTAAAAGGACAAGTAGATGCCATTATTTTAACTGGCGGTTTGGCTTACGGCAAAAGCTTTGTAGAAGCCATTATTGAACGGGTCAATTGGATTGCAGATGTTGAAATTCAACCGGGTGAGAATGAGCTTCAAGCATTGGCTGAAGGAGCTGTGCGGGTATTAAATGGAATCGAACAAGCAAAAACTTATTCGTTTCAATGAATGAATAAATGAATTCTTTTTAAAAAAATTTAATTAATGTGAATAAAAAGGAGGAAAAATCCATGGCTCAAAATTATGATGTTGTTATTTTAGGTGGAGGAACAGGTGGTTACGTAGCTGCTATTCGCTCTGCGCAACTAGGGTTAAAAACAGCTATTGTTGAAAAAGCCGAAATGGGAGGCACTTGCTTACATAGAGGTTGTATTCCAAGTAAAGCATTACTTCGCAGCGCTGAAGTTTACTCCACAACTAAAAATCAAGCAGTTGATTTTGGTGTTCAAACAGGAGAAGTAACTTTAGATTTTGCGCGCGTTCAACAGCGCAAACAAAGTATTGTTGATCAATTGCACGCAGGTGTGCAAGGATTGATGAAAAAAGGTAAAATTGATGTTTATGAAGGCATTGGCCGCATTCTCGGACCGTCGATTTTCTCGCCAAACGCAGGAACGATTTCTGTTGAAATGAATAACGGCGAAGAAAACGAAATGTTAATACCGAATAACGTAATTGTCGCAACAGGATCACGTCCACGTACGTTGCCTGGATTAACAATTGATGGCGAATTTGTCATGAGTTCGGACGAGGCTTTGAAAATGGAAAGTTTACCACAGTCTATTTTAATTGTTGGTGGTGGCGTTATCGGAATCGAATGGGCATCGATGCTTAACGATTTTGGTGTTGATGTAACCGTAATTGAATATGCAGACCGTATCATTCCGACAGAAGATAAAGATGTTTCGAAAGAAATGCTGAAACTTTTGAAGAAAAAAGGCGTTAAGTTTGTGACAAGTGCAAAAGTAATGGCTGATACATTAGAAACTGGTGAAAACGGCGTAACAATTCAAGCAGAGATCAACGGCAAGAACGAAAGTTTTTCTGCTGAAAAAATGCTCGTATCTGTTGGCCGTCAAGCAAACGTTGAAAACATTGGTATTGAAAACACAGATATTATCGTTGAAAAAGGCTTTATTCAAGTGAAAAAGTCATTCCAAACAAAAGAATCCCATATTTATGCAATCGGAGATGTAATTGGTGGCCTTCAATTAGCGCATGTTGCTTCACACGAGGGCATCACAGCCATCGAACACATTAAGGGCAATAACCCACATTCCATCGATTATGATTTAGTGTCACGTTGTGTTTATTCTAGTCCGGAAGCAGCAAGTGTCGGGATTACAGAAGAACAAGCAAAAGAAAAAGGGCACGATGTGAAAGTCGGCAAGTTCTCGTTTAAAGCAATTGGTAAAGCATTGGTCTACGGCGAGTCTGACGGATTTGTAAAAATTATCGCAGACAAAAAAACAAATGATATTCTTGGTGTGCATATGATCGGTCCACATGTGACAGATATGATTTCAGAAGCAGGTCTGGCAATGGTACTCGACGCAACACCTTGGGAAATCGCTGAAACAATCCATCCGCATCCAACACTTTCAGAAGTAATGGGCGAAGCAGCATTAGCAGTAGATGGAAAAGCAATCCACAGTTAAAGGGGGAAACATAATGGCTACGAAACACGAAGAAATTGGTTTGACCAATGATGATGTTCTAAAAATGTATGAAACGATGTTAATGGCTCGACGTGTAGATGAGCGTATGTGGCTATTAAATCGTGCTGGAAAAATTCCTTTCGTAATTTCATGTCAAGGTCAAGAAGCAGCTCAAGTAGGAGCGGCTTTTGCACTGGACAATACGAAAGATTATATCGCACCTTATTACCGCGACATTGGTGTGGTTCTTCATTTTGGTATGACGCCAAAAGATTTGATGCTTTCAGCTTTCGCTAAAGCAGAAGACCCAAACTCAGGTGGACGTCAAATGCCCGGTCATTTTGGTCAAAAAAGTAATCGCATCATCACAGGATCTTCACCTGTTACAACACAATTGCCTCACGCAGTAGGTGTTGCTCTTGCAGGTAAGATGAAGCAAAAAGATTTCATTACATTTACAACACTTGGTGAAGGTTCGTCTAACCAAGGCGATTTCCACGAAGGCATGAACTTTGCCGGTGTTCACAAATTACCAGTTATCATCATGGTTGAAAACAATAAATACGCAATTTCTGTACCAGTTGAACGTCAATTAGCTTGTAAAAACGTTTCAGATCGTGCAATTGGCTATGGTATGCCAGGTGTAACGATTGATGGCAACGATCCAATTGAAGTTTACAAACACGTCAAAGAAGCGGCTGACCGTGCTCGTCGTGGTGAAGGCCCAAGTTTAATCGAGACCGTTTCCGAACGAATGACAGCTCACTCTTCGGATGATGATCACCGTCAGTACCGTTCAGCAGACGAATTAGCAGCCCAAAAATCAACAGATCCGATTTTGACATTTGGTGCTTACCTAAAAGAAAATAATATTATGACAGATGAAATTGAAAAAGAAATCAATGAGCGCATCATGGTGATCGTCAATGAAGCGACTGATTATGCCGAAGAAGCTCCATACGCAGAACCAGAAGATGCAATGAAATATGTCTATGCCGAAGAAGGAGGAGACGAATAATGGCTATTATGTCTTATATTGATGCCATCACGCTTGCCATGAAAGAAGAAATGGAACGTGACGAAAACGTCTTTGTTCTCGGAGAAGATGTTGGTAAAAAAGGTGGCGTTTTTAAAGCCACACAAGGTCTTTACGATCAATTCGGAGAAGATCGTGTATTAGATACACCTCTTGCAGAATCGGCGATTGCCGGTGTTGGTATTGGAGCAGCAATGTATGGATTACGTCCAATCGCAGAAATGCAGTTTGCGGATTTTATCATGCCTGCAGTTAACCAAATTATTTCTGAAGCTTCTCGTATTCGTTACCGTTCAAATAACGATTGGACATGCCCAATTGTTTTCCGTGCACCATTTGGCGGAGGCGTCCACGGTGCCCTTTATCACTCACAGTCTGTAGAAGCGATTTTTGCGAACCAGCCTGGCTTGAAAATTGTTATTCCTTCTACTCCATACGATGCTAAAGGTCTTTTAAAAGCAGCAATTCGCGACGAAGATCCAGTGATGTTCTTTGAACACAAACGCGCGTATCGGTTGATCAAAGGCGAAGTACCAGAAGAAGATTACACAATCGAAATCGGTAAAGCAGACGTTAAACGTGAAGGTGAAGATATTACGGTCATCACTTACGGTTTAGCTGTTCACTTTGCACTTCAAGCTGCAGAACGTCTTGCAGAAGATGGAATTTCTGCTCATATTCTGGACTTGCGGACAATTTATCCATTGGATAAAGACGGCATTATTGAAGCCGCGAAGAAAACAGGGAAAGTGCTATTAGTCACAGAAGACAATAAAGAAGGAAGCATCATCGGAGAAGTAGCGGCCATTATTGCTGAAAACTGCTTATTCGACTTGGATGCTCCAATCAAACGTCTTGCAGGACCAGATATTCCAGCAATGGCTTATGCGCCAACCATGGAGAAATTCTTCATGATCAACCCAGACAAAGTAGAAAAAGCAATGAGAGACCTAGCAGAGTTTTAAAAAGAAAAGCGTAAGTGCCTGTTCAGCTCTGACAGGCATAAGGCAAACCAGCGGTGTGGCGTACTTTGCCACGCAGCTGGGTTGCCTTATGACCCAAAGAGCTAGGCACTGGAGTCTAGACAAAGAAAAGCGTAAGCGCCCGTGTAGATTCGACGGGCATAAGACGCTCTGGCGAAGCGGCGTTCTTTGCCGCACAGTCGGAGTGGCTTATGACCCTAGAATCTGGGCGTTGAAGCTGGACAAAGAAAAGCGTAAGCGCCCGTGTAGATTCGACGGGCATAAGACGCTCTTGTATTTTTCAACAAAATAGAACCATCAAGTAAAGGAGGAATTCCCTTGGCTATTGAAAACATCAAAATGCCTCAACTGGGTGAAAGTGTAACAGAAGGAACCATTGAAAAATGGTTGGTTCAACCAGGTGATCATGTAAATAAATATGACCCGCTCGCTGAAGTCAACACAGATAAAGTAACAGCGGAAGTTCCATCTTCTTTCACAGGAACAATTAAAGAATTAATCGCTTCAGAAGGTGAAACATTAGCAGTAGGTGAAGTTGTCTGTACAATTGAAACTGAAGGTGGCAGCGCTGAAACAGAAACAGAAGCAAAACCAGCAACAGACGAAAAAACAGCAGAAACATCCGCAAGTGAAAAAGAAGCGCCAAAAACTTCCCAGACACCTGCAAAACCGTCCGGAGCAAAAGGACGCTATTCACCAGCAGTATTGCGCTTAGCTCAAGATAACGACATTGATTTAACACAAGTGGAAGGTTCAGGAAACGAAGGCCGTATCACGCGTAAAGATTTAATGAAGTTGATCGACAGTGGCAATATCCCGAAAGCTGGAGATGCACCTGCAGCGCAAGCAGCACCAACGCAACAAGAAAAGCCAGCTGCACAACAAGCACCATCAGCGCCAAAAGCAGCGTCTGCACCAATTGAAAGTGCTGAAGGAGACATTGAAATTCCAGTCTCTGGCGTTCGTAAAGCGATTGCAGCGAATATGCTGAAGAGCAAGCACGAAGCGCCTCACGCGTGGATGATGATTGAAGTAGATGTTACTAATCTTGTTCAGTACCGTGACTCCATCAAAGGCGAATTCAAGAAAAAAGAAGGCTTCAATATTACGTACTTCGCTTTCTTCGTTAAAGCCGTTTCACAAGCATTAAAAGAATTCCCAATGATGAATTCTATGTGGGCTGGAGATAAAATTATCCAGAAAAAAGATATTAATATCTCAATTGCGGTCGCTTCTGACAGTGCATTGTTTGTGCCAATTATTAAAAATTCTGATGAAAAATCAGTTAAAGGTATTGGCAAAGAAGTTAACGAATTGGCACTTAAAGCACGTTCAGGTAAATTAAAGTCTGCAGATATGCAAGGTGGAACATTTACGGTTAACAACACTGGCTCGTTTGGTTCTATACAATCAATGGGAATCATCAACCACCCGCAAGCTGCAATTATGCAAGTCGAATCAATCGTTAAACGTCCTGTTATTATGGACAACGGAATGATCGCTGCGCGTGACATGGTTAACCTTTGCTTGTCGCTAGATCACCGAGTGCTAGATGGTCTTGTTTGTGGACAATTCTTAGCTCGCGTGAAAGAAATTTTAGAAAACATGTCTAAAGAAAATACATCTGTGTATTAACAATTGCTAGAAGTCCTTGGACTTCTAGCTTTTCTTCTTTAATGTCAGTGTCTATTCGGGTAAGATGAAGATAGAAAGCCTTTTAAGGAGGGAACAGTTTGACAATTGAATCTATGAAAAACACCAAATTTCCGATGCATACATATAATGACTGGCAAGAAGCTGCAGAAAAAGCAATCAAAGGTAAACCTTTTGATGAAACGTTAAAAACGCCAACAATCGAAGACATTATACTCGAACCGTTATATACAAAAGCAATGCTGGACAAATTAGATAGTTATATACCTGCTCAAGTAACAGCTATTCAACGTGGCAAGCATCAGCCGAGCTGGCTTGTATCTCAAGAAGTAACAGCAGACTCTGCCGACGAATATTTAGCATTGATGAAAGATGATATCCTTCGCGGAAATGAAACCGTTGTCTATACGGGATTTAGTAAATTTGAGTGGACAGACGAACAATTAACAGAACTAGCAGAAATGATTGTTCAGTACCCAATTTATTTCAAATTAACGAGCGATGATCAAAATATTTTACGCGTTTTTGATTTTGTGAATCCACAACAACTTTCAAAAGTACAAGGAGTTATTTTTTCAGAAGACGCTGTTGAAGCGCCAGAAAACGTCCGTACGCAATTGGTAGATACCATTCCAATCCATCACGCTGGCGGAACGGCTATACACGAACTAGGCGTTGCACTTAGTATTCTTTCAGAACGCATGGCAGACAGTGACTTTACAAGTATTGCAAAAAATACATGGATTCGCTTTGCGGTAGACACTCAATTTTTCCAAGAAATTGCGAAACTACGTGCATTTCGCGTACTATGGCAAGCGTTTAGTTCTGCATTTGGTGAAGATACACCTACGCTTCCATTGTTTACGGAAACATCTGTCCGTTCGTATTCCAAACTAGACCCTTACGTAAATTTACTGCGCGCAGGAAATTCGACATTTGCAGCAATTCTTGGCGGAACAGATGCTCATACTGTTCATCCGCATGATTTTTTAACAAAGCCAGATTTATCAAGTCGTCGGATTGCTCGTAATGTGCAGTTGGTCTTAAAAGAAGAAACACATGTCTCTCATGTAGTAGATCCTTCAGCAGGTTCGTATTTTATTGAAATCTTAACAAAAGAATATGTAGAAGCTGCTTGGAATTATTTCTTAGAAATCGAAAAAACTGGTGGATATTCGGAAGTCATTAAATCAGGTTGGCTAACGGACGATATTCAAGCAAAATGGATTGAAAGAGAAAAAAATGTAGCAACTCGTAAACAATCATTAATTGGTACGAATATTTACGCGAATCCTCAAGAAACTGTTAAAGATTCAAAAATTGGCGATAGTCATATGGAATACATGACAGCAAAACGCTTAGCCACTTCTTTTGAAAATCTTCGTGCACAAAGCAAAAAAACTAGCTTAAAATCAGCGATAGTTCTTGTGGAACCGTTAAAAAAGAGTAAAGCGCAAGTTGATTTTGTATCTGGTTTCTTAGCAGCTGGTGGTATCGAACCCATAATAAGCAATCACTTAGCAACTGCAGAAGAAATCAATCAATTTCTTGAAAATGAAAAAATTGAATACGCCGTTTTATGCGGGTCAAAAGAAGCGATTGCGTCAGTAGTTCCTGGACTAAAGGCTAAAGCGAGTATCGACCTTGCTGGAAATTATTCGAAAGAACAAGTAGCAGATTGGGTACAATATGGCATTAACGATACGCTCTATTCTGGTAAACATATGACTGCGAAATTCGAAAAAATTTTCGCTTTAGGAAAGGAGTCGCTGTAATGACTAAGCCAGATTTTTCTAAAATAAACTTAAGTAGTTTAATAAATGCTGTTCCATCAGTTAATGAAACGCCTCCTTTTACGACTAACGAAGGCATTGATATTAAGCCTGTTTATACAGAGAAGGATATAGAATTTCTTGAAGAAAGCATGCCGGGATTTGCACCAAATGTTCGTGGGCCATACCCAACCATGTATGTATCACGCCCTTGGACTGTCCGCCAATATGCTGGGTTTTCAACTGCAGAAGAAAGTAATGCCTTTTATCGTCGCAACTTAGCAATGGGACAAAAAGGATTGTCTGTAGCTTTTGACTTAGCAACACACCGCGGCTATGATTCAGATCACGAACGCGTAGTTGGAGACGTAGGGAAAGCCGGGGTTGCCATTGATAGCGTAGAAGACATGAAAATTTTGTTCGATGGAATTCCATTAGATCAAATGTCTGTGTCCATGACAATGAATGGAGCAGTCGTGCCCATTATGGCGTTCTTTATCGTCGCTGCTGAAGAACAAGGTGTTTCTCCAGACCAATTAGCAGGTACTATTCAAAACGATATATTAAAAGAATACATGGTTCGAAATACGTATATTTATCCGCCGGCAATGTCAATGCAAATTATTGCCGACATTTTTAAATACACATCTAACCATATGCCGAAATTCAACTCAATTTCGATTTCTGGCTACCATATTCAAGAAGCAGGCGCGACAGCAGATTTAGAATTAGCTTATACTCTTGCCGATGGACTTGAGTATGTCCGTACGGGTCTTGCGGCTGGAATTGATATTGACCATTTTGCGCCACGCTTGTCTTTCTTTTGGGGTATTGGAATGAATTATTTCATGGAAATTGCTAAAATGCGTGCAGGTCGAGAAATTTGGGCGAAAATGATGAAAACCTTTGATCCAAAAAACAGTAAAGCATTGGCGTTGCGAACGCATTCTCAAACCTCTGGCTGGAGTTTAACGGAACAAGATCCATTCAATAATGTCACACGTACTTTAGTTGAGGCGAATGCAGCAGCAATGGGTCACACACAATCGCTTCATACCAATGCGCTTGATGAAGCGATTGCTTTGCCAACTGATTTTTCTGCAAGAATAGCACGTAATACACAATTATTCCTTCAAGAAGAAACAATGATGACCAATGTGATTGATCCATGGGGAGGTTCGTACTATGTCGAGTCATTAACAAAAGAATTAGTAGAAAAAGCATGGGAATTGATTGAAGAAGTTGAAGAACTCGGAGGCATGGCTAAAGCAATTGAAACCGGCTTGCCAAAAATGCGTATCGAAGAAGCAGCTGCGAAAAAACAAGCTCAAATCGATTCCAACGAAGAAACCATTATCGGTGTTAATCGTTACCGTCTAGATCAAGAAGATCCAATTGATATTTTAAATATTGATAATACGATGGTGCGCAAAACACAAATTGAACGACTAGATCGTATGAAAACTGATCGAGATAGCGAAAAAGTAGCAGTAGCGTTGGAAAAATTAGCGCAAGCAGCAGAAAACGGCGAAGACAATATATTGGCTTGTGCTATCGAAGCAGCAAGGTATCGAGCGTCCCTTGGTGAAATTTCAGATGCTATTGAAAAAGCATCTGGAAGACATAAGGCAGTGATTCGTTCTGTGAGTGGAGTTTATAGTTCGAATTTCTCTAACCAACGGGAAATGGAAATCGTCAAAGAAATGACTGAAGACTTTATAGAAAACGAAGGACGTCGTCCACGTATTTTGATTGCAAAAATGGGTCAAGATGGTCATGACCGTGGTGCAAAAGTGATTGCAACAGCATTTGCTGATTTAGGCTTTGACGTTGACATTGGTCCATTGTTCCAAACGCCGGCCGAAACAGCTCAACAAGCAGTGGAAAATGATGTCCACGTGATAGGTGTTAGTTCTCTTGCTGCAGGACACATGACTTTAGTTCCGGATTTAAAAGCAGAACTGGCGAAAATTGGCCGTGATGACATTTTAATCGTTGTGGGTGGGGTTATTCCAGCACAAGATTATGAGTTCTTACGTAACAATGGAGCGAGTGCTATATTTGGTCCTGGAACGGTGATTCCTGTTGCGGCACAAAAAGTTATTAGTGAAATATACGTTCGTCTTGGTTACGAGGAAGTGACAGACTGATGAGCCTCCAAAAAAAATCACGGCGCGTTATGGAAGGCGTTCGTGAAGCACATGACGGTATGACAGCTGTGCCACGGAAAAAGTTCAAGAAATCAAATGGCCACACCTTGGATATCGAAGAAATTGCTCAAGGGGTACAGAGTGGATCTCGACTCTATCTGGGAAAAGCGATTACATTGCTTGAAAGTTCAAATCCTGAACATAAAAAAAATGGTCAAGAACTACTTAATCAGTTGCTTCCGCATACCGGAAACAGTTTGCGGTTAGGAATTACCGGGGTTCCGGGTGCAGGTAAAAGTACGTTTATTGAAAGCTTTGGTGAAATGTTGACTAGCCTTGGTCACCGTGTTGCGGTATTGGCAATTGATCCGAGTTCGTCGTTAACAGGCGGCAGTATTCTAGGTGATAAAACCCGTATGGAAGAGCTAGCACGCAATCCTAAGGCTTTTATTAGACCTTCACCAACTGCCGGCACACTCGGTGGTGTTCATAAAAAAACACGTGAAACCATGTTGCTTTGTGAAGCAGCGGGATACGACATTATTTTAGTAGAAACAGTAGGTGTCGGCCAAAGTGAGACTTTGGTGCGGGGCATGGTAGATATGTTTATGTTGTTAGTGTTAACTGGCGCTGGAGACGAATTACAAGGCATGAAAAAAGGCATTTTGGAATTGGCAGATGCCATCATTGTGCACAAAGCAGATGGTGAAAATGCGCGACTGGCAAAAAAAACGGTTTCCGAATACAAACAAATGATGCACTTTTTACAGCCTGCGACAGAAAGTTGGAAAACTCGCTCGGTTGCAGCGTCGTCAATTGACCATACTGGCATTTCTGATGTTTGGGAAATGGTTCAAGAGTTTGATGAAACGGTAAAAGCAAGCGGCTATTGGAAAAAACGTCGACAAGAACAAACAAAAGATTGGTTCCGTTCAATGATTACGGATGAACTGCATAGTCGCTTTTTTGAGGATGCAAATCGTCGAGAGTTGGTTGGTGTACTGGAGAAACAAGTACTCAATGATGAACTGACGGTAGCACAAGCAATCGTCAAGCTTTTTGAGTAAGCTTTTTTGCAAGTCCATTGAACACCTGCTATGATAAAAGAAGCAATAATAAGGAGTGATACTTGATGAGCATGGATTTTAACTTCCTGATGAATGATATAACGACACAAGCCCGCCAAGAATTGATTGACGGTGGGTATACACAGCTCCAAACAGCTGAAGATGTAAGCAATGCTTTTTCGCAAAAAGGTACAAGTCTTGTCATGATCAACTCTGTATGTGGATGTGCAGGCGGTATTGCTCGTCCAGCTGCATTGCATTCGATTCATTACGATAAACGCCCAGATAACTTGTTTACAGTATTCGCTGGACAGGACAAAGAAGCAACTGCTCAAGCACGCGCTATATTTGGTGATGATCACCTTCCTTCTTCTCCATCTTTTGTTTTCTTAAAAGACGGAAAGATGGTAGACGAAATTGGCCGTCACGAAATTGAAGGTCATGATCCAATGTCTGTAATTACAAATATTCAAGCAATATTCGAACAGCATTGTGACGAAGTTTAAAAAAATGCCTCTTAATGGAGGCATTTTTTTCATGTCTAAATTTGGAGGGAATAATGAAGCTGAATGTTAAGCCTTATTCTATTGGTTACCGTACGTTAAAAACTGCGTTAGGTGTAGCGATTGCTATTTCTTTGGCTCAATTGCTGCAGCTTGATTATTATGTATCTGCCGGGATTTTAACCATTCTTTGTATACAACCAACTAAGAAAAAGTCGATTCGTGCAGCGTTTTCTCGGTTTATCGCCAGTATAATCGGTATTGCTTACGCATTCGTGTTTTTCGAAGGAATTGCTTATCACCCAATCATGATTGGGATTTTAATCGTTCTTTTTATTCCTTTATTAGTGACATTGCGTTTTCAAGATGGCTTTGTATCAAGTTCAGTTATTTTATTGCATATATATGATGCCAAAAACTTAAACATGGATTTGCTAAGCAACGAATTGGTTTTAATGATGGTAGGCTTTGGTACAGCCTTAGTCGTGAATATGTACATGCCGAGCATCGAGAAAAAACTTCAAAATTATCGTTATGAAATTGAAAATTTATACGCTTCTGTTTTTCGTGAGATCGTCGTCTATTTGCGCGAAGGAGAATCAGACTGGAGTGGGAAAGAATTAATGGATGCCCGCAAGCTTCTCGAAAAAGCAAAAGCATTAGCGTATCAAGATGTTCAAAATCACATCACACGGCATGAAAACAAGTACTATCATTATTTTGAAATGAGAGAACAACAACTCGAAATCATTGAGCGCATCTTGCCGAAAATTGCATCATTGCCTGTCATTGTCGACCAAACCGATTTAGTGGCAGATTTCTTAGAAGATTTGGCAGAACACGTTCACTCGGGCAATACTGCGTATCGGTATATATCCAAACTGGATATTGTCAAAGATAATTTTGCCAAACTACCATTACCCGGTAGCCACGAAAAATTTTTAGCAATGGCTGAGCTGTATCAAGTAATTCACGAGATGGAAAGCTACTTAGAAATCAAACAATCCTACAAAGGATTTCAGACAAGAAAAGCGGAAGTGCCCGTGTAGATTCGACAGGCATAAGCCGGTCTGGCGAAGCGGCTTACTTTGCCGCACAGGCAGAGTGGTTTATGACCCGAGAATTTGGGCACTGGAGTCTAGACAAGAAAAGCGGAAGTGCCTGTGTAGATGTGTCCGTGTGAATTCGACGGGTAAGACATTTAACAACAGCTTTTTTAAAAAATTCTGACCATAAAAAAACAGCAAAAGCTAAAGCTCTTGCTGTTTTTGAATCCGTTAAAGCACAAAGCTCAAGCCGAACATAAGGCTCGAAAGTACCATAATCGCAATCATTGCATAGACAATAAATTTACGGAACGCAGCGTTTCTCATAAGTGGTAGACTCCTTTATCAATCAAATACTTGAGCAAAGCATATCATATATCCAATAAAAATTGAAGAGACATGTTAGTGGTTTCCGAATATTCACTAACAACTAGAGTTTTTCGCAGTGAATCTGTACAATAAGAGAAGAGTCGAAAAAGGAAGTGAAAATGAGATGAAAAAAGTAGATCATATCGGAATTGCTGTGAGAGATCTGAACGCTGTTCTTCCGTACTATACGGACACACTTGGACTTCCGTTGTTGAAAATCGAAGAAGTAGAGTCTCAGAAAGTGCGTGTTGCCTTTATTGATGCGGGTAACGTTAAATTAGAATTACTCGAGCCAATGGATGAGCAAAATGCCATTTTTAAATTTTTAGAGAAAAAAGGCGAAGGCATTCATCATATTGCATTCGGCGTGGACAACATTGAAGAGCGAATGGATGAACTTCGAAAAAACGGCGTCCAATTACTGAGTGATCAGCCAAAACCTGGAGCTGGTGGAGCGATGGTTGCCTTTTTACATCCAAAATCATCAAACGGCGTGTTGTATGAGCTTTGCGAAAAACAGTAATTAGGAGTGGGGAAAATGGACATTTACGAAAGAATTAATGAATTGTATGACCGTAAGAGAGAGATAGAACTTGGCGGTGGCGAAGAACGCATTGAAAAGCAACATGCTAAAGGTAAACTGACAGCGCGCGAGCGCATTGATTTATTGGTTGATGAAGATTCATTTGTTGAACTAAGCCCATTTGTTGAGCACCGCACAACAGATTTTGGTATGGCAGAAGGACCGGGTGAAGGCGTTGTCACGGGATACGGAAAAGTTAACGGCAAACCTATTTATTTATTTTCTCAAGATTTTACTGTGTTCGGTGGAGCTTTGGGTGAGATGCATGCTAAAAAAATTGCCAATGTAATGGATTTGGCAGCTCGTAACGGAGCGCCATTTATCGGATTAAACGATTCAGGTGGAGCTCGCATTCAAGAAGGTGTCTTGTCACTAGATGGCTATGGTCAAATTTTCTACCGCAATTCCATTTACTCTGGCGTTATTCCGCAAATATCCGTTATAATGGGACCTTCTGCAGGTGGTGCTGTTTATTCACCAGCAATCACTGACTTTGTGTTTATGGTTGATAAAACGAGTCAAATGTTTATTACAGGACCTAAAGTAATTGAAACAGTAACAGGTGAGAAAATATCTGCCGAAGACCTTGGCGGTTCAAGAGTACATACAGCAATAAGTGGAAACGCACATTTTCGTGGAGATTCAGAACAAAAAGTGTTAGAAATGGTACGTCAACTAATTAGCTACTTGCCTCAAAACAATAAAGAAATGCCACCACGTCTTGAAGGTGGAGAAGAAGACGATTACCGTCCAGACTTGGCAGATGTCGTCCCTTTTGAAGCGATTCGTCCATACGATGTTCGTAAAGTTGTGGAGCAAGTTGTAGACAAAGACAGCTTCATGGAAGTACAGCCGGAATTTGCGCGCAATATTGTTATTGGACTGGCACGTATTAAAGGTGAAACTGTGGGGTTAATTTGTAACCAACCAAAAGTTATGGCTGGCGGGCTCGATATTAATTCGTCCGATAAAGCAGCACGATTCATTCGTTTCTGTGACTCGTTTAATATTCCATTGATTACGTTTGAAGACGTTACCGGCTTTTTCCCAGGAATTAAACAAGAACATGGTGGCATCATTCGTCACGGAGCAAAAATTTTGTATGCGTATTCAGAAGCAACTGTCCCTAAAATGACGGTAATTTTAAGAAAAGCTTATGGTGGTGCATATGTCGCACTAAATTCCAAGTCGATCGGAGCGGATTTAGTGTATTCGTGGCCAAACGCAGAAATTGCTGTAATGGGTCCAAACGGTGCGGCGAATATTATTTTTGCACGTGAAATTGCAGCAAGTGACAACCCAGAAGAAACACGTGCTGCAAAAATAGAAGAATACCGTGTGAAATTTGCGAATCCATATGTAGCAGCTGCTCGTGGCATGGTAGATGATGTTATCGACCCACGCGAAACGCGTATTAAATTAATCCAAGCTTTAGAAATGATGCGCAATAAACAAGATACACGTCCTGCCAAAAAACACGGCAATATGCCATTGTAAGTAGAAAAGGAGTGCTTTAAATGAATAAAGAAAGATTGATAAATGAGTTTTTAGAATTGGTTCAAGTCGATTCGGAAACAAAATACGAAGGTCCTATTTCGCTCATATTAAAAAGTAAACTAGAAGCGATGGGCTTTTATGTCGTAATCGATGAATCCGCTGCCATTACAGGTCATGGTGCGGGGAATATTGTTGCTACGCTTCGTGGCAATTTAAACGAAATTCCCGCTATTTACTTTACAGTCCATATGGACACAGTAACACCAGGCGTTGGTGTTAAGCCTGAAATTAGAGATGGCTATGTTTATTCGGACGGCACAACGATTTTAGGTGCAGATGACAAAGCAGGAATGGTTGCTTTGTTTGAAATGATTCGTGTACTTCAAGAACAAGAAATTCCTCATGGCGACATTCAATTAGTCATAACAGCAGGAGAAGAAAGCGGTTTAGTGGGCGCGAAAGAGTTGGATTCTTCACTAATTATTGCGAAATACGGCTATGCTGTAGATAGCGATGGAAAAGTGGGGGGTATTGTAACAGCAGCTCCAAATCAAGCGAAACTATGGACGACAATTCATGGCAAAACGGCACATGCTGGTGTGGCACCTGAAAAAGGAATTTCAGCAATTACCATTGCTGCAAAAGCAATTGCTAAAATGTCGCTTGGTCGAATTGACGAAGAAACAACCGCTAATATTGGTCACTTTGAAGGCGGTGGAGCTACCAATATTGTGTGTGATGAAGTTCATATTTTATCGGAAGCACGTTCGATCAGCGAAGATAAACTAGCAGCACAAACAACTCATATGGAATCAGTTTTCGAACAAGTAGCTGAAAAACTTGGAGGCCGTGCAGAAACAGAAGTCAAATTAATGTATCCAGGTTTCTATTTTGATGATATGAATCCAGTCGTTGAAATCGCTCAAAAAGCAGCAGCTAAAATTGGTCGTCCTTCTCCGATTTTAACAAGTGGTGGAGGCAGTGATGCCAATATCTTTAATGGCCTTGGTATTCCTACCGTAAACTTATGTGTTGGCTATGAAGAAATTCATACAAAAAATGAACGCATGCCAATCGAAGAGCTCGAAAAATTAACGGAATTACTAGTTGAAATCGTAAAAGAATCAACGATTAACTAAATAAGAAAGTTATTAGACAAAAGAGAGAACAGTATGTATGTTCTCTTTTTTTTGATACACTAAAAGAAAAAGAAAAGAGAGAAAGTGTCATGGCCAGTCGAGTTATTTTTCATATAGATATGAATAGTTTTTATGCATCCGTGGAACAAGCACACAACCCGGAGCTAAAAGGAAAAGCGCTAGCCATTGCGGGAAATCCGAAAGAACGAAGAGGCATCATCGTCACTTGTTCTTATGAAGCAAGAGCATATGGTATTTATACCACCATGCAAGTGCATGAAGCAAAACGGAAATATCCGGACTTGTTGCTAATGCCGCCTAACTTTGAACGATATCGCGAGGCATCAAAAGCGATGTTTGATATTTTGAGATCGTTCACAGAGTTGGTCGAGCCAGTGTCGATCGATGAAGGCTATTTGGATGTCACATTGTTAACCGAACATCGCCATGCTTTGGAAATTGCCGATGAAATTCAACAGCGTTTATTAAAAGAATTAGATTTGCCTTGCTCGATCGGAATTGCACCGAATAAATTTCTGGCGAAAACAGCATCTGATATGAAAAAGCCAATGGGAGTTACGGTTTTACGAAAGCGAAGCATACAAGATTTACTTTGGCCAAAACCTGTAATTGACATGCATGGTATTGGTGAAAGCACAGCTACACGCTTAAAGGCGATTAAAATAGAAACAATTGGTGAATTGGCAACTGCTAACGAAGGACTGGTCAAAGAAAAAATAGGGAAAAACGGTCTGCGTTTACGAGAGCGTGCAAATGGCATTGATGACCGAGCGGTAGACCCGGATTCGATTTATGACACAAAAAGTGTGGGGACATCCACGACTTTACCTATAGACGAAACAGATGAACAAAATTTACGTGTGTTGTTTCGACAGCTCAGCGACAAAGTGGCCAATCGATTAGAAGCAAAAGAATTGGCTGGTTCAACTGTTAGTATTCAAACACGCAGTTCAGACTGGAAAAATAGAACGCGCAGCGTGACCTTGAATAACACAGTTTGGAAATCTGAAGACATTCAGCGCAATGCGTGGCAATTGTTTACAAAGCATTGGAACGGAGAACCTTTACGACTGATTGGTGTAACTGTGTCAAACGTCGCGGCTAAAGGAGATATGACTGAACAACTATCAATTTTTAATTTTCAAGAACATGTTAAAGAAGAGCCCATTTTAAATTTAATGGCGAAACTAGAAACGCGTTTTGGCAAAAGTGTGTTGACACGAGGAACAAAAACCAAAAAAACCAATTACGATTCTAAAACAAGTTTCAGTAAAGATTTTTTAGATGATCATGATCATCATAGAAAGTAGGGAAAGCATGCAGTTATTATTTCTTGGTACGGGTGCTGGAATGCCTTCAAAACAACGCAACACTTCTGCACTGGTATTGAAGTTGCTGGAGGAGCGAGGAGCTGTTTGGTTGTTTGATTGCGGAGAAGCGACGCAGCATCAAATTCTACATACAACAATCAAGCCGCGTAAAATCGAAAAAATTTTTATAACGCATATGCATGGAGATCATATTTTCGGTTTGCCAGGACTTCTGGGCTCTCGTTCTTTTCAAGGAGGAGATGAACCTTTAGAAATTTACGGACCCGTTGGCATAAGAGACTATGTCACTATGACCTTAAAACTTAGTCGAACGCATTTAACTTATCCGATTGTTTTTCATGAACTAGTAGAAGGGAAAATCTTTGAAGACGAACTAATGACAGTAGAAACACGTCTTCTTGATCACGTGATACCGTCTTACGGGTTCCGAATCACACAACGACCATTGCCACCAAAGCTTAAAATCAATAAAGCTTTGTCGCTTGGCGTGCCGAAAGGTCCTTTATTGGCAATATTGAAAAATGGACAAGATGTTGAACTTTCAGATGGTACTTGGGTTCGCAGTAGTGATGTGACAGACGCAGAAGAGCGAGGATTTATTGTCACCATACTTGGAGACACTCGTTTTTGTCAGGCGGCAATTGAGTTGGGACGTGGTGCAGATGTTTTGGTGCATGAAGCAACTTTCGATGGCAGTGCTATTAAAATGGCGGGAGAATATGGCCATTCAACTGTTTACGAAGCAGCAGAAACTGCACGAAGAGCCAATGCTAATACGTTGATCATGAATCATATTAGTGCTCGTTTTTTACCAGAAGACGAAAAAATGTTGTTAAAACAAATGCAAGAAATTCATGCATACGGGTTTATTGCACACGACTTTATGGAATTTGAATGGCTTCAACAAGTAAAAAAAATAAGGAAAAAAAAGGGAATTCGTGTTTAAAGATGGTTTTTTTAGTAAGAATTAAAATAATTTTTGTAAATAATAGAACATACGTTCTTTTTGTGTTAAAATAAAGGTACAGCTGTATGAGGGCGGTTTGGCCATTCCCAAGGAGAGGGGGGGTGGTAATATGACCATTGCAGAATCATTCGGTCTCGTGTTTACGAGTATTGGGTTGACGATTAGTGCTTTAACACTTGTCGTTTCTATGATTTTGGTCACTTACAAAAAAAAATAACCGTCCCATGTGGCGTGGAATGACGGTTATTTTTTAAGCCTGTATTCCAGCCGACCGCTCTCGTAGCGGTATACAGCTGGCCGAATGCGAAAGCATTCGGTTTTTTACGTTACCTTTAGTATACTAAATCTAAAGTATTTTGCAACTACCTTATACCCATCCGCGTTTATAAGGCTCTGGAGCCGTTATATCGACGTTTAGTTCTTTAGCAGCTTTATATGCCCAATAAGGATCGCGAAGCAATTCGCGTGCTAGAAAGACCATATCAGCGCGTCCGTTTTGAAGAATTTCTTCTGCGTGCAATGGACTTGTAATCAACCCAACAGCGCCCGTCGCGATTGGCGTATTTTTTCTAATGGTTTCCGCATAAGGAACTTGGTAGCCAGGAAACACGGGGATATGTGCAGGAACCACAGCGCCAGAACTGACATCGATTAAATCAACGCCTTGTTGCTTCATCCATCGGCACATTTCTACATACTGTTCTGCGATCATGCCACCTTCTGTATAGTCATGAGCAGAAATACGAACAAATAAAGGACCATCCCATACTTCACTAACTGCATCTATAACCTTTCGCAAAAGACGGTAACGGTTTTCTACGGTGCCTCCATATTGGTCCGTCCGTTTATTGGTTAACGGAGATAAAAATTGGTTGATTAAATAACCATGTGCTCCGTGAAGTTCAATAACATCAAATCCAGCTGTTTTTGCACGAATTGCTCCATTTTTAAAAGCTTGGATCGTTTCTTCGATATCAGCAGCAGACATTTCTACTGGCAATTTATAGCTGTCATCAAAGGCAAGCGCACTTGATGAGTAAATATCTCCATCGACTGTTGCTTTTCTGCCTGCGTGAGCCAATTGAATACCGGTTTTTGCACCGTTTTGCTTCATCAATCGAACGATTTCTGATTGACCGTCAATATGATTGTCATCCCATATGCCGAGGTCTCTTGAGGAAATGCGTCCTTGTGGTTGAACCGCAGTGGCTTCAGTAATAATAAGACCAATTCCCCCAACTGCACGTGTCGGATAATGGACACGATGCCAGTCAGTTATTTGTCCATCTTCTTGATCGCTTTGATACATGCACATCGGCGCCATAACAATGCGGTTTTTAAATACCGTTCTTTTAATTGTAAAAGCTTCAAATAACTTAGCCATTAAAACTCCTCCTCGTATAGATACAACTGTAAATTATACAGGAGAGGCTATTTAAATTCTTTTCCAAGCTCTTTTGAACGTTCAGAAGCTTTTGTTACGCATTCGCCAACAATATTTTTAAAATTATTTTCTGCTAAAGAGTTGAGACCCGCTGCAGTAGTGCCGTTCGGACTTGTGACTTTAACACGCAACTCGGAAAAATCTTCTTGCTGCAACATTTCTGCTGCACCAGCAAACGTTTGACGGACTAGTTTTTTAGCATCTGCTTTAGACAAGCCATTAGCGATAGCCGCTTCTGTCATTGCTTCTGCAAAATAATAAATATAAGCAGGTCCGCTTCCAGCAACACCGGTAACGGCATGCAATTGTTCTTCTTCAACAACTGTTACGCTACCAATTGAAGACAATAAATCGCGCAATTCGTGTTGCTGATTGAGTGTCACATGTTTGCTCCACGCTACACCTGTAGCTGATTTTCCGATTTTCGCAGAAGTATTCGGCATCGCACGAGCTACAGCGAAATTGCCGACATGTTTTTGAATGCTATCAATCGAAACCCCTGCTGCAACCGACAATATTACGGTGTTGCCTGAGAGCTTGTCTTTGATGCCACTAAGTGCTGCTTCTACGTCTTTTGGTTTCATAGCTAATAAAACAAAATTAGCATTCTTTAGTTCGGATTTTTCTTGGCATACGATATTTACTCCGTATTCATCGCTTAAAAACTCTAAGCGATCTTGGTCAGATTTGTTCATCACAGAAATTTCTTCTGGTTTCATAATTCGCTTGTTGATCCAGCCGTGAATCATGGACTCTGCCATTGATCCCGCCCCTACACAGACTATTTTCATATCCATCACTCTCTTTCCTCAAAATAAAAAGCGAATTCATCCCTGTTTATACAAGGACGAAAACGCTTTGTTTCCGCGGTACCACCTAAGTTTGTCATAAAGACACCACTCGATATCCTTAACGCGGAAAAACGGTCGTGTTTTCACGACAGCTCAAAAGGAGGTTCTACAAAGGAGAGGAGGTGCGCATTTCAGCTAGAGCAGCACTCTCTTTACACATCACTTTGTGTACTAATCTTTATCTTCGCTCACATATCTTAGTAAATTATAGAGGACAAAGCGACTTTTTGTCAAATTACATAAAAAAATGACGCTACCGAATTTTCCATGTATGATAGATGAATAGTGATTCATTCAGAGGAGATGATAGATTGACTTTACATAAGATTGTTATTCCTACACCTTTCGCAGTGGGAGACGTTAATTCATATTTATTAAAAGGAGACATGCTGACTTTGATCGATGCTGGCCCAAAAACGCCAGAAGCGTGGTCCGCTTTAAAAGCAGGACTAAAAGAATTTGGTGCAGAGCCAAGTGATATCGAACAAGTCGTATTGACACATCACCACCCAGATCATACAGGTTGGGTAGATGGCTTTGAACATGCAAAACTTTATGGACATCCGTACAATGATCCGTGGCTCCGCCGTGACCAACAATTTTTTGATTACCATGATGCCTTTTATTTGGAACGGTTAAAAGAAGAAGGCGTTCCAGGTGATTTGCAATTCTGGGTAAAAAAAATGAAGCGACCGTTAAATTTGATGGGCAATCGACCATTAGATATGGCTATCAATGAAGGAGACGTAGTTCCGGGACATCCTGATTGGCAAGTTCTTGAAACACTTGGACATGCTCAAAGTCATTTATCGTTTTGGAACAAAGAGACAGGAGAAATGATTGGTGGCGATCATGTTATCGCAAAAGTATCTTCTAATCCACTCATTGAACCACCACTAGATCCTGCGCAAGGACGTCCAAAATCATTGCTTCAATACAATGCTTCACTTAGCCGTTTGTTGGAAATGCCAATCAACGTAATTTACAGTGGACATGGACAAGAAGTTTATGATGTTCATGCCTTGATAGCAAGTCGGCTCGAAAAACAACATCAGCGAGCAATAAAGGCTCTGGGGTTAATTGGTAACCAAGAACGGACTGTTTACGAACTAACAAAAGAGTTGTTTGCTCACGCATACCAAAAAGAACTAGGTCTTACATTATCTGAAACAATTGGTCAATTGGATTACTTAGTAGAAGAAGGGTTGATCAAAGAACAAATGCGAGACGATGGTATCCTCTATTATAGTAAGATGTAAACAAAGTTGATAATTGCAACTCATTCAGACAACCGTTAAAATTAACTAGAACGTAGTTGACATCATGAATAAACAAGAAAAGGATTGGGTGACTTTGAAAAAATGGGGTTTATTTTTAGCTAGTGCATTACTACTGACTGCGTGTTCGAACGAAGAAGCAAAACCGGCTGAGACAAAAAAAGCTGACAAAGATGACAACACGGAAATAGCAGTTGAACAAAAAAGTATGACAGAAGAAGGATTTATCACGCAAGTTAGTGGGGAAAGCATTCTTGTTAACAATATTTATTTTAGCATTCCAGAAGATGTTAAAGTGCAATTGAGTGATGGTGCAGAAACAACTGAAGGCGTCATTCGTGATATACGCACAGGGATGAAAGTTAGTATGGACTATCAAGGACCGTTAGCAGAATCATTCCCTATGCAAGGCGAAGCGGAAACCATTACGATTTTAACGGATAAAGAATCCGTGACACAATCAGATGCTTTGGAAGCTTTTATTAATCAAGAACAATTATCACGTTTGATCATGATGGGACAGCCTGTTGTCCGTGATAATGAAATTGGTTTTTTATTCAGTAATATGGAAACAGGCGAAATGAATGAAGTTCGAATTGATTTGGAAACACATGAGTACAACATTAGTGGAGATGATAATGAATAAAGAAAACGGAGTAGCTTCGGCTGCTTTTTTTTATGAAAATTTCTCGAGGTATTTCTTGCGCTTGTTAAATATCCGTGATATTATGTGTATATTCATTTCTTATAGTGCATAAAAATACATTGGGGGTTTTCATATTGAATAAAAAGATTGTACTCGCATACTCAGGTGGATTAGATACATCGGTTGCCATTCCATGGCTAAAAGATCATGGCTACGATGTTGTTGCTGTATGTCTGGATATTGGTGAAGGAAAAGATTTAGATTTTATTAAACAAAAAGCACTTCAAGTAGGAGCAGTCGAAAGTTATATGATTGATGCAAGAGACGAATTTGCGGATGAATATGCATTAATTTCACTGCAAGCTCATACTTTATATGAAGGTAAATATCCACTAGTTTCTGCACTTTCGCGTCCGTTAATTTCAAAAAAACTAGTTGAAATCGCAGAAGCTACAGGATCGAGTGCTGTCGCACATGGCTGTACAGGTAAAGGAAACGACCAAGTCCGTTTTGAAGTTTCTATTAAATCACTAAACCCAAATCTTGAAGTAGTTGCACCAGTTAGACAATGGGGATGGTCACGTGACGAAGAAATTGCTTATGCAAAAGAACATAATATTCCAATTCCAGTAAACTTGGATAGCCCATATTCGATTGACCAAAATCTTTGGGGGCGTGCAAACGAATGTGGTGTGTTAGAAAATCCATGGACAACGCCACCAGAAGAAGCATACGATATTACAAATTCATTAGAAACAACACCAGATACAGCGGATATTGTCGAAATTGAATTCGTCAATGGTGTTCCCACGCAATTAAACGGTGTATCGTACTCGTTTTCTAAACTTATTCTAGAATTAAATAAAATTGCTGGTAAACATGGTGTGGGAAGAATTGACCACATTGAAAATCGTTTAGTTGGCATCAAATCTCGTGAAGTGTATGAAGCTCCTGCTGCAATGACATTAATTGCTGCACATAAAGAGCTTGAAGACATTACATTGGTAAAAGAAATGGCTCATTTCAAACCAGTTATTGAAAAGAAACTAACTGAATTGATTTATGAAGGCTTATGGTTCTCGCCATTACGTGTTGCCTTAGAAGCATTTTTGAAAGAAACACAAGTGTTTGTAAATGGTACAGTGCGTGTGAAACTGTTTAAAGGACATGCAATTATTGAAGGGCGTAAGTCAGCGAATTCGCTTTATAATGAACAATTGGCTACTTATTCAACAGATGATACATTTAATCATGCGTCTGCAGTTGGGTTTATTGAACTTTGGGGTCTTCCGACAGTTGTTAACGCTATTGTAAATAAAAAAGAAGTAGCGGTTCCTGAAGACTTGAAAGAGAAGGTAAAGTCATGACAAAACTGTGGGGAGGCCGTTTTCAAAAATCGGCTGAACAGTGGGTCGACGAGTTTGGCGCTTCCATTTCCTATGATCAAAAGCTGGTAATGGAAGATTTAGAAGGTAGCACAGCGCACGTAAAAATGCTGTCTGCTTGCCATATTCTTTCTAAAGAAGAAGCAGAACTTATATTATCCGGTCTTGCAACACTAAAACAAAAAGCGCAAAATGGCGACTTGGAATATAGTGTGTCAAACGAAGATATCCACTTAAATTTAGAAAAACAGTTAATTGACGAAATCGGTCCAGTTGGCGGAAAATTACATACCGCGAGAAGCCGAAATGACCAAGTAGCGACAGATATGCATTTATATTTAAAAAATCGCGTTGGCGAAATCATTGGAGCGATCACGGCTTTTCAAGATGCAATTGTGACGCAAGCGGAAACGCATGTCGAAACAATAGTACCAGGATACACGCATCTTCAGCGTGCACAGCCGATTTCATTTGGACATCACTTGATGACATATTTTTGGATGTTGCAACGGGATAAAGAACGATTGACTGAATCAATGAAACGCATCGATATTTCCCCGCTCGGAGCGGGGGCAATGTCCGGTACAACGTTTCCAATCGACCGTGAAATGTCAGCAGAACTTCTAGGATTTTCAGCTGTTTATCAAAATAGTTTAGATGCCGTAAGTGATCGTGATTTTATTCTTGAATTTCTTAGTAACTCATCGATGTTGATGATGCACTTGTCTCGTTTTGCCGAAGAAGTTATTCTTTGGTCTAGTGAAGAATTCCGCTTCATTGAATTAGATGACACCTTCTCTACGGGGTCGAGCATTATGCCCCAAAAGAAAAATCCAGATATGGCAGAGTTAATTCGCGGTAAGACTGGACGGGTATACGGCAATTTGTTTGGCTTGTTGACGACATTAAAAGGTCTTCCGCTAGCTTATAACAAAGACATGCAAGAGGACAAAGAAGGTATGTTTGACACGGTTCATACATTAATGGGCTCTTTGCCTATTTTCGAAGGCATGATTCGTACCATGACGGTTCGTACAGATTCTATGGAAAAAGCAGTTCATTCTGATTTTTCAAATGCTACCGAATTAGCGGATTATTTAGCTTCAAAAGGTATGCCTTTCCGAGAAGCACATGATGTGACTGGGAAACTCGTTTTCACGTGCATCCAACGTGGTTATTTCCTAAAAGATTTACCACTTACGGATCTTCAAGAAGCAAGTTCGTTAATCGATAAAGATATTTACACAACTTTAATGCCAAGGACAGCAGTAGAGCGCAAAAACTCACTGGGCGGCACAGGGTTTAAACAAGTATATTATCAATTGGGACTTGCCAAGCAACTTATCGGGTAAAAAGTCCATTCTATAAAGCCGATAGCGATTGGTACCCGCAGTCGGTCTCTAAAAGTCGATTTTCTTCTTCCCCTTGGAAAATCGGCTTTTGTTTTTTGACTTTTTTTTGGAGCTTTCCTAGAAACAACTTGTGAGAAAGTATCAAGTCCATCTAGAAGACCAACTTATTTCATAAGTCGAAGCATTGTTTTTCCAATAGTTAACAAAATTCGCTAAAATAAACGAGATAAAAAATACTGCATCAAAATACAATAGAAAAAACATAAAACAGCAAGGGATAAAATGAAATGCGCGTATTTTGGGAATTAGGCTGGTTTTTTAAAGAACGAAAAAAGCAATATACTTTGGGAATATTTTTATTGATGATTGTCGCATTTCTCGGAGTATTGCCTCCGCGTATTATTGGATTTATAGTTGACCGCATTAGCAATGTATGCTCTTAGATATACTTGGAGATTACAGATTTTTGGCTCATCGGTTCTGTTGGCTCGCAGTTTACGAGAGCGATTATTTCAACATTTTACACAAATGTCACCGGCTTTTTATCAGAGACGCCGTGTTGGTGATTTGATGGCACACGCTACTAATGACTTACAAGCAGTGCAACAAACTGCCGGTTCAGGTGTTTTAACACTAGTTGATTCGATTGCGACAGGTGGTTTTGTAATTGCAGCGATGGCAATCACAATCGATTGGAAGTTAACGTTGATTGTGTTATTACCAATGCCAGTAATGGCTTATATGACTAATTACTACGGGAAATTGATGCATGAACGATTTCGCAGTGCACAACAAGCTTTTTCGGGATTAAATGATAAAACACAAGAAAGCATCTCCGGAATGAAAGTCATCAAGACCTTTGGTCAAGAACAGCAAGACATTGAAGATTTTAGAAATTTATCGGAGCATGTGGTAGAAGAAAATATTCGAGTGGCACGCGTGGATTCTTTGTTTGATCCAACGATTTCGGCGATTATCGGCATTTGTTATTTTCTAACCATTGGATTTGGTTCTTACTTTGTGACCAATGGTGACATGACGATTGGTGACCTCATTGCCTTTACTGCTTATTTAGGCTTATTAGTGTGGCCGATGCTGGCGTTTGGCTGGCTGTTTAATATTGTGGAGCGTGGGCGTGCTTCTTATAATCGCATTCGCCAATTACTAGCAGAACCGATTGATATCGATGACAGAGAAGATGCGATTGACAAAGACCCGGCAGGAGATTTAGTCTTTTCATTAGAGCAGTTTAAATTTACTGGAGATGACCGAGCGGCGCTTCGTGATGTCCATTTTACGGTTAAGCGCGGTGAGACACTGGGCATTGTCGGAAAGACAGGATCCGGTAAATCTGCAATTTTGCGTTTGTTGTTACGAGAATTTGATGATTATAAAGGTTCGATCCGGTTTGGAGAATATTCTATTGATCGCTATAAAAAACAGCGATTGCGTCAAGCAATCGGCTATGTTCCTCAAGACCATTTTTTGTTTTCAACAAGCATTGCCGGCAACATTGCCTTCGCGCGTCCAAACGCTAGTCTAGAGGAAGTTCAAGATGCTGCTACATTGGCATACATCCATGAAGACATTTTAAACTTTACGGAAGGTTATGCAACGATGGTCGGAGAACGTGGTGTGTCGTTGTCAGGCGGTCAGAAGCAGCGAATTTCAATTGCACGAGCGCTTATGACAACTCCTGAGCTTTTGATTTTGGATGATTCATTGTCAGCAGTAGATGCTAAAACAGAAGAGTCTATCCTAAAATCGTTGAAGAAAACGCGAGCAGGAAAAACGACTATTATTACGTCACACCGTCTAAGTGCTATTCAACATGCGCATCAGATTATAGTAATAGACCAAGGAACTGTGGAAGAGATTGGTTCACATGAAGAATTGATGAAGAAAAAAGGACGTTATTATGAGATGTATGAGCTGCAGCAATTAGAAGCGCTTGTCGAACAAGGAGGCGAGTCATAATGCTGGCCAAAGAAACCGAGAAACAGCAAGAATTGACTGGACGAGATCAGTGGGTTATCTTAAAGCGCTTATTACAGTATTTAATGCCGCACAAAAAAATGCTGGCACTGGCAATGGGATTTTTAATCCTAACAGTACTTGGCGATGTACTAGGACCTTATCTTATCAAAATTTTCATCGACGATTATTTAACACCAGGAAACTTTCCAACAGGACCAATTGTTGGTTTGGCAGCTGCTTATCTATTTATTCAACTGTCTAATGTGATCATCAGTTATTTTCAATTATTGAAGTTTCAAGAAGCGGCATTGAAAATCATTCAACAACTGCGGGTTGATGTCTTTACAAAAGTACACGGACTCGGCATGCGTTATTTCGACAAAACACCTGCAGGAGGTATTGTGTCGCGTGTCACGAATGATACGGAAGCTATTAAAGAAATGTTTGTTACCGTACTGATTGGTTTTATTCAAAGTGCATTTTTGATTGTCGGTGTCTATATCGCAATGTTTATATTAAATGTCCGATTAGCACTCATTACTTTGGCGTTATTGCCAATGCTTGCATGGATTATCTACTTATACCGAAAATATAGTTCAGTATTTTATCTAGACCTTCGAGAGCGTCTTGGCCAATTAAATGCCAAATTATCCGAATCCGTACAAGGTATGGGAATGATTCAGGCGTTAGGTCAAGAAAACCGCTTAAAAGACGAATTTAACGCCATCAACGATAAGCATTGGCAAGCAGGAAAACGAAACATCAAAGTCGATGCCCTATTATTACGTCCAGCGATTGACTTGGTTTATGCATTGGCATTAATTTTGTTGCTCAGTTATTTCGGCATTACATCATTTTCAAACACTGTCGAAGTTGGTGTGATTTATGCGTTTGTTACGTATATTGATCGATTTTTTGAACCCATTAATCAAGTGATGCAACGTCTATCTGTTTTTCAGCAAGCGATTGTAGCAGCATCACGTGTGTTCTTATTACTAGATGAGCAAGAAAAAATACCACGTCAAACAGGTATGTCCACCAAAATCAGTGAAGGTTGAATCGAGTTTCAAGATGTCAGCTTTTCTTACGATGGGCAAACCGATGTCTTAAAAAATATTTCATTTACCGCGTTGCCAGGACAAACGGTCGCATAGTTGGCCATACCGGTAGCGGGAAAAGCTCTATCATTAATTTATTGATGCGCTTTTATGAATTTACAAAAGGCGAAATTTTCATAGACGGTGTGTCAGTGAAAGAATATGAAACTACTGAGTTACGCAAAAAATTAGGATTGGTATTGCAAGATCCTTTTCTTTTTTATGGAACAATTAAAAGCAATATTCGTTTATACGACCAAACAATGGTTGATTCGGATGTTCGTAAAGCAGCAGAATTCGTCCAAGCAAATCGGTTTATCGAAGCTTTACCAGAAGGGTATCATCAAAAAGTGACTGAACGCGGATCGACGTTTTCAAGTGGTCAGCGTCAATTGGTAGCATTTGCGCGGACAATCGCGACCGATCCGAAGATTTTGGTACGTGATGAAGCTACTGCAAATATTGATACCGAAACAGAAGTCGCAATTCAAATGAGTCTTGAACGCATGCGACTCGGGCGGACAACTATCGCGATCGCCCACAGACTTAGCACCATTCAAGATGCAGAACTGATTTTGGTATTGCATCAGGGAGAAATTGTAGAGCGAGGCACACATCAGCAATTGCTTCAGCAACGAGGTTTATACCATAAAATGTATTTGTTGCAAAATGATATTGTCAAGTAAACTAGGAAACGCTGATTTAAAATAGTTAATGTGCGCAACAGTCTTTACTGTATCTTTACATTACAAGAGAGATAGCATTCGTGAATGTAGTAGTATGGCCTTGAAGAAATGGGCTATTAAAAGCAGGAAAGTCTTCTGATTTACACAAAGCGCCCATAGTACAGAAAAAACTTGGCTAAATAAAAATGAGCTTCTAACGGGTAATACTTGTTTAGTATCTCTTAAGCGTATTGACTATCTCCACAATACTTCCACCCAGTGTTTGGGTGGAAGTATTGTTTTATTAAAAGGAATAGTTTTAAAAAACATGTTTTTAATTTTATATGTAGTAAATTACAAAAGGAATTTTATAAAAATTCAACACCAAAGTAACTAAGAAAAATCAGTGCAGCAAATGAAAAAATTTGTCCACAAAGATTTCACAGGTACAGAAGCAGTGTTTCAGTAGGAAATTTGTTAAGATGAGGAGAGCACAGGAAGGAGAATTACAAGTGGGATCTGATATTAATCTATTTTTAGCTTTTGGAGCCGGCTTTTTGAGTTTTATTTCTCCATGCACACTGCCTTTGTATCCTGCATTTTTATCCTATATAACAGGTATGACCATGGACGAAATTAAAAACGATAAAAAAGTGATGCAAAGACGAGGCATGTTTCATACTTTGTTTTTCTTGTTAGGCTTTTCAACAATCTTTATCGCACTCGGGTTTAGCACTTCATTTTTCTATGAATGGTTTATTCAATACGACGAAGTAATTCGCCAAGCGGGCGCAATTTTCATTGTCTTGTTCGGATTAATGATTGTTGGGGTTTTTTCACCAAAATTCCTAATGCAAGACCGCAAGTTCTCTTTTAAAAACCGACCGTCAGGATTTCTTGGCACATTCGTAATTGGTCTAGCCTTTGCAGCAGGTTGGACGCCATGTACAGGACCCATAACAGCAGCTATTTATGCACTTGCTGCAACAAATCCAGGATCTGGCGTTTGGTATATGCTAGCTTACGTACTCGGTTTCGCTATTCCGTTTTTTGTCTTATCATTCTTCGTGACACGTATGGGGTGGTTGCGTAAACACAACCAAAAAATCATGAAAGCTGGCGGATATGTTATGATTGCAGTTGGTATTTTACTGTTTTTTGATGGCATGACGTACTTAATTCGTGTGCTTAGCCCAATTTTCGGAGATTTCCAAGGATTTTAAATTAGTATAAAGTAGGTGAAACCAGTGAAACCCATCTCAAAGATAGAAGAATTCCATTCGCTAGTTGGTAAAGAGCAGACCTTTTTGCTTTTTGTGAAAACGGACAATTGTTCAGTCTGTGAAGGTTTACATCCTCAAGTAGAAAGCTTTGAAAATGATTACAAGCTGCCGTTTTACTTGGTCAACGCTACGAAAGTACCAGAAATGGCTGGACAATTGATTCTGTTTACAGCACCTGTTGTGATCTTATTCCGCGAAGGTAAAGAAGTTCAGCGTTTTGCACGATTTGTGCCGATTGATGAATTGCGTCGTCGATTAGATGAGCTGGAGGATAATGTAGATGTTTGATCAAATTCCCACTGAAGTCTATTTAATCATTACGACAGTTGGTGCTTTTGTGATGGGCTTGCTCGCAATGATTGTTCGTTCAAAAGCAGCAAAAAAGCCAGCTTCGGTCAAAAAAATCATTCTTCCTCCATTTTTTATGTCGACTGGGGCATTGATGTTTATATTCCCAGTTTTCCGAGTTGCACCTATGCAGATTTTAGAAGCTTTAGCAGTTGGCATCCTCTTTTCGACAATCTTAATTTGGACTTCAAAATTCGAAATTCGTGATGAGGATATTTACTTGAAACAATCAAAAGCATTTGTCTTTATTTTATTTGGATTGTTACTAGTTCGTGTGATTGGTAAAGTCGTCTTGAGCTCTAGTATAGATGTTGGGGAACTAGGTGGCATGTTCTGGATTTTAGCATTCGGTATGCTTTGGCCATGGCGATTGACTATGCTTTGGCAATACAAAAAACTCGCTACAAAAAACAAAAGCGCTGTTCCCTCATAAAAGGGAGCGGCGCTTTTTACTGTCCAAAATACTGTTCGTAAGGATTGACATCGATTTGCATTTCTTTTAATTTCTTGCGTAAAAATTTATGATCTCTTTTTGGTGTGGCTAGAATGTAACCACGAATAATATGCTCCAATTTCATCTTTTTAGCTTTTTCCTCGAGTAAAACTTGCCCGATTCTGCCAGCAATTTTCTGTTTAGCGACCGGACGGAATAAATCAGGAACTGGTTGCACCAATTCGTTTAACATCGCTTTTTCTTCATCGCCCCATAAATGAATGGTTTTGTCCACATAATATTCTTCCCAGTTCAAATCTGAAAGACCGTCTTTTTTCGGCATCGACTTCAGAAATTTTCTAAACATAAAGAACCCACCAATGGCAAAAAGTCCTACTAATACGACTCCCCAAAATAGAATAAACCATAAAAACCAGCCATTCAGTTCCATATTGTTTCACCTCGTTCTTTCCATTACTTCTATTATAGAAGGATTTAGAAAGAAATTCATTAAAAATGTATCTCTTTTTTCTATCTGTGTCTATATAGCGAATGAAAGGAGGTGAGAAACATGGCTTATAGCGATTTTAAGAGTGCCAGTATTCGCTGCACATACGACAACGGATTGGATGCGAATGGCAAAGTGAAGAGAAAATTTAAATCGTACCACAACGTTAAAGAAGCGGCAGCTGCAGAGGGAATTTTCGATACAGCAGCTATTTTAACGAACTTTGGAACAAAAACATTAATGGATGTTGAAAAACAATCCGCTAGTACAATTTATCAATAATACATTTTAGGAGGAAGAAAAGATGGCTAAAACATTGGAATTGATCTTTACGACAACTGCGGGGAAAGATGTCACCTTGACAGTAGATGAACCCCGAGAAGACGTCACAGATGCTGAATTGCTTGTGGGAATGCAGGATATTATTACACACGCTGTTTTTGAAGTGGAAGGCTCACCATTAGGTGCTGTGAAAGGCGCTCGTATTGTTGAGCGAAATATTGTGGAGTACGAAGTATAAGCAAAAAGCTCTCCTAAATTTGGGGAGCTTTTTCCATTAGAAGAACGAAAAGTAGTGAGATCGATGCTTCGCCAGATCGTCTTATGCCTGTCGATTCGATAGTGACAGCTTCAGTTTTTCTTATTATCTAGCTTTAGCTGTCAGATTCTCGGGTCATAAGCCACTCTGGCTGTGCGGCAAAAAACGCCGCTTCGCCAGATCGTCTTATGCCTGTCGATTCTAAACGACAGCTTCAGCTTTTCTTGATCGGAGGTGAGATTTATGGCTGAGTGGATGCAATGGATTCAAGAACTCGGATTCCCTATATTTGTGTCTTTTTATTTGATGCACCGTGTGGAAACGAAGTTGGTCGCCATTCATGACGCACTTTTAACCTTAAAGCTAAACTGACTTCACAAATTTGTGACAATGAAGCTTTAAGATGTATTGTGCCGTTTCTACACTTTCGCTATGATTAAAGAGATAGAAGAGTGGGGGCAATTTTATGCGATTTATCTCTATTGCTGCATTGCTGAGCTTAGTGCTATTGTTATCAGCGTGCGGTAATTCCGCAATTGAAAATTTTTCTTATACAGATCAGCGAGGAGACACCGTTTCTTTGGAGGATTTGAAAGGCACGCCTTGGCTGGCGACTTTTGTTTTCACGAATTGTGAGACGGTTTGCCCACCGATGACATTTAATTTAAGCAGCATTCAAGAAGAACTTGAAGCGGAAGGCTTAGAGGATTATAAAATTGTGGCATTCAGCGTAGACCCAGTCGTTGATACACCCGAAACTATGCAAGCTTATTTATCAAATTATACAGTGACTGATGAGTCGAAATGGCATTTGTTGACTGGCTATACACAACTTGAAATTGCTGAATATGCTAAAGATAATTTTAAGTCTTTTGTACGAAACGATCCCGAAAGTGACCAAGTAATACATGGAACAAGTTTTTATTTGGTTGACCAAGAAGGAGTTGTCGTTAATAATTATGACGGCTTTGACGATGTTCCTGTAAAAGACATTGTCAATGATTTGCGTAACTTGCTTGAATAAAAAAATAATTTCAAGCTATTCTAAGTCATAAACAACTCGGTCATATCGAGTTGTTTATGACTTTTCTGTTGGTTTGTTCAAATTATGCTTTGCATGGATCCAAAAGAGTCAGTGAAATAAACTACTTTCACTGACTCTTTTATTTAAAGACCGGTTCTTTCTTTGCTTAACAAGTCTTTAATTTCTATTAAAATTTCCTGAGTTTTGTCCAAAACTTCCGGCTCTTCCTCAGCAGGTACATCTTTCTTGCGTTTCATTTTTGTAAAGATGCGGATCACCATGAAGATAGAGAATGCAATGATGAAAAAGTCGATTATAGATTGAATAAATAAACCGTAATTCAAGACTACATCATTAACCTTATAACTCCAATCTTCAACGCTAATTCCGCCGACCAAAATTCCAACAACTGGCATAATAATATCTTCTACTAAAGAAGATACGACTTTCCCAAAAGCTGCACCAATAACTACAGCAACAGCTAAGTCGAGGACGTTACCTTTTAAAGCGAATTTCTTAAAATCTTCCCACATAGTATCTACCTCCATTAATCTATTGTTTATCATATCAGAAAGATTTTGAAAAATGTAGAATACGTTAACTAGTTACTTCCAAATCTTGACTCTAAAAAGGTAAACTGTGCAATCATATGCTACACTTAAGCAAATGAATTATTAGGTGTGGGAAAATGATTAAAAAGAAATTACCAAGAAGATGGAAGCGGAAGATAGGGTGTTTAATTCTTTTCGTTCCAGCAGCGATTGTTGCAATGACAATTGCTATTCTTATTTTTGCCGTGGTCAATTCGGAGTTGGTGGTTAAAACCATTAAAGAAGCACCCAGCCACTTGATCGAGTTAAAAGTTCCTGAAGAAAATATACCGTTGTATAAAGAAGCGGCAGATGCTTACAATATCCCTTGGACATTGCTTGCAGCACATCACCGGATTGAAACTAGATTTTCGACAATGGATCCGTTACTGTCTCCCGTTGGAGCAGAAGGGCATCTTCAGTTTATGCCGTGTACATTTGTAGGATGGAGACATCCAAGTTGCTCAGGACAAGGACAAGGGAACATTAGTGAAGAAGATAAAGTTGATATTGATGTTATTGCTTATTACGGTGGGTACGGTGTTGATGGTAATGGTGATGGCATTGCCGATCCGTATAACTTAACTGATTCCTTGTACAGTGCCGCGAATTACCTATCACAAAACGGTGCAGCTGAAGGAGATTTAGAAAAAGCTATTTTTCAATACAATCATAGTGAAAAATATGTAGCAGATGTACTTCATTATTACCATTTATATGAAGAACAACTAAATTGACGCAAAAAAAGAGTAGACAATATGTCTACTCTTTTTACTTACCTTCTTATGATTTTTTTCTCATAGATCCCATGATCAGGCTAAGAACGAATACAAAGATCAAAGCACCGATTAATGCAGGAATAATTGCTACGTCCCAGATAACTGGACCTAAATCTCCAAGGATTAGTCCACCTAACCAAGCACCGATGATACCTGCAATAATGTTACCAATAACTCCGCCTGGTACGTCTTTACCAAGAATCATTCCGGCGATCCAACCGATGATACCACCCATAATAAGATACAAAATAAAACCCATTTTTTCCAGCTCCTTTTAATGTGATGTATAAGTGCTACACTTTAGATATAACCTTATTCATTACATTTGAAACATAAAAAATAAAAAAACTATAAAACTTCTGCGCCTAAGGTTGCGGTGAAGTGACGCAAAGCCCAATCATGACCGGCTTGGTCGAAACTTGCAACCCCATTTTTATGAATAAAAATAGTGAATCCTTTATTGTATGCATCTACCGCTGTGTGCAATACACAAATATCTGTACATACGCCAACAATATGAATTTCTTCAATATTGCGCTCTCGCAACAATAATTCTAAGTTTGTACCTGCAAATGCGCTATATCTTGTTTTATCCATCCAAAGTATACGTTTTTTATTGGCTTCATAAATGTCTGCAAGACGACCATATAACGCTCGACCAGCAGTTCCCCTTATATTATGCGGAGGAAATAGTTTTGTCTCAGGGTGGTAAGTGTCATCTTTTTCATGTAGATCGACCGGCATGATAACCAATTCTTCGTTCGCTAAAAATTCCTCTGTCAGCTGACAAATGGTTTCTTCAATTGCTTGTCCTGGCTTACCACATGTTAACGCTCCGTCATCTGCTACAAAGTCTACCGTATAATCGACAACCAATAATGCTTTTTTCATTTTGTCCACTCCAATTCTTTTTCTTAAGTATAAAGTAAAAAAAATAGAAAGAAACATTACTTGCAGAAAGTCTTTCTTTTCAGTATAATCAGACTACTAAGTAGAGAAGGGGTGGTCCTGATGCAATATGAAAATGTAAAGAAATTAGATCGACAAGCGATGATTTTCGTTGTGTTCCATACGTTGCTCATTTTTAATTTTGCCTTGGATTTCGGTTTTTTCACATGACCGGAAACATGAAAACAGCCTATCCCAATTTCTATGGGGTAGGCTGTTTTCATGTTTTTGATTTATCGCTTTAAACGGGTCAGTGAGTCTTTAAGAATCCGAGAAGCAGAATCGAGTGAAACGCCAAGCGTTTCTTGGATTTCTTCCAGATTTTTATGTTCAACAGAATACAAATAATACACATATGCAAAGCGAATATCACCCGAACGTATCGGCATTCCAACAAAGGAAGAAAGCGCTTCTGTGTAGTCAGACAAAGAACCCATTTGAAACATTGTATATTCATTTTTTACTTTAGAAGATAGCAAGTAAGGTGTACCACGGAATACTGCACGTTCAATTGCATCGAGCATAACCGGAATTTCTTTATCCGTGAATTCCATTCGACATTGATAGCCATCTTTTTTATCAACAGCCAATAAAAGCTTACCGTCACGATCATCAAAATTATCGACATCAATATCAACCATATCACGAAGACGAAGTCCACGTAAATACAGTAAGTATAAAACTTTTGCATTCAACGATAAGCGATCGGCTTCGAGTACAGCATCTTTCTTTTTCAATAACTCTTCATAGTTCATATGAATATCAGCTGGTGTCAGATCAAGTTTTCTGCTGAATTTAAATTTAGGCATAAAGTCATTTGGAATGCGACCAATCTGCCACATATAGTCAAACCATCTTCTAATATAAATTAATTTTCGGTTTAAGGTGCTGTCTTTAATGCCGGCCATGTGTTGATCCATTAAAAATTGCTGAATATCAGTTGGACGAATATCATGTGGTTCGACCGGTTTTTTATATGTGTGCCTAAGAAAAGCGAAGAGCGAGCGAATTAATTGAACTTCATGAACAACGGTATTCGGACTAATGCCGTTGTCCAGTCGGAATTTCTCGTAACCATAAGGCATCGTACGTCACCTCTTCTTAAAGGATTTCCTTACATTATACCATTCATTCAGAAAAATAGAACGTGCTTTCCCTTGTCAATAGGCTAAACGAGCTCTTTTCACTTTTTCGTAAATTCTAGCCACAATAGGTACTTAATTCGCTGTTTATAGGGTATGTTAAGAGAGATAGGTAATAAGACAAATTAAAGGTGGCTAAAAGATGTTTAAAGAAGACAATGCAAAAATTAGAAACCAAGTTCTTCAAGCAGTAAAAGGGATGACGGATGACGAGTTAAATCGAAAACCATCAGAAGCCGAATGGTCACCTATTCAAATTTTAGATCATCTTCATTTGATGGAAAAAGTTGTAGCAAAAAGTGTATCTGAAGAACTCACAAAAGAAAAAAGCGAAAAGGTCATAAAAAAACCAATTGCCTTGACTGTTAGTCGTTCGTTTAAAGTAGAAGCTCCAGACCATGTCATACCTACCGATGAATTCACAACACTCGAAGAAGTGAAAGAACGATTAAACAAATCACATAATTTTCTATACGAAGTATATGACTCTGCAACAAAGGCACAACTTAAAGAAAAATCAATGGACCATCCAGTCTTTGGAAAAGTACCACTAAGTCAGTGGTTTCCTTTTGTCGGATTGCACGAAAAACGCCATTTCAAGCAGTTACAAGAGACCTTAAGTAAACTGAATGACTTAAAATTATAGTCGTTTGAAAAACTTATCACTTTCTATAATTTTTATGTAATTTACTTATAGTCTTACATTCGGTATGATAGAAGAGGAGAAGAGTGCTGTTTAGGGCTTTTCAGAAGATTCAAAGGAGGAACACACATATGGCAAAGAGCAGTTTGCACAATAGTCGTACTTCTTTTGAGCTAAATGACAAAACGTACAACTATTATCGTTTAGCGGCATTAGAAGAAGCAGGGATCGCTAAAGTATCACGCCTTCCTTACTCAATTAAAGTGTTATTAGAATCGGTATTACGTCAGCACGATGGCTACGTTATCAAAGATGAGCACGTTGAAGAATTAGCTAAATGGGGCAAAGATGTTAACAAAGAAGCGGAAGTTCCATTTAAACCTTCACGTGTTATTCTTCAGGATTTCACCGGTGTACCAGTAGTTGTTGATTTGGCTGCACTTCGTTCAGCAATGGCTGAAATGGGTGGAGACCCGAACAAAATCAATCCTGAAATCCCAGTAGATCTTGTCATTGACCACTCGGTTCAAGTTGATAACTATGGCACTGAAGATTCACTTCGCATTAATATGGAGCTTGAGTTTGAACGCAACGCTGAACGTTACCAGTTTCTTAGCTGGGCTCAAAAAGCATATGACAACTACCGTGCAGTTCCACCTGCGACAGGTATCGTTCACCAAGTAAACCTTGAGTACCTGGCAAACGTTGTCCATTCAATTGAAAACGAAGACGGTACATTCGAAACTTTCCCTGATACATTGTTCGGAACAGATTCCCATACGACAATGATCAACGGAATTGGTGTTCTTGGATGGGGCGTTGGGGGCATCGAAGCTGAAGCCGGGATGCTCGGACAACCTTCATACTTCCCGATTCCTGAAGTTATCGGTGTTAAAATGACAGGCGAACTTCCAAACGGTGCAACTGCAACTGATTTGGCGCTGAAAGTGACACAAACTTTGCGTAAAAAAGGTGTAGTAGGTAAATTCGTTGAATTCTTCGGTCCTGGTGTTACGACATTGCCACTTGCTGACCGCGCAACGATTGCTAACATGGCTCCAGAATACGGTGCCACTTGTGGATTCTTCCCAGTTGACGAAGAAGCACTTGATTACATGCGTTTAACTGCACGTGATGAAGAGCAAATTGCTGTAACGAAAGCATATTTGCAAGCGAATGACATGTTCTTTACTGTCGATAACGAAGATCCAATTTACACAGACTTAGTAGAAATTGATCTTTCTGAAATTGAACCTAACCTTGCAGGACCAAAACGTCCACAAGATTTGATTCCGTTATCTGAAATGAAAACTGAGTTTAACAAAGCTGTAACAGGCGAAGAAGGACCTCATGGTTTTGCACTTGGTGAAGCTGAAATCGAAAAAACGGCAACAGTCAATTTTAAAAACGGCAAAACAGTCGACATGAAGACTGGTGCATTGGCAATTGCAGCCATTACATCTTGTACAAACACTTCTAACCCATACGTAATGTTGGGTGCTGGACTAGTAGCGAAAAAAGCAGTTGAAAAAGGATTAACTCCACCTGCTTATGTGAAAACTTCATTAGCTCCAGGATCTAAAGTTGTTACGGGTTACTTGAACGATTCCGGTTTATTGGATTATATGAACCAAATCGGCTTTAACTTAGTAGGCTACGGCTGTACAACATGTATCGGTAACTCAGGTCCATTGCTTCCTGAAATCGAAGAAGCTATTCTTGATAACGATTTATTAGTATCATCTGTATTGTCTGGTAACCGTAACTTTGAAGGACGTATTCACCCACTTGTTAAAGCGAACTACTTGGCATCTCCAATGCTAGTTGTTGCTTATGCACTTGCTGGTACTGTGGATATCGACTTTGCAGTTGATCCAATTGGTAAAGACAAAGAAGGCAAAGACGTTTTCTTTAAAGACATCTGGCCAACAACTGAAGAAATCAAAAAAACAGTTAAAGATACGGTTACTCCAAAATTGTTCCGTAAAGAATACGAGCATGTATTCAACGAGAACGAAGCTTGGAACGCAATTGAAACAAACGATGATTCATTGTATGCGTTTGATTCGACATCAACGTATATCCAAAACCCACCGTTCTTTGAAGGTCTTTCAAAAGAGCCTGAGCCAATCCAAGCGTTATCTGATCTTCGTGTAGTTGCGAAATTCGCAGATTCTATTACGACTGACCATATTTCACCAGCTGGTGCGATTGGTAAAGATACGCCTGCAGGTCTATATCTTCGTGAAAATGGCGTTGAGCCACGTGATTTTAACTCTTATGGATCTCGTCGTGGTAACCACGAAGTCATGATGCGCGGAACTTTCGCCAACATTCGTATTCGTAACCAAGTAGCTCCAGGAACAACTGGCGGTTACACAACTTACTGGCCAACGGGCGAAACGATGGCGATTTACGATGCAGCAATGAAATACCAAGAACAAGGTACAGGACTGGTGGTCTTGACTGGTAAAGATTACGGCATGGGTTCTTCACGTGACTGGGCGGCTAAAGGAACATTCCTTCTGGGCATCAAAACAGTTATCGCTGAAAGCTATGAGCGAATTCACCGTTCAAACCTTGTCATGATGGGCGTTCTACCGTTGCAATTTGTTAACGGCGAAAGCGCAGATTCTCTTGGATTAACTGGACACGAAACAATCAGTGTTAACTTGACTGATGACGTGAAACCACGCGACGTTCTTACTGCTACAGCTACTGCTGAAGATGGTAAAGTAACTGAGTTCCAAGTGTTGGCACGCTTCGATTCTGAAGTGGAAGTAGACTACTTCCGTCACGGTGGTATCTTGCAAATGGTGCTACGTAATAAATTGCTAGAAGTATAAAAATTAGATGAAAAAGCTGTCGGAAATTACACGACAGCTTTTTTTGTCTTTCTGATAAATTAATGGTTCTAGCCTAAAAGTTTAAGAAAGTGATTTAATACAATCAAAAAGAAATTTCTTGTATACTGATAAAGAGGTGAAGTGGATATGTACATAAGCGAAAAAGAAATTGAAATTCGTTACGCAGAAACAGATCAAATGGGCGTTGTTTACCACGCAAACTACATTATTTGGCTAGAAATAGGCCGTACACAGTTGATTGAAGATTTAGGGTTTACTTATGCAGGTATGGAAAAAGACGGCTACTTATCTCCTGTGGTGGATATTTCCATTCAATATAAAGCAGCACTCCGGTATGGACAAAAAGCATTTGTCCGAACTTGGGTAGAAGAACATGGACGTTTGCGGACAAAATATGGCTATGAAATTGTTCATGAAGATGGAACAATCGCCGCTAAGGCTTTATCTGAACACGTCGTCGTGAAAAAAGAATCGTTCCGTCCTGTGTCCATTCAAAAAATCTACCCAGAATGGCATAAAAAATACGAAGAAATTAAAAAACAGGTTCCCAATGGCGTTCGGAATTAAAAGAGACGAACTTGAGTCTTGGAAGCAAGGAGTCGATGGCGGAAGAATTTCATTTTTGACGCATTATTGGGTAGATGATCGTTTTCCTGGCTGCAATACGGTAACAAAAGTAGGATGCAATGACTTAAATAAGCTCGAAACATGGGGAAAACAGTATGGATTACAACGTGAATGGATGGATTTGCGGGGTAATTATCCTCATTTTGATTTGTTTGGTGAGCGGCAGCGAACCATTTTGCAACGTGAAGGCCAATTGGAGCAATTGAATAAACTGCAAAATAAAAAAGCATGAATAGCTCATGCTTTTTTATTTTGCATATGAATAATCAAGTTCGTGTAAGTCATCATTTACACTAACTTCGAGATTATGCCCGTCGAAATACCAAATATCACTTTTTTCAATAAAGTAAGTTACTTGATCTTGCTCGACTTGAGCTCCTATTTCTTGAGGTTGATCTTTTGTTACGCCTAGTGAAAAGCCAGGCTGTAGCTTACTTGAGCCACCGTAACGGACGAAAAAGCGAACGGCTTCTCCTTGTGTGACTTCCATTTCTTCTTTAAACCAATCGAGAGCGTCGTCGCTAATGTTAATTTGCATAATACACGTCCTTCCACTGATTACATCCAGTTGATTTTCGATTCTGTACCTGCACGAATACGAGAAATATTAGTGCGGTGGCGGAAGATAATGAATAATGCCAAAATATAAATGACAGCCATAAACAAATAATCCCCAGTGAAAATGGCATAAATGGTGATATAGACGATAAATACAACTGCTAAGATAATTGATGATAAGGATACCATTTTAGTGATTTTAAGTGCAATCAATAGGACTGCGACAGCCATAATAAACAAAGGCCATTGATAACCGAGCAAGATACCACCTGAAGTGGCAACCGCTTTACCACCTTTAAATTTAGCAAACACAGGATAAATATGACCGATTACCGCCAATACACCAAAAACAAGCGGATGAATATCCGTTGCAATATAAAGCGGTATTAATGTAGCGGCAGTACCTTTTAATATATCTAAAAGTGTTACAGCGATTCCTGCCTTTTTCCCAAGTGTTCGAAAAGTATTTGTAGCTCCTAAGTTGCCACTGCCTTGAGTGCGAATATCAGTTTTGTAAAATAGTTTCCCTACCCATAGAGCAGAAGGGATTGAACCAAGTAAGTATGCAAGTAGCATGGGTAGCAGTATGGTCATGATGAACTCCTTTACAACAAGCTTATTTTATAGTTTTAGTTTACCATGACTGAACTTCTTTGAACAATAGACGTTAGATTATTCAACAGACACGACAAAATCGTGTATGATAGAATAAAAAGGACAGGTGATCATTTTGGAAAATCCTAGCCGTAAAGAAATTAAAGTTATACTAGACACAGCTAAAACTATTGCAGTTGTTGGCTTAAGCCCGGATCCTAGTCGTACTTCCTATATTGTGTCTCAAGCAATGCAGCATGCTGGCTACCGAATTATTCCGGTTAATCCGATGACAGACACTGTACTTGGTGAGAAAAGTTATGGTCGTTTAACTGAGATACCCGGGAAAGTAGACATCGTTAATGTTTTTCGACGCAGTGAATTTTTAGAAGAAATCGCTAATGACTTTATGAAAATTGAAAGTCCAGTGTTTTGGTCTCAATTAAATGTAGTAGATGAAAATGTATTCAAACGGTTGACTGATGCAGGGTATACAGTCATTATGGATCGGTGTATAAAAGTAGAGCATGCCATTTTGAAATAAAACTTTTATCGCTAAAGGGCGCACCGCGCTCTTTTTCTATGAAGTTTGACAGATGGTCTAACAATAGAATACGATTAAGACAGATTAAAACACGAACAAACGTTTGTTGGAGGAGATTAGATGGCTAAAATTCAAAGTACGGCATACAACGAAGAAGCAATCCAAGTACTTGAAGGCTTAGATGCCGTTAGAAAGCGTCCGGGTATGTATATTGGTTCAACAGATACACGTGGACTTCATCATTTAGTCTATGAAATCGTTGATAACTCGGTCGATGAAGCGCTTGCTGGATACGGTGATAAAATTACCGTTACTATTCATGAAGACAACAGCATCAGTATTCGAGATTTTGGACGTGGTATGCCGACAGGGCTGCACCGCAGTGGGAAACCAACGCCAGAAGTCATCCTGACAGTGTTACATGCCGGAGGAAAATTCGGTCAAGGCGGCTATAAGACAAGTGGTGGACTCCACGGTGTCGGCGCTTCTGTTGTCAATGCATTATCAAGTTTTTTAGAAGTGACAATTTATCGTGATGGCAAAAAATATCGTCAACGATTTGAAAATGGCGGGAAACCTGTCACTACATTAGAAGAAATTGGTTCGACAAAAGAAACGGGTACGATGATTCATTTCTTACCAGATGAAACTGTTTTTTCTATAGCAAAATACAATTATGAAACCCTTTCTGAACGATTGCGCGAATCTGCTTTTTTACTAAAAGGACTGCGTATTGAGTTATTCGATCAGCGAACAGAAGCTAAAGACGTTTTTCAATATGACACGGGGATAGAGGCATTCGTTGCATACTTAAACGAAGAAAAAGACGTTCTTCATCCAGTATCGTATATCGAAGGTCAGCAAGATGAAATGGAGATCGAATTTTCATTTCAGTTTAATGATGGCTATTCAGAAACGATTTTGTCGTTTGTTAATAATGTTCGAACGCGTGATGGTGGAACACATGAAACAGGTGCGAAAGCAGCAATGACACGTGTTTTTAACGACTATGCGCGAAAAATTAATTTGCTAAAAGAAAAAGATAAAAATTTAGAAGGCTCGGATATTCGTGAAGGGTTAGCAGCAATTGTGTCTGTTCGTATTCCTGAAGGAATGTTGCAATTTGAAGGCCAGACAAAAAGCAAATTAGGCACAAGCGAAGCGCGCAGTATTGTTGATGCTGTGGTTTCTCAAAAGTTAATGTATTATTTGGAAGAAAACGCGGACCTTAGTGCTTCTTTAGTACGAAAAGCAATTCGTGCAGCGCAAGCACGTTTAGCTGCTCGAAAAGCAAGAGAAGACGCGCGAAACGGTAAAAAGCGCAAGAAGTCAGATGCGTTATTGTCTGGTAAATTGACGCCTGCACAATCACGTAATGCTAAGAAAAACGAGTTATACCTAGTCGAAGGTGACTCTGCCGGCGGTTCTGCTAAACAAGGACGCGACAGAACGTTCCAGGCGATATTGCCGCTCCGTGGAAAAGTGGTCAATACAGAAAAAGCAAAATTGGAAGAAATTATGAAAAATGAAGAAATTTCAACTATCATTCATGCGATAGGCGGTGGTGTTTCATCGGACTTTTCAATTGATGATATTGCTTATAATAAAATTATCATTATGACCGATGCCGATACAGATGGAGCGCATATTCAAGTGCTGCTTTTGACGTTCTTTTTCCGTTACATGAAGCCGTTGATTGAAGCTGGTAAAGTGTTTATTGCGTTGCCTCCTTTATACAAAGTATCCAGAGGCGTAGGCAAAAAAGAAGTTATCGATTACGCATGGACTGAAGCCGACTTGGATGCATCCATTAAAAAAGTTGGTAAAGGCTATACACTACAACGCTATAAAGGATTAGGGGAAATGAATGCAGACCAATTATGGGAAACGACTATGAACCCAGAAACCAGAACGTTGATCCGTGTGACTATTGAAGACAGTGCACGTGCAGAACGGGGTATTACAACATTGATGGGTGATAAAGTTGAACCGCGACGCAAATGGATTGAAAACAATGTCGATTTCGGTCTCGAAGACGACAGCAATATTCTTGAAAATGACTTGATTCACGCTGAGGAGGAACTTGTATGACACAAACCGAACGATTTCAAGATTTGCCATTAGAAGAAGTAATTGGCGATCGATTTGGCCGGTACAGTAAATACATTATTCAAGACCGGGCGTTACCTGACGCTCGTGATGGGTTAAAACCTGTTCAGCGCCGAATCTTATATGCAATGTACCACGAAGGCAATACCAACGATAAAGCGTTCCGTAAATCCGCAAAAACCGTGGGTAATGTTATTGGCAACTACCATCCACACGGAGATAGTTCTGTTTACGAAGCGATGGTACGTTTAAGTCAGGACTGGAAAATTCGTCATATGCTCGTTGAAATGCACGGAAATAATGGTTCGATGGATGGTGACTCACCAGCTGCGATGCGTTATACAGAAGCTCGTTTGTCTGCGATTTCTTCTGAGTTGTTGCGTGATATCGATAAACGCACAGTGGATTTTATCCCGAACTTCGATGATTCGGATATGGAACCAACCGTGTTACCAGCCCGTTTTCCGAACCTGCTAGTAAACGGTTCGACAGGAATCTCTGCAGGATACGCAACAGATATTCCGCCGCATGCACTGCACGAAGTACTTGACGCTGTTTTAATGCGTATGGATAACCCACAAGCGACTGTTGCTGAACTCATGACTGTCATAAAAGGTCCTGATTTTCCAACAGGTGGCATTATTCAAGGTCTAGACGGGATACGAAAAGCATATGAAACAGGTAAAGGTAAGATAATTGTCCGTTCTAAAGCTGAAATAGAGCCTTTAAAAGGTGGAAAAGAACAAATTGTCATTACGGAAATTCCGTTTGAAGTAAATAAAGCGACAATGATCAAAAAAATTGACGATCACCGCTTTGATCGTAAACTCGAAGGTATTTCTGAAGTGCGCGATGAATCTGATAGAACAGGATTGCGTATCGTTATTGAATTGAAAAAGGATGTACAAGCTCAAGGAATATTGAGCTATCTTTACAAAAATACCGATTTGCAAGTTAGTTATAACTTTAATATGGTCGCAATTTATAAACGACGTCCAACCATGATGACCTTGCAAACCATGTTAGATGCTTATATTGAACACCAAAAAGAAGTGATTACAAAGCGCTCGGAATTTGATTTGCAACGAGCAAGTGATCGTATGCATATTGTCGAAGGATTAATGAAAGCTTTATCCATATTGGACAAAGTCATTAAAACCATTCGCGCGTCAAAAGACAAACGCGATGCAAAAAACAACTTAATTGCCTCTTATGACTTTTCAGAAGCACAAGCTGAAGCCATTGTTTCATTACAACTTTATCGTTTGACCAATACAGACATCACAGATTTGAAAAAAGAACAAGCTGAACTCAAAAAAACAATTGACGAATTAACAGGGATTTTAACAAGTGCCACTAAATTAAAAAACGTCATTAAAAAAGAATTGGCGACTATTCGCAAGCAATTTGCAGAGCCTCGTCGATCAGTTATTGAAGACAAAATTGAAGAAATCACCATTACGCGTGAAATTATGATTCCAAGCGAAGAAGTTGTCGTAACCGTTACAAAAGAAGGGTATGTAAAGCGAACAAGTACACGTTCGTATGCTGCTTCAAACGGTAAAGACTTCGCAATGAAAGAAACAGATCATTTGTTATTCGAAGGCAATTTGAATACACAGCATACTGTGTTAATTTTTACCACCGCAGGAAATTTCGTTTTCCAGCCGATTAATGAATTACCTGATATTAAATGGAAAGACTTAGGTCAGCATCTATCCAGCATCATTCAATTAGATACCAATGAATCTGTTCTTGCTGTGTATCCATTTGAAAATTTTGATGCCGATGCTAGCATTTTAACAGTTTCAAAAATGGGACAAGTTAAACGCTCAGCGTTAAAAGATTATCAAATTCAACGTTATTCGCGTACTGTGAAAACTATGAACTTGAAATCAGGAGATGCCATGATTTACGCGGGACTGGTAACAAAAGAAACCGAATTGTTTATTGCTACAAATCAAGCTTACGGTGTCCGGTTTTCACTGGATGAAGTGCCACTTACAGGACTTCGGACGAGTGGCGTTAAAGGCGTGAATTTAAAAGATGGAGATAGTGCTGTATCGGCTGTCTTGATCGATCCAAAAGTAAAACAAGAACTTGTCTTAATCACTCATCGCGGAGCAGCAAAGAAAATGAAGCAGCAAGAATTTGAAAGCGGCAGCCGTGCGAAACGTGGAGTTATTATGCTTCGTGAGTTAAAATCAAATCCTCACCGTGTAGTTGCAGTTATTGGTGCAACGGGCAAAGAAGAAATTATCTTGGAAACATCGAAGGGTATTCGAATTCCGCTTACAGTCAATTCATTAAAAAATGTAGATCGTTATTCAAACGGTTCATTCATTGCTGATGAAGCAACAGATGGCAAAGTGGTTAGTGCATATCGTTTAGAAGCAGAAGAATAATATTGAATGACTCATTCCTTTGAATAAGGGAATGAGTTTTTTATGAATAAGGAATGTCCTTTATTCAGCTAGATATCTAGAAGGATTAACAAATGACTCATTCGAAATCAGCTTAAAGACCCGTTCATTTAGAAAGAGCGTGCAAAGTGAGAGCTGAGATCAGCTTACATTCATTTTATTTAAAATCAATACGTTAAAAAGGCGCTCACCTTCAAAGGGAGAACGTCTTTTTAACGTGTTGAACAATTAACAGTATCCTGCTTAGGTGCAGTAAGTGATATAGTAGAGAGAACGAGAGTACGAGGTGAGGCGTGTGGAAAATCGATGTTTATGGGCGCAAAGTAATGCGTTGATGCAAACGTATCATGACGAAGAATGGGGCAAACCGAGCTGGGACGACCGATACATTTTTGAAATGTTTACGCTTGAAGGAGCACAAGCAGGACTTTCATGGAATCTTGTATTGTCAAAACGCCAAGCTTACCAAGAGGCATTTCATCAATTTGACATCGCTTATTGTGCAGAACTAACAATCGCACGTCTTGAATCGATTAAAGAAGATTGTGGAGTGATAAAGCATGGGGCTAAACTTCAATCAGTTTGCTCTAATGCGCAAGCGGTTTTAGTCATCCAAAAAGAATGGGGCAGTTTAGCGAATTTTTTGTGGAGTTTTGTAGAAGGTCAGCCTATCCACAATAACTGGAAGCTAGACGCAGACATTCCAGCACAATCGCCTTTATCTGTTCAACTAAGTAAAGCACTGAAAAAACGAGGATTTAAGTTTGTTGGACCAGTAACAACGTATTCGTTCATGCAAGCCATCGGAATGATTAATGACCACATTGAAAGCTGTGTATGCAATGAACAAAGCACGAAAAGCTAGAAAGTATTTCATGTTTTGTTAGTTCCAATGCAAGTACTCAGCAAAGCCATTTTCCAGAACTACTTTTCTACTAGAGCGTAATGAGTTTCTCCTGTAAACTGAGTCATAAGAAACCGTCTACTTATAAAAATGGATATGCCGACTATATGTCCTACTAGATAATATTTCATTTCAAATCCAATCCGTTTCTGTTTTTTAATAAGACCGAGATATGAAGGGAGTGTTCAAGATGCTGAACTCAAAATATTTAGATCTGTTAGCTCAAAAGTACGATTGTGAAGAAAAAGTCGCTACTGAAATTATTAACTTGGAGTCCATATTGGATTTGCCTAAAGGAACCGAGCATTTTGTTAGTGATTTGCACGGAGAGTTTCAAGCTTTTCAGCATGTATTACGTAATGGTTCTGGAAATGTAAAAGTAAAAATAAGAGATTTATTTACAGACGACCTCAGTGAAGAAGAATTAAATGAATTTGCAACATTAGTGTATTACCCAGAAGAAAAACTAAGAATCATCAAAAGTCACTTTAGCAGCAAAGCAGAATTACACGAATGGTACATAGAAGTGATTGAGCGTCTGTTAAAGCTTATTTCGTACGCATCCTCTAAATACACGCGCTCAAAATTACGAAGAGCCTTGCCAGACCAATTTGTTTACATTATCGAGGAATTGTTATACAAGACCGATGAATTTAAGAATAAAAAAGAATATTATGCAAAAATGATCAACCAAATTATTTCGTTAGGACAAACGGATCAACTATTTATTGGGTTAGCGTATACGACGCAACGCTTAGTTGTAGATCACCTTCACGTAGTAGGCGATATTTATGACCGTGGTCCAGCTCCACATAAAATTGTCGACACACTCATCGATTATCATTCTGTTGATGTTCAATGGGGAAATCATGACGTTTTGTGGATTGGCGCATACGCTGGATCGAAAGTGTGCTTAGCCAATATTCTTCGGATATCTGCACGTTACAATAATTTAGACATCATTGAAGATGTGTACGGCATAAACTTAAGGCCATTATTAAATCTAGCAGAGAAATATTATGATGACAACGCCGCTTTTCGTCCAAAACGAATTTTAGACGAAAAAATGACGGAGCAAGAACAGCTGCAAATCACTAAAATTCATCAAGCAATTTCGATTATTCAATTTAAGTTAGAAAGTCCAATTATTAAAAGACGAGCTTGTTTTGATATGGAAGACCGACTTTTGCTGGAAAAAGTAGACTATGAAAACAATGAAGTCACAATCCATGGAAACGTTTACCCATTGGATAACGTCTGTTTTGCGACAATCAACCCTGATCAACCAGACGAATTACTAGAAGAAGAAAAACAAGTTATTGATAAATTGCTTTTTTCAGTTCAGCATTCAGAAAAACTAGCAAGACATATGAATTTTTTAATGAAAAAAGGCAGTTTGTATTTAAAGTACAACGGCAACTTGTTGATTCATGGTTGTATTCCACTAGATGAAAAAGGCGATATGGAAAAAATGGAAATCGAAGGAAAATCGTATGCAGGACGAGAATTACTCGATGTCTTTGAACGATATGTCCGGTACTCATTTGCACATCCGGAAGAAACCGATGACTTTGCAACAGATATGGTGTGGTATTTATGGACCGGTGAATACTCATCATTGTTTGGTAAGCGCGAAATGACGACTTTTGAACGGTATTTTATTAAAGATAAAAAAACCCATAAAGAACGTAAAAATCCATATTATTACTTACGTGAAGATGAAGAGATATGCCGGAAAATACTAATTGAATTTGATATGAATCCAGACCAAGGACGTATTATAAACGGTCACACGCCGGTTAAAGAACGCGACGGGGAAAATCCGATTAAAGCAAACGGTAAAATGCTTGTTATTGATGGTGGCTTTTCAAAAGCTTATCAGTCAACAACAGGAATTGCAGGATATACCTTGCTCTATAATTCCTATGGCATGCAGTTGGTGGCTCATCAATTGTTTAATTCGAAAGAAGAAGTTTTGCAAAATGGAACAGATGTCTTATCGGTCAAACGATTAGTAGACGAAGAACTTGAGCGCAAAATGGTCAGAGAAACGAATATTGGCGAAAGCTTGATACAAGAGATTTCTAATTTAAATAGTTTGAGAGAATATCTGTATATGAAAACTGGTTTTAAGTAACTACAAATTCAACTAGAAAAGAGGTGCAGCTAGTTTTAGCGTAACCTCTTTTCTAGTTGACGAACTAAAACTTTCTAGTAAAAAATCGCTGAAATAATGTACTATAAAAGTAGATTATTTTATCCACGGATAATAAGGATTTTCATTTGATGACGATCAAGAGCGGAGCGAATTACTATGTTGAAAGAACAAAAACGATATTCAAGGCTGACAGAAATCACGAAAATTATTAATACAAAATTAGAACTACAAGATATGTTAAAACGTGTCATAACGGCAATCTCTGAAGAAATTGTACAGTGTGATTCGATTAGTATTTTTCTGCCTGACAATGAAGGAGTGTTTTGGGCTGTTGCTGGAACGCCTGAATTTTTTGAAGAACAGCCAATTTCCTCTTACTATATTAATTTTGAAAAGCATCAATTTGCTAATAAAATCGCTGAAACTAAGCAAGCCATTTACATACCTGATACATCTTTAGATGAAGACTTGAATATTGAAACGATTGCGGCTTTTAACATTCATTCGCTTCTTGGACTTCCAATTGTTTACGAAGGAAATTTGTTTGGATTGGTCTTTTTATTTGATCATGGCAAGCCGATGAACTTAACAGAATCACAAATACAAAGTGTAGAAGCTTATGTCAATTTGGCAGGAGTTGCTATACAAAATGCCAATAACTTAAAACATAAAGAACGACTTTTAGCTGAAAAGCAATTATTGCTGGATGTAAATCGCGAACTGGCAATGTGCTCATCGGTTAAAGAAAGTTTAAATACGTGTTTTCTCTATTTGGGAGCGGCTATAGGCTGTAACAATATTTCTGTTTTCTTAAGAAATCCAAACGAACCAGACACTATTTGTTTTAAAGAAATGAGCCAAGATGCGGACTGGACAAAAGCAAAATGGAAACAATTTATAGAGGATTTTCAATCAACAGAAGAGACGAGAACAATCGTTCAGAAAATGATTAATGAAAAAAACATTTACTTTTTCCCAAACGAAACTAAATGTGAGTTGCTGTTAATTCCGCTAATTTCAAAAGGTATAGTTTTTGGCATTGTTGCGATTGCTTGCTTAATGGAAACTTTAGAATCTGACAAAAAATCAAAAATTCATTTAGCACAATCGATTATTGATGCCACAGCTATTACTTTTTCCAATTTAACTTATATGGACCAACTAGAGCATCGCGTTAAAACACGAACGCATGAACTTGCAAACGCAAATGAAAAAGTAACAAGTGTAATAGAAAGTATAACAGATGGTTTTTTTGCTTTGAATAAAGACTGGGAGTTTATATATATCAATAAATACCAGCCACTTCCACCAGACAGGACACCTGAAAACGTAATGGGACAGAAAATCTGGACAGTTTATCCTGAACAATTTAATACTATTTTGTATAAGGAATTTTCTGGCGCTATGTTGAATAGAAAACCAGTCCATTTTGAAATGGCTTCTGTAGAAGATGCATTTAGTTATGATATGGTTGCGTATCCTTTTGATGAAGGGATTTGCTGTTTGTGCAAAAATGTTACAGATCAAAAAATCTATGAAAATGAACTAAAGCGCTTGTCCAATTTAGAACTTATTGGACAAATGGCCGCAGGAATTAGCCATGAAATCCGAAATCCTATGACGACTGTACGCGGATTTTTACAGTTGCTCACAGATAAAAAAGAATTGGAAAACTATAATTCTTATTTTGATTTAATGATAGATGAATTAGACCGAGCAAACTCTATTATTTCTGAATTTTTATCAATGGGAAATACTAGATCCACCGATTTGAAAATTCAAAATTTAAATACGGTTATCAATGAAATTGCGCCTTTATTAAAAATAGATTCGTATAATCAAAACAAATTGATACAAATTGAAACAATGGACATACCCGATTTTTTATTAAATCGTGACGAAATTCGTCAATTGGTTATCAACTTATGTCGAAATGGATTAGAAGCGATGGAACAAGGCAAGATGTTGTCTATTCGCACTTATGCAGAAGATGAAAACACCATTGTACTTGAAATTCAAGATCAAGGAAATGGCATGGACGAAGCAGGTTTAAAAAAAATCGGCACACCTTTTTACACCACAAAAGATAGTGGCACAGGACTAGGGCTTGGTGTTTCCTATGCAATAGCCGCGCGTCACAAAGCAAAAGTTGATGTTCAGTCGAGTGAAAACGGAACTATTTTCTCATTCAAATTTGAAGTTTAATAAAAAACGGAAAATTTTTTTGATATCAATTTGTGGAAAAGTTCACAAATTGAATGATTCAGATTTATATAGAATTTTAACTAAAAAGACCAAGCGTAAGATTTCGTTGCGCTTGGTCTTTTCAATTAAATCATCGCGCTCTATTCATCGTCTTCTAAGTCTTTAATGAGCTTTTTCATCTCGTCTATTTCTTTTCGCTGCGCTTCGATAATCGAATCTGCTAATTCTCGTACACGCGGATCTGAAATATTTGCTCGCTCACTCGTCAAAATTGCAATGGAATGGTGGGGGATCATTGCTTTCATCCAGCTAGTGTCTTCAATTAATATTTGGCTGCGCACAAGCCATAACGAAAGAGCAAAAACAACTGCACCTATTCCCAAAATCAGTGAATTGATTTTTTTGTTTTTGTACATGGGCCACATAAATAACAACATGACAATCGCCATAACTGATCCCATAATCAACGCCATATACAACCGAGTTTCGCTATAGAAAATGTGGTCTAGTTGAAAAACATTCAAGTACATTAACCAATACATCAAAAAAGTAGAAGTTAAAATCATAATACCGAATTTTACATACGCATTCATAAGAAAATCTCCTCCTTTTAAATTAGTTCGCGTATTAGCGATTCTTATTCTTTATATACCTTGATGTAAGTAGGATAAACTCCATAGAAAATGCATAAATCGTATGACAGAGTGCGTTTCGATGAAGGATGAAGTTTTTAAAATATTGGTTTCAATAAACTAAATAGTTTAAATATTTTTATTGAATAATGGTATGCTTATTTTATAATAATAATGGATTTTAATTAACGAAAGAACTTTAGAAATTTATCTTCTACAAAAAACTAATGAATATTTTCATAAAAAAACACAAAAAAAGGGGAGTGGAAACTTGAAAGATAAACTAATTTTTTCTTTTTTGGTTGTTTTAACGACAGGTTTGATGGGCTCATCTTTTGTCGTTGCAAAAATTGGCTTGATTTACATATCGCCTCTGTTATTAGCAGGCATACGATTTACAATTGCCGGAAGTATTATGGGGGTTTTCGTTTTACTGTTTAAAAGAAAACATCCAAAAGATGCTGTGACATGGGGAAAAGTTGCAGTTATCGGTGCGGTTCAAACTGCAGGTGTTATGGGGGCGATTTTTCTAAGTTTACGCACGATAACCTCGGGTCAATCTGCCATCTTGACGTTTATGAATCCGCTATTAGTAGTGTTGATTGGTACGCTAATACTCGGCATGCGTTACCGACTGGTTCAGTGGATTGGCGTTTTTGTTGGCTTTGCAGGGGTTTTTGTGACAATGGGCAGCCACTTGGATTTAGAAATAGGCACATTACTTGGATTTATGAGCGCTACTTTTTGGGCGATCGGTACGCTTCTCATTAAGAAATGGGGAGTCTCGATTGATATGTGGGTTTTAACGGCGTATCAAATGTTATTCGGAGGCTTAATCTTATTAGCGGGCTCGATGTTTTTGGAAAATGCTTATATCGTTATCAACTCCACATCGATTTCTATCTTGTTATGGCTATCGATTCCGGCATCAATCGTTCAATTTACAATATGGTTCCATTTGCTGCAAAAAGGCGATTCTGGCAAAGTAAGCGCGTTTCTCTTTTTAGCACCATTTTTCGGCATTTTATCCGGATGGCTCGTTTTAGGAGAGCCGCTTGGCTTGGCTTTATTAATTGGAGGCAGTTTAATTTTTATGGGAATTTTCTTAGTAAATTGGCCCGAAAAGCGAATAGCTATAAAAGTAACAGTTTAAAAAGAACTGAATAAAATAAAGGAAGCATTCTCTATTGGTGAAAGTGACAGGAGAAAAGGTAGAACTGAGAAACGCAACAGCGCCTTTATTAGATAAACTTTATTATTGGCGTTTTGAAGAAAAACAACAGCAAGCTAAAAAATGGAACGGTCCTTACATTCCAAAAACGTGGATTAGTATAGACCAACATAGAAAAACCTGGTTAGAAAAAGACGCTATCGCAAACGATGTACCTGCATCACTCGTCATTCTGGTAGATGACAAGACGATTGGCTATGTTGGCGCTTATTGGATAGATCAAAACACAAACTGGCTAGAAACAGGCGTCGTCATTTAAGAAACCGACTACTGGAACGGTGGATATGGTTCGGAAGCGTACGGGTTGTGGATTGATTATTTATTTACGTATACCGATTTGGATCGTCTTGGCATGTCGACTTGGTCAGGCAACGAACGAATGATAAAAGTCGCAGAAAGACTAGGTATGAAAGAAGAAGCGCGCATTAGAAAAGCACGAATGGTGGAAAATCAGTATTATGACGCTATTAAGATGGGAATACTGCGAGAAGAGTGGACAGCACAAAATAATTAAGCTATATATCAACAGAAAAAGGAAAAGAAACAGCCCACTGGCCATTTCTTTTCCTTTTTATTGAATTAGAAAAATACGTTGTTATTCTTATCAAATGATAAAATACGTAAGGATAGACAATACAATAGAAGTAATGGTCATAGCGACAAGTGGTAGTAAAGCTCGCTCTCTCAAATCGCGTAAACTGACATTCAAGCCAAGTCCGACCATTGCAGCTGTTAACAACCAAGTTGTTGCTGTTGATACAAATTCACGCAATGCTTCTGGGAAAGGAATAATTGAACCCAAAACATAACTGCCTAAAACACTGAGTAAGATGAATCCGAGAAGAAACCATGGAAATTCAATTTTCGCAGTTGTTTCTTCATCTTTATTTTTACGTTTCATCATGAAAATAAAGATAAAGCAAAGAGGTACAAGTAAGAAAACACGACCCAATTTGCCAAGTAATGCAATCGCTAAGCCGTCTTCTCCAGCAGGAGCACCAGCTAATGCCACATGGGCAATTTCATGAAGGCTGATGCCGACCCACATGCCGTATTCAACATCATCTAGTGGCAAAAATGGTCGGATAATCGTATAAGTAATTGCAAATACTGTTCCCATCAATGCAATAATGCCGACACCAATCGCTGTATCTTCATCTTTTGCTTTGATAATAGGTGCGATTGCAGCAATTGCTGCAGCTCCACAAACTCCAGTTCCTACTCCAAGTAGCAACGAAATGGTCTTGTCGGCTTTAAAACGTTTTGCTAGCCAAACTGTTAGTAAAATCGCAAAGGCGATAACGGCCATATCCCGCACCAATAAACCAAGTCCGTCACTTAAAACGGTATCAATATTTAGTTTTAATCCGTATAAAATAATGGCGACACGCAGTAGTCTTTTAGAGGAAAAAGTGATGCCTGATCGAATAGCGTTTGGATATCCAAAAATTTGCCGATAGAAAACTGCGATGATAATGGCACAAGCCAACTGACCAATTTGATTAAAGCCAGGCACCTGTGCTAATAAATATCCAAGAAATGCGATTAAAAATGTAAATGCTACACCGCCTAACCACGCAGCTTTAGGTGATGGTGGCTGCAAATTAAACCGATTAAGTTTAGTAAGATATGTAGACATAGCAAAACCTCCTGCAGTAAGTATAAAAAAACATGATACATTAGTAAAATAACTATTTAATATGGTTATAATAAGTAAAGAGTTATGTGAGAGGAGAAGAAAAATGGATCAGCGCTTAGAAGTATTTTTAAAAGTAGTTGAAAAAAAGAATTTTTCTAAAGCTGCAGAAGAACTGCACATGACACAGCCTGCTGTTAGCCAGTATATCCGATCACTCGAAGAGACAACAGGTGTTAAATTGCTAGAACGGACAAATAAATACGTGCGACTAAACAAAGCAGGAGAAATTGTCTACCACCACACGCTCGAAATTAAAGAACTGTATGCCAAAATGAACCATTTACTCGACGATTTGACTAATAAAGCGAGCGGTTCAATTGCGATCGGTGCCAGCTACACGTTTGGTGAATACTTACTACCACGCATCATCGCAGAAGCAAAAGAACAGTTTCCAGACATCAAACCAACTGTTACTATTGGCAACACGGCGACGATTGCAGAGCTCGTACTCAGCCATCAGCTGGATGTAGGTATAGTAGAAGGCCATTTCAAAGATGTAATGGAATTGAAGACTGAACCGTTTGCGAAAGATCGGATGGTCATCATTGCACAATCTGATCATCCTCTAACACACCACAACAAACCGATAGAAATGAAAGAACTGTTAGAAGAAACTTGGATTTTGAGAGAGCTTGGTTCAGGTACAAGAGAAGCAACAGAAAATGTCTTCGAGCAATTTTCGATGTTTCCGCAGTCTATCATGAATTTTAGCAGCACACAGCCAATCAAAGCGATGGTCGAGGCTGGCATGGGTATTAGTCTACTATCAGAATGGGCGATTCAAAAAGAGCTACACTACGGGGATATAAAAATCTTGAATGTCAAAGAGCTACCTTATACAAGAGATTTTTCTATCGTTACGAGATCACCATTTCAAACAAAAGCTCTTTCTGCATTTCTGGATTTATTGAGAAGCCATAAAGAACTAACCGATTTTAAGATTCAATAACTAATCACAGCATTTCCATCTAGCAGCGATAAAGAAATTACTCCTACCACGAAAGAAGAAACGAATGCGAGCCAAGAATCTGATGCAAATAAAGAAACAGAAACGGCTCAACCAGAGACTGATAAAGATACGATTGTAGATGGAATAATTTATAGCGATATAAAAATAACGCTAGAAGACGCTTTTTGAAAATTCTTGGATTCCCATGCAAATTCAAAAATGACTAAATTAAAGTTAGAAACCAAAAGCAAAGAACTCGAGTATAAAGTAAAATGCTATGACACTAGCAATGAATACCCAATGAGAATTAAAGCCATTACAGGAAGAGAAAACAGATGAAGCAAGAAAATCTGTAGCAAACATAGACTGATTGTTAACAAAAAACGCCTCACAGAAAACTCTTTTTCTAGAGACGTTTTTGAAGTAGGCTAGTTGATGAATAGCGCTTTAAGTAGAAGAGTGTGTTGATAAAAGAGAAAGGGGATATTTGATGTTTAGCATATACAAATCCTCTGCTGATGGAATTCTAGAAACGATAGAAACATTTGATCAGAATTGTTGGGTCAACATTACCGCACCATCAAAAGAAGAGCTTGAGAAGGTTTCCAATCACTTTAATATTCCTATAGATTTTTTAGAAGATCCGTTAGATTTAGAAGAAACTGCACGCATTGAATATGATGATGAAACGAATAGCACTTTACTTATCAATGATTTCCCTGTAATCAGTGCAACGAACAACAGGGTTAACTCCTATATCACCATTCCAATTGGAATTATTTTAGGTGACGATTATATTGTAACGGTTTGCCATCAACCCAGTAGTTTTTTAGCCGGATTAATTAAAAAGAATATAAGTACTTTAATGAAAAGCCGTTTTGCATTAGAAGTTTTATTATCCATATCAACGCAGTATTTAGACAATTTAAGAGATCTCAATAAACAACGTCTTAAAATAGAAAGTAATTTGCGCGATTCGTTAACGAACAAGCAACTTTATGACTTGATGGAAATTGAGAAAAGTTTGGTTTATTTTCTCACATCGTTAAAGTCTAATGGAACTGTCATCACCAAGCTCTTTCGTGTTCATTCTATCAAGTTGTACGAAGACGACAAAGATCTTCTAGAAGATGTGAAAATTGAAAATAACCAAGGAATCGAAACGACTGAGTTATATAACCAAATTCTAGACAGTATCACGAATTCGTATTCTTCGCTCATTTCCAACGAACTGAACAACACGATGAAAACTCTTACTGTGTTTACTGTCTTTTTAACTCTTCCCACATTAGTATTTAGTTTCTTTGGGATGAATGTCACTTTGCCCATTGCGGAAGAAAATCCATTTTCATGGATTAGTACATTAATGCTAGCGTTAGTATTAGTAGTCTTGATTGGTTGGGCATTGTGGAAGAGAAGGATTTTTTAACGAAGATACATAAGAGAATTTACGAACAAAAAAGACATTCGTTAAAGAATGTCTTTTTTATATTTATAAACCGATGGGAGTTAATTGTTCCCGGCGTCTCTTCTGCTACAAAATTACTCTCCGCCACTCGTATAATTATTATCTCCCATCTGATAATTCGAACTTTCTCCAGGTCTTGTGTGAGGATTGATCTCTCTGTGAGTAATATCATTTCTTTTTTTTCGTTTCCATTCGATCCATGTCCCAAATGAAATTAATAGCGTAATCGGAATTAAAAAATCCACATTTTTGATTCACTCTCTTTCTTCTAACATGTAGTATCAAAAGGATTGTATGTTACTAAGCAAAAGGTAGTTTGTTGTATCTACTAACAGACTCTTTTGAATTTTAGCACATACGTTAATAAATTTGCATAGGCACGAGAAAAACTACAGCACGTTCTTTACTTTTGAAAATATTGTAGATTAATCATCAATCAGTAATGGTAAAATATATAAGAAAAGAAATAATTTTTGTAAATTGATTTAGCAAAAATATTCGAACAGATTTAATTATAACTAGATGACAAATAGGAGGTATTAAAATGAAAATAGGCATTGGAATTTTAGTTGTAGCGCTTGGTGTAGTTGTGTATTCACTTTGGCCAAAAGCAAGTGTTGAAATACCCGTCGTTGTTTCCGCACAATTGAATGAAGAAAATAATACAATTTCGATATCATACATCACTACAAAAAATGACGAGACATATTTAATGAGTGCTGAAGTAGATGGTGAAACATTTTATCCTGCTAAAAACTCTGATAAGGAGAACGCAGAAAGCGTCCCTACTAAAAATCTCCTAAGCCAGCAAGGATATCAATTGAGAGAAGATCTTATAAAGCTGACAGAAAACGAAATAGATCATTTTAATCAAATAGGCCATACTCTTCTTGTTGCGATTTCATACAAAGACTATGCACCTATTGAAACAATTCTTATTGTATTGAAAGAAAATGAAGCTGCACAAGGGGTCATAAAAGAAGATGTTCTAAACTACACATTTACCGCACCAGAGCCGATGTCAATAACAACAATTGGTCATTATGACTCAGTCGCAACATTAGGTTACTTACAAAATGGTAAAGAGCCGGAATTCCCAATCAAATTGGAGCAAGGAGAAACTATAGACTTACAATTCAGTCCACCTTATAATCTAGCATCGAATGATGAACTTTTGTTAGAGATTGAAACAGTCGATGGAAAATATTACAGGAGACATTTAAAGACTACTCTGAATGTACCAGAAAATTATTTAAAACAATTAGTACCTCAAAATCAATAGAATGGAAAAATTATGCCACATGAAAGGATGAAGACAAATGTATTCTAAAATTGCATCATCAAAATGGAAATGGACGGTGCCAACATTTTTACTAATTCCTTTAGTAACTTTGTTATTGATGGCTTCCCAGAGTTATTTTAATGCTTCTGAAATTGATTTATTAATAGAACAAGCTGAGAAGTACGATCATGAATACGAAATCGTGATCCATAGTCAATTAACTAATGCTTATAGCTTTACTAGTTCTGCAGTTTCAATTGAATCAAAAAAATAATTGAGGAAGAGGAGAAAATGTTCCTTTTCCTTTTTCTCATTTCTAATAAGTATTTATAAGCAGCCTATACTCAAACGTAGTAAACAAAACATTTTTTAGATAGAGTAACATAAACAAATATCAAACGTGTTACTACTGAGAAATCAAAAAATGGGGGAGCGAATGAAGAACTATCAGTTGGAAGATTTGACGCAAAAAATGCTTCATGAAGAAACAGTTGAAGAGTTATCTTTTTCGGTCGATCAATTCACGTCACCAGAAGCATTAATCGGTATGTTGGAACCTTATGACCTCGATATTGTATGGATGCAATTACACACAGGAGAACTTACAAATTTTTCACCAACTAGCTCCGGTGAAAGTTTAAATAAACTTATCGTTTACAATGCACTGGGACTCATTGGAGAAAGTTCTACATCAGATGACTTTCTATCAAGTGGATTGAGCAACCAAGTAGATCGAACAAATAGTAAAGAAAGCCAAGAGATCATGATAGAAAACATGGAAACTTTGCTTTCTGATAAGCTCGTTTCTTATTATGAAGAATTTTTAGGCCTTAGAAATTTAGAAAACGCTATGAGCATCTTACAGACAATGGATTTACTGTTTATGGTGCGGTTGTAACGGGACCGGTAAAAGAACTTTTAAAATTAGAAGGTGAAAAGCAAATCCACGGTGAACAGCTTGGTGAAGTAGAATTATGGAATTGGGAAAACGAATAAAGGGATAATGTACCTCTGGAAATGAAGAAAGGGATGTAAACTTGTGCGTTTTTTCTTTTTTTTCTTTTTTAGCTGATGGTTACGCGGTAAACGCGGTCGCTGTATTGAAGATATAATTGTTCCACTTCTTCCATTGTTTTCATCTCCCTCTTAACTACAATAGACGAAAGAGTAAATGGAAAGTATCGGGTTTTTCAAATTTATAAAATTCACTTTTCCCATTATGAGAAAGTTCTATCTATACAGAGTCTTGATCGGATATTATTAGTATAAATAGAAGTAGAATAAGAACGAATTGCTAAAAAAGTGGTATAACGAACATTTCACTTTGCAGCAAACAGATTTAGTCAAAAGGCGAGGTTTGTTTATTGGTTATAAGAAATAAAAGTCAGGCATAATTAGTCCTAAAGATCATTATAACTAAAACGCAGTTAATTCAAATGTTCGAATGATAATTGACGTTCGAGATGAAAATAAAACAAGAGAGAGGAGTAATTATGAAGACTAGTACAGGATTTCAACATACAGTGAAGACTATAGATGAACTTCTTGAAATTACAGGCAAGCCAAGTGAACTCGTAAGTAACAAAGTCATTACATATTTAGATGAACACTGCAAAAGCTTTATTGCAAAATCTCCTTTTTTGACAATCTCAACAGCAGATGATTCTGGATTGTGCGATGTATCACCACGAGGAGATAAACCGGGATTTGTTTATGTGATAAATGAGCGACAATTAATTATTCCAGATAGACCGGGAAACAAGCGGCTAGATTCTATGCAAAATATCTTGTCGAATCCAAATATCGGATTACTTTTTCTAATACCGGGTCTGGGTGAGACTCTACGGATAAACGGAAAAGCCAGCATAATCCGTGATGAAGACTTATTAGAGGAAATGACAGTTAACGGCAAAAGACCGCTACTTGGTATCGGTGTAGAAGTTGAAGAATGCTTTATTCATTGTGCTAAAGCATTTCTAAGATCGGACTTATGGAATCCAAAATCATGGTTGAACAAAGAAGAACGCCCAAAAGGTGCGAAAATTTTAGCGGCACATGCAAAATTACCGAATGACGATGAAGAGACAATCGGAAAACTTTTGGATAAAAGCTACAAAGAGAAATTGTATTAGTGGAAATGATAACTTATAAAATACATTTATTGTTAATTTAAAAAGCGCCGTTTGTGTAGTGAAGTTTAGAAAACTTTAATTCAAACATAAACCTCTTTTAAACGCCTCGTGTTCTCTAGTAGAATCGTCACCATCTAAATGAGATATGTGGTTTTCAAGAGTTTCTCGTTTTGATAAGAATACAGGTTTTCTAAAATAACTGCAGTTGTCTATATTGTTAAAGACAATACATAGTCATTAATTAGTAATTTTTACTTATAATTATTCAAATCAAAAACCAGCAACTCTTTATTAAAAAGGCTGCTGGTTCTTTATATGCTTCAAACAAGATAATTCGTAATTTTACTGATAACCTGACGATCTCTATTATTTGTTATAAACTAATGGCTCGTCTTTACGAAAGTGTTCGTCAACTATTAATATGGGTTTGATTGTTTTACCGCTATTGGAGTCTTGAACCGCTTGATTGATTTCATTGAACTTATAGAACTTCACTATTTTTTCAAAAGGAAATTTTCCTTCTTTGTGATACTGAATAAGTTGAGGGACCGTTAGTTGCGGAACTGCATCACCCATTAACACACCAATTAGCTTGCGATTTGCAACGACCAAATCCGTAAACGTATTAAATTCGAGTGAGTTTGGTGTTACAGCAACAGGTGCCGTAATACCGCCAATTCCTAAGATTTCGATAGCTGATTTCATGACAGCTGAAATCCCTGTGGTATCTATCGTATAGTCAACTCCCAGTTCACCTCTAATTTCAGAGATACGTTCTGCCAAATTTTCTGTTCGGCTGTTTATTGTGTGTGTTGCACCGAGCTCTCGAGCCATATCTAATCGGGAATCATGAATATCGATTGCGATTATGGTTGAACAACCTTCAATTTTGGCTGTCATGAGTGCACCGAGTCCAACTGCGCCTGTACCAAATACAGCAATAGAGGAAGAGGTTTTTGGTTGTAACCCATTAACTACTGTGCCAAATCCAGACAATAAGCCACAACCTAAAGGTCCAAACAATCGCAAATCTTCATCTGGATCAATTAAAATTAAATTGTTTGCATTGGTAATCGTATAAGTAGCAAAAGAGCTCTGTGTAAAGAAGTTAGATATAGGTGTACCATCTTCTTTAAAAAAGGTGTGACTGCCATCTTGACGTGTACCTGCAAAATTTAACGCCGCCCATTGATTACACGAAGAAGGATGTCCTGTACGACAACTTGCACATGTGCCACAGTAATTGTAAGCCATAACAACTTGATCACCTACATTAAAGTTTTTAACAGCAGCTCCAACTTTTTCGATAATGCCTGCACCTTCATGACCTAAAACAGCAGGCATCGGAAACTCAGCATCCCCTATACGCAAGGCCTCGTCAGAATGACAAATACCGGTCGCTACAATTTTAACAATTACTTCATCAGGGTTTATTTCACCAAGCGTTATTTCTTCCATTTGATAATCTTCGTTCACGCTGTTAACAATTGCAGCTGTTATTTTCATTTGAATTCCTCCGCTTCTATTATTTGGTGTAAAATAATTTATGAAGAACATCTAGGGTTGAATTTGTCTGTCGTGCAAATTGTTCACTTTAAATCGTAGCTCTTTTATAAGCATAGATGAGCAAGTAGGTTTATGATGTCACAATTATCAGATAACATCAATGCGTACATTATTTTGTAAATGAATAGTGAGTGAAAAGAGTCGAGCTGTATTTTATAAGAACTTAATTTCATTTTACGTAAGGAGCTGATTTAGTGATCTATCATGTGCTTGAAAAGTTCAACCTGCAACCACTTTCGATCAACGGAGTTGAAGACTCTTTTAGTTCGGTTGTGTATAAATGTAGAGTGGGTCAGGATGAAAATGTTTATGTGAAAATTCCATACACAAAACAAAAGTACCAACGAGAATTAGAAGCCTATGCCATACTAGAAGGACACGTTTCCATTCCGCATATGCTCGATTTCTGGTCTGGAGATGATAGTTGTCCAGGAGCTTTTTTGCTGTCTGAACTAAAAGGAAAGCCATTAACTCGAGATGCATCACCAGCAGTTGCTTTTCAGGTTGGCGTTTTGCATGCGAACTTGCATAGTATTCAACTCGATTCTGATTATGAACTAACAAGTATAAAAAATGAATTTCCTAATTGGATGATTTTTATTGAAACGCAATTCTTTAGTTTTGCTAAAGACGTAAAAGAAATAGTTGATGCGGATTTGTATATGCGAAGCATAAAAAAGTTTCATGATATGAAAAGTGGATTACCTGCTGTTGACGGACCAAGTTTTGTGCATATGGATTTTCGACCTGCAAATATTATAGTGGATAGAGAAAAAGTAATAGGGGTTATTGACTTTGAAAGCGTTCGTTTTGGTTTAACAGAAATCGATTTTACAAAATTGAATCGAGATTTTTTAAGTTTCAACCCGCTATTGTATCAAGCATACGAAAACGGCTACAATAGTGTAAGACCACTACTAGATTTGGAGGCAGTGCTTCCTTTTTATCAATTCATAGATGCCTTTAATAGCATCGGCTGGTGCAGACGTCGAGGCCTAGAAAAAAATGCTCAGTTTTTCCATGAAAACTTAGCTCTTTTAAAAAAAATTATGCAACAAGATAATATCTATTGAACCATCCAGAATTTTGTTTGTAAATGTGAAACGGCTGTTTCTAGCTTCACAAAGTTGAGACAAAATCGAGACTACTGAGGCTTTAAACTTGGTATAGTAAAAAGAGTGAGGGGGGAATTATTATGAAGTTAAAATCTTTTGTGATGACCATTGGCTTATTGGCAATTTTGTCAGGCTGTTCAACAACGAGCGAAGAGTCTAGTGAAAAAGATGTAAAAGAACGTGTAACGGAACTAAGTGCAAGTCAACTTGTAGACTCAGCATCTATTGATGACAAAGAACTAATTATTGAAGATAAAGGTGAAAAAACTTCCTATGCTTTGCCTGAAGAAGAATTTTTTGTTTCGGTAGCTCCTTATGAAACATACACACATCCATGTGAAGTGCATAGCTTAACTGGGTGTCAAGGCGAACTAACGGAAAAAGAAATGAATGTAACAATTACCGATGCTGAAGGCAATGTGCATTTGGATGATGTTGTTACTACACTTGAAAATGGGTTTATGGATTTTTGGCTGCCGCGAAATGAGACATACGTAATTAAAGTAGAATACAAAGGGAAGAAAACAGAATATGAATTTTCAACTTTTGAAGGCGATTCAACTTGCCTGACGGAGCTTGCATTAACATAAGTATATAAAAAGCGTTGTTCCTTCATAAGTTAATGGAAACAACGTTTTTTTATGAATAGGAGTGTTTGCCAAATCGAAAATATATATTGATGAATAATAAGTAGAACTCGAATTTAACTAAACGTTTTAAGATAAATAGTTAGGGAATAGTGTAAGGTAGGTATAAGTTTTTATGAAAGGAAGCTGAGTGTAATGAGTAAATTCACAAAAGTAGTTGGAGCGGCAGGAGTCGTTGCTGGCACAGTGTATCTTTCAAAAAGTAAAAATCGGAAAAAAATAAAAGGGCACTTAAACCGAGCTATGAAGAATTTAGATACCCAATATGTAAAAGAGTTGGGTAAGCCCTCAGACATGGACGATTCTGAAATGGTAGACGAAGGTGCTTTGACAAGCATTCAATATTATAACGAGTTGCAGCAGAAAGCTAAAAACGCAGATGACTTAAAAAAATAAGTTGAGAAAAACCATCCTCTAGAAAATAGAGGATGGTTTTTTAATTTTATTAATTAACGAATAATAATCTATACATGAAAAATACAGACTTTTTAGAAAATATAAGAGATAATGAAAATACTAGTAATGATTCCACAAAAAAACGTTCTTCTTAAAGAATACGAAAATCAGAAAGGAATGAGAAGTTGAAAAAAATATGCGTACTGTTGATGTTTTTTTTTTATTATCCGCATGTAGCTTAAGTTCTAAATCTCCTAGTATTGAACAAGTCGATGAAGTACCGAAAGCACTTCAAGAACAGTTAGATCCGTCAGACACGCTCCAACTCGCAACACAAAAAGAAAAAATATACTACGTTGTATACCAGTCAGCTGATACCGTGACAGTAACTGTTGAAAAACAAGGTGGTAAATTAAACATAAAACTAAAAAAAGTTTCTCAAAATAGCGATGTAGTAGAACCCTATATATTCAAGCTGAAAGTAGATGACGATAGTGAAACGATTGATGTATTCGTAGACGATCAATCTATTCCAATCGATAACATGATTCTTTACTAATCTGACATTGTGAATCCTACTGGTTTCCTATATGTCTCTGTGTAAAATTTTTAATTAATCAGTAACAGTCTAGATGTATTGAAGTTGAAACATAGAGAAATAACAAAACTTGTAGTATATTTGAGAAAAATTAAAAAATGCAGGATATGGATTAAATTCATTATATATAAACTTAAAACAAGAGGATGGGATGAATGTGAAAAATAGCATAATTGGGGGGGTTGGTGTTTTATCGGGCATTATCTTGTTCGGATTTACTTTAGTTGCTGCATCGATATATGCGCTGGAGTTATCTGCGATTGGCTATTCCCGACAATTTGGTTTATACGGCTCAGCATTAATAGAAATTGGAACCGTTCCTTTGATTATAAGTGTAACTTTATTCGTCACCGGCTTAGTGTTCTTTTATAAAAACGTAGACAAAGAATGGAAATCGAAATACTTTTTAGTTGAAGAGACGTCAAATGGACAAGCGAATAAGGAAGAGACCAAAAAGTAATTACGTGTACACAAAATGAAAAGGTAAACATTTTAGTAAAAACATTATTTTATCACACAAAAACACCTTCGACTTGTGTACATAATTCAAATGTACACTTCGAAGGTGTTTTATTTTCACTACAACCAAACAGACGTCATTAATCAATTACGTCAGTTTGGTCTTTCATAATTTGTTCATCCATAGGTCCAACGATTTTCTGGGTGATTTCGCCTTTTGTATTTAAAATGAATGTTGTAGGTACCGTGCGAACTTGATAGGTTTGAGCAACGCTTCCAGATTCGTCCATAGGTATAGTGAAAGTCAATCCAAATTCATCAATAAAAGATTGAATTGCTTCAACGCCATTGTCTTGTGCAGTCAAATTGACAGCTAGAATTTTAACATCATTATCCCTATTGTTTTCGTGAAATTGCTGCATATGCGGCATTTCAGCGCGACACGGTGGACACCACGTCGCCCAAAAGTTCAGAATGACTTTTTTGCCACGGTAGTCAGACAACCGAACTGTTTCACCATTTTGATCGGTTAAGGTAAAATCAGGTGCTACTGCGCCTTGAGCGAGAGATTGACTTTGATCATTTGTAGAAGGAGTAGGCACCGTAGAATCAGCTGCAGTTTCATCTTCTGAAAAGAAATTGATCGCTATGATGGCCACACCTGCTAAAAGTAAAATACCAAATAGTAATTTTTTTATCATAAACTCGTCCCTTTCTGTTCAAAACGGTTGTAAAGAATGGTTGTTATAACAGCTGGTAAAATATATGTACCATTTTGCCATGATGGGAGCGGGTAGAATACACTCAAAATTAATAGTTCTAATGTGAATAATACTGCAAGCAATAAGCTAGTAGGAACGTCAGCTCGATTAACAAGTAAACGAATGCTAAAAACACTTACAAGTAGCAGTGTGCTATGAAGAATAGCTTCTGTTACATGGCTCTCAAAGCCTTGTAGTATTGCTTGATAAGACAGAAAAAACAGTAACCAAGAAAATACATATTGTTTTGCTACAGCGATGTTCTTTTTTTGTGCTCGGAATAAATAAATGATAACAAGTGCTACCCCGAGGACATGTCCACTTAAACCACCGTTAAAATAAATGATGGATGAAGGCATATCAACAAAGTTCTCAAAATTAAAAGGAATGTAACTAATTTTCCAAGTAAGAATATACAAGGATACCGCATTCCAATACCATTCACCGGTTTTTTCTCGTAGCACAAATCGCGTTAAAATACTTGCAACTGCAGCTGCCAGCAAGACTGATATCCAGACAGCAGGTACAGTTAAATGAAATATCAGCACATAACTCACAGTAACTCTTCTGATCGATTTTTATTCACCAAAAACACCTCTCTGTATTAGAATATAAATACTCAACAGACCTCATTATAGCTGAAAGTGTAATCTTTTCATCTTTTGTGGTTGATTGTAGTGAATAACCTAACTTTACTTTGAGAAAAATCAAATAAATATAACTAGTTAAGCAAAGACGCGAATCTGCACAAAAAATCAAAACTTTTCAGTTAAACTTAATCTACACTTCTTTAATAGACCTTTTTTGATTGGATTGAATTTAATGCAACAAATTAAAAGTAAGGAATAAATAGTCAGATAGAATGAAAACAGTTATGAAAGACACTTACTTTATCTTCAATTTCTATAAAACCATAGCTGGATTTGTTAACTAATAAAGGAGAGGATTACATGAGTTCTGATGAAATGCAACATGATCATGAAGAACATTCAAAGCACGATCATCAAGGACATGGCGGACACGGTGACATGGTAGAAGACTTTAAAAAGCGCTTTTTTGTATCCTTAATTTTAATGCTTCCGATATTGGCATTATCCCCTATGATTCAAATGTTTTTAGGTGTAGACTGGCGTTTTGATAATGATCTGTATATCTTATTTGTATTATCAACCATTGTTTTCTTTTACGGAGGATGGCCTTTCTTAACGGGTGGCATTAGCGAGTTAAAAGAAAAAAATCCCGGCATGATGATGTTGATTGCATTAGCGATTACGATTGCTTACGGTTATAGCACCATGGTGGTGTTTGGATGGAATGGCAATCAATTGTATTGGGAGCTTGCCACGCTAGTTGTTATTATGTTGCTCGGCCACTGGATTGAAATGCGTTCTATCATGGGCGCTTCTAATGCTCTAGAAGAGTTGATTCAACTCATGCCAAGCGAAGCACATAAACTAGATGGAAATAACGAAGTTCAAGATGTGCCATTAGCTGAAATCCAAAATCAAGATCGGTTGCTCATCAAGCCGGGTGAAAAAATTCCTGTAGATGGACTGATTATTGAAGGGAAATCGACGATCGACGAATCCATGTTAACGGGCGAATCGCTGCCGATTGATAAAAACGAAGGCGATCAAGTAATTGGTGGTTCGGTGAATAAAGAAGGTTCTTTAATAGTAGAAGTAGAGAAAACAGGAGATGCATCTTATTTATCTCAAGTAGTTAAAATGGTGAAAGAAGCACAAGAATCAAAATCAAGAACACAAGATTTGACCAATCGTGCAGCGAAATGGCTGTTTTACGTAGCTATAGTCGCAGGTCTAGTTACGTTTACCGTTTGGATGTTACTTGGTTACTCTGTAGATACTGCAGTAGAGCGTATGGTAACAGTTATGGTTATTACTTGCCCACATGCGTTAGGACTAGCTGCACCGCTTGTTGTGGCCGTTTCAACTTCGATCGCTGCTAAAAATGGATTGTTGATTCGCAATCGTGTCGGTTTCGAATATGCACGAAATTTAAATGCGATTGTTTTTGATAAGACAGGGACATTAACAAAAGGCGAATTCGGTGTGACTAACATCGTACCAAGTGGTGGGTATACAAAAGACGAAGTGCTGCAGTTTGCGGCGGCTATTGAACAAAATTCAGAGCATCCTATTGCAACAGGCGTTGTGAATTCCGCAAAAGAGCAAGGACTTGAACTAAAACGAGTGACAGATTTTGAATCGATTACTGGAAAAGGAATTCAAGGCAAAGTTGATGGTGTGAAAATTAATGTAGTCAGTCCAGGTTATGTCAATGATCAAAATCTTAGCTATGATACAGACCATTTTAACGAGCTCTCAGAAGAAGGGAAAACGGTTGTATTTGTGTTAATGGAAGATCAAATGGTTGGTATGGTGGCGCTTGCTGACATCGTTCGTGAAACCGCGAAAGAAGCCATTGCGGTATTAAAAGAGCAAGGCATTCATCCCATTATGCTCACAGGTGACAATAAGAAAGTGGCAGATTGGGTAGCAAAACAAGTTGGCATCGACGAAGTGTATGCGGAAGTTTTGCCAGACGACAAAGCCAATCAAATTAAAAAAATTAAAGATAAAGGATGGAAAGTAGCGATGACGGGAGATGGTGTCAATGATGCACCCGCTCTCGCAACGGCAAATCTAGGAATTGCCATTGGAGCAGGCACGGATGTTGCGATGGAGACAGCAGATGTCATACTGGTTAAAAGCAATCCTAATGATGTCGTTACGTTAATCGATTTATCCAAAAAAACATACCGAAAAATGATACAAAATTTATGGTGGGCATCCGGATACAATATCTTTGCTATTCCGTTAGCTGCAGGTGTGTTAGCTCCTTGGGGAATTATCGTCAGTCCGGCTATCGGCGCGGTTCTCATGAGTTTAAGTACGATCATTGTGGCTATTAATGCGAAACTGTTAAAAGCCTAATATAAGTTGATCTTTAGTTTTTTGAAAAATAGTCCTCGTTGAGCATTGCTCAACGAGGACTATTTTTATTCGTATATGCTTTTAAACCGCTTCATAAACTTTTTATCAATGTATTGTTTAATTTTCCATGGCAGCTTGCCGTGGAAAAGATGGTTTCCATAAGAGAGGAATGCTTCGCCATCACCTGTTGAAAGAATTGAAACAAATCTTCTTTGAGGTGTAAATCTCACCAATTCACCTTTGGTTAAGCTCTTTTTTAAATTTTCCCAAAGGATAGGTCCTTGTCGAACAGCGTATACACCATTTTTAGCAAGCGCAGGGTATTGGTCAATGGTGACACAATCTCCAGCGCCAAAAATAGCAGCGTGTTGGAGGCTTTGTAGTTTTTCATTGACCAACAAAAACCCATTAGCATCTGTTGACAAACCCGAACGTTCGAACAGCTCTGCACTTTTAGGTCCCGTTAGCCACAACACGGCTGATTGTGGGTAGGTCTTGTTATGACTCGTTGTAACAGTAACATTATCGATTGCATCAACCGAAACGTTTGATGTAAAAGGTAATGCTTTTTGTCTGGCAATGGCTTCAATTTTTTTCGAAGCTAGATCACCAAGAGCAGTTAAGAGTGGAGTCGAACTAAATAACGCTACATTCGCTGGGAGATTGTGTTGTTTTCTCCAAGACAAAATCGAAAATGCCAACTCCACGCCGGATGCACCACCACCAACTATGACAGGATGAGCAGAATCGCGAGAACGAACCAATTCCTCTGGAAAGCGGAAGTTTGGCTTGATTGAAGACGCGTATTTTTGAACTGTTTCTGGCATGTCTGTACGAGAGCCAATATCAAAAGACACGAAATCGTAAGGATAGACGGTGCCATTTTCACCTACTATTTTTTTAGCATCTGCATCTATCGTATGTATACTGTCTTCGGTAAACGTAACGCCAATTTTTTCACATAGCTTTGGTAAATCAATCCGAATATCATCAAGTGTGTAGGCACCTTCTGTATATCCTGAAAACATACCTGAATAATATTGAAAAGGAGAAGGAGAGACGAGTATAACCTGCCAGTCTTTTATGTGTGCATTCGTTATTTCTGCGAGGCAATGTAAGTGGGCATGACCACCACCAACTAATATCAGTGTTTTCATTCCACACGACTCCTTTCTATTGTAGTATTCGTTTAGCTTCTGCCATACGCTGAAGGATGGTAAACAGCTGAATCGCGAAAAAAATTAAAGTAATCGCTGTTAAGTATGTTGAAAAAACAATCATTAGGGTAAACAATATAAAGCCTTCTGTTCTTTCAGCTAGTCCTGTTTGGTAGTAAAAAGACTTGATTCCTTGTTTTTCTGCTAAAGCACCGACTGTTAAAAAAATCGTCATGGCAATGATAATAGAAACACTGAGTAATAACAATGCCCACATTGAGTCAGGATAGCGGAAAGCCAGGCCCAATAGAACGCTAATCTCGACAAGACGGTCGAAACTGATGTCTAGCAAAGTCCCCCATGAAGAAGGTTTTGTTTTTCGTGCCATTGTGCCGTCGACTACGTCTAAATACCCAGAAAGCCATAGAACAAACAATGCCCAGATTGGCTCATCTAAGTAAATGAAAACCCCTGAAGTGACACCAATTACAAACGCGATTTTTGTAACCCCATCGGCAGTAAAGCCCATTTTGAGCAATACATCCGCTGATTTCTCAACAACAGGTTGTATGTGTTTTCTGGCATGTGTATCAAGCATGGGGTTCACCTTTTCATTTTCAGAATATACTTAGTATATAATAGCCTGGCACATCTAACCCGTAATTTCACTCGGTTTAGTTTATTCCAAGAGTGATTAGTCGAAAGAATTACACTTTTATTGATAAGATAACGATAATTCAACAATCGAAAGGAATTGGTAATGATGGTAAAGAAATATGACATCGCAGTTTTAGGAGCCGGAGCAGCCGGACTAACTGCCGCTTTCACAGGAGCTGGCTTTTCAAAAAAAGTGGTACTCATCGATAAAAACTTACCTGGTGGAGAATGCACGTGGTCGGGTTGTATTCCAAGTAAATCGTTAATTAATATTGCAAAAGAAGTACACCATGCTAAAAAGTACACACCGGATTTACAAGTGGATACTTCAGTTGTTTTAGAAGAGATAAGAGCTGTTATTCAGAAAGTATACGCAGGAGAATCTCCCGAAGTTCTTAAAGAATCAGGAATCGATTTTATCAACAGTTACGCTAAATTTGTGGGTCCTCACACATTAGAAGTAGACGGCGAAAAAATTGAAGCGAAAAAAATTATTCTCTCAACGGGATCTTCTCCAATGGTTCCACCAATTGAAGGATTAGATAAAGTATCTTATTTAACAAATGAGACAATTTTTACGCAAACTTCATTCCCAAAAACCATGACGATTCTTGGTGGTGGCCCAATCGGTGTCGAATTGAGTCAAGCATTAAATCGTGTTGGCGTAAAAGTGACGCTTGTCGAAAAAGCTGAACGCATTCTGTCGAATGATGAAGAAGAGTTGGTGTTGATGATTCAGCAACGTCTAATGGACGAAGGAGTTACCATCCATACAGGCGCTACAGCCGTACGAGCAGAACAAAAAGGTGACAACATTGATTTGATTGTAGAAAAAGATGACACTGAAATGACGGTTACCGGTGAAGGACTTTTGGTTGCACTTGGACGTCAAGCAAATGTTAAAGGGTATGGCTTGGAAACAGTAGGCGTGGAATACAATTCGAAAAGTATTCAAGTAGACGATCATATGGAAACAACAGCTAAAGACATTTATGCAATTGGTGATGTTGTGGGTCCTTATCAATTGTCTCATATGGCGAATGCGCAAGGAATTACCGCTGCACAAAATGCGATTTTACCAATCAATAAAAAAATGGATTACGAACAGGTAACTTGGGTTACATACACAGATCCAGAACTTGGCAGATCAGGAATGTCCGAAGAACAAGCACGCAAAAGACATGGCGATTCAATACGTGTCTATGAACAGGACTATGCTGATATCGACCGTGCTAATACAAAAAAAGACAGTATCGGCAAAGTGAAAATTATTCTAGATAAAAAAGGCTATATTTTAGGTGCGAGTATTTTAGGTGATCGTGCAGGTGAACTTATTAGCCAAATTCAAACCATAAAATTATTGAAAATTAATATGGGCAAATTGTCAGGTGTCATTCATCCATATCCAACTTATAGTGAAGTATTGGTGAAAATCGGGAAGAAAGTATACGTTGACAATCTATTAAACCAACCGGTTGTAAAAGCATTTAATCAAGCAAGAGCTGGAGAACTTCCAAAAGAAAAAATCGCCATTTATGGTGCAGCGGCTGTAGCGGGTATTGGGATTGCGAACATGGCGATTCAAAACAACCTTAAACCAAAATTAGGTGTTGAAAATGGGCAGTTGAAAAAAATGCCCTCAACGCCGAATGCTGTATCGTCTCAAACAAATGACACAGACAAGCGAGTTCCTGCATGGCCTTATAATGGCTCTAAACAACAAGCCAAAAAAAGCTTGATTGGCATGTTGAAAGGCTATAAAGGCGTTGACATTGTACAAAACGATGAAAATTACGTTCATGTAATCGCAAAATCCAATTTGATGAAATTTAAAGATGATATTGAATTTTACTTTAACGACGCTGCGCAGCGTATCGAGTTCCGCTCAGCCTCACGCGTTGGGTATTCAGATTCAGGTGTTAACCGTACGCGTTACGATGAGATGAGAAGTCGTTATTTTAACATCTCAGCACATCGCATCAATTCATGACAAGAAGCAAAATAGTTCAACTGCTCAAATGGCTCTCGATTGCAGTAGCAGTTGGCGTGCTCATTTGGCTCAGTCGCTTTGTTTTTCAAATAGATGCCAATGATTTACGCAGCTGGATAGTGTCGTTTGGTTATTGGTCACCAATCATTTATATTTTGATTTACACTGTGCGACCACTCATTTTTTTTCCAGCATCTATTTTATCGATTGCTGGTGGGTTAGCTTTTGGCGCATGGCTCGGTACGCTTTATACTATTATTGGGGCTACGTTAGGCGCGATGTTGTCTTTTTACGTAGCGAAAATGCTCGGCAAGAGCTTTGTTCGCAAAACTTGGACTGGAAATATAAAGAAGATTCAATCACAAATGGAGCAAAATGGCTTTTTTTATGTGTTATTGTTTCGCTTTATTCCCGTTATTAATTTTGACTTAATCAGTTATGTTGCGGCTTTTGCGAAAGTTCGCTTTTCGTCTTTTGCACTGGCCACATTGATTGGTATTATCCCCGGAACGTTTGCTTATAACTTTTTAGGGAGTAGTTTTGTTAGTGGGAACCCAAAAATTATTGTTCTTGCTGTCGTTGTTTTTGTTATTCTTACAGTAGTGCCAATTATTCTACGCAATCGTTGGACTAAAAAACAAACAGTCGAGAAATGATCGTAAGCTACTCAATGGGGTTTAGGAAGTGAAAAAATGAAAAAACGTCTATTACTGGCACCAAGTTTACTAGTGTTCACATTAGTTGCTTGTTCACAACAAGTGGACGATACTACAGCACAAGACTCAGAAACACTTTTGTCGAGTGACTGGCAACAAATTGCTGAATCGGCTGCAGGCAGTGAAGTCAATATGTACATGTGGGGTGGCAACGACAACATCAACCGTTATTTGGACGAATGGGTTGCCCCGCGTTTGAAAAAAGAACACGACCTTGAGTTGAATCGTGTACCGATGAATGATTCACAAGACATTGTCAACCAATTAGTCGATGAAAAAGCAGCCCAAAAAACAAGCGGAAGCATGGACATCATTTGGATTAATGGTGAAAACTTTAAAATAGCAAAAGATAATGAGTTGTTGTGGGGAAGCTTTGCAGGACAATTGCCGAATTTTGTAGATTTTATTGATCAAGATGCACTCGAAATTGCCAATGATTTTGGTGAACCTGTTGACGGCTTAGAAGCACCTTGGGGCAAAGCTCAATTTGTTTTTGTTTATGACGAAAACAAGTCGGAAAATCCACCGAAATCCATGGATAAACTAGCCCAATGGGTAGAAGACAACCCCGGCCAATTTACGTATCCCGCTTTGCCCGATTTTACTGGGAGTGCATTTGTTCGTCACGTGTTATACGAAACGACTGGCGGATACGAGCAATACCAAAAACCGGCAAATGAAATTGAAGATTTGGAATCGCATTTAAAGCCGATGTGGCAATACTTGAACAGCATCGAACCTTATTTATGGCGTCAAGGCGAAACTTATCCCGAAAGCTTGGCTAAACAAGATCAATTGTTTGCGAGTGGTGAAATCGGTATGACGATGAGCTACGATCCAGCTCTTGCAGCAAGCGAAGTGTTAAAAGGTCGATTCCCTGAGTCCACTCGTACTTTTGTTTTAGATGCAGGGACACTAGCTAATACACATTTCTTGTCTATTCCATTTAATTCTTCTGCGAAAGCGGGAGCTATGGTCGCGATTAATGAACTGCTGTCACCTGAAGCACAAACAGCTAAGCTATCACCTGAAAACTGGGGTGACTTGTCGGCTTTGGATTTGGGTAAATTATCGACTGAACAACAACAAACGATGAATAAGGTGGATTTAGGAGATGCAACGCTGTCGTTAGAAGAGTTAGAAGCGCATCGCATTCCTGAACTGTCATCTGATTACATCGAAATTATTGAAAAAGGATGGTTGCAAAATGTGGCAAAAGAGTAAACCGTATCTTTTACTGCTACCAGCCATCGGCACCATCGTCCTCCTGTTTTTCGGAGGACTTTTTGATGGATTTTTAAAAAGTCTTGGCTATTTTCCATCACTTGGTGAAACAGCTGTCAAACTCACGGCGTACAGCAATTTATTGAGCTCATCTGAATTTTGGGAATCGCTCTTTTTAACGCTTCGCGTCGCAGCCTTATCTTCATTTTTTGCAGCTATTTTAGGAGCAGGAATCGCAATTTTCTTATTTATGTTAAACGAAACGGCAAAAACGGGAGCATCTGTATTTTGGCATCGTTTGTTTCAATTGCCGTTAACCATTCCACATCTTGTGGGGGGGTATATTATTGTCTTATTGTTTATGCAAGGTGGCTTTATTTCACGCATTTTTAAAAATTTGGGTTTGATTGATACCATTACAGAGTTCCCGGTTGTTGTGAATGATTTGTTTGGCTGGGGCATTATTTTTACCTACGCTTGGAAAGAAGCGCCTTTTATTGCACTGATGATTTATCCGGTGTTGTCGCGGATTCACCGCTCATGGCGTGATGTGGCACGCGTTTACGGTGCCAGTCATTGGAGTTTTATTCGAGAAATTGTGTTACCAGTGATGCTGCCAGCTTGGACCATTGCGACATTCATCGTTTTCGTCTTTACGTTTTCCGCTTTTGAAGTACCATTTTTACTTGGCGTTACCTACCCAAGCACGTTACCGGTATATTCCTATCAATTGTATACAAGTGGCACGCTAGCAGATCGTCCTGAAGCGCTTGCCGTCAACATCATTCTTGCAGCTTTAACGGGGCTATTAGGGTTAGTGGTTTATGTTTTTAGTAGACGCTGGAATGTATTAAAGGGGTGGGATTAATGAGAAAAAACCTCCCTTTTGCGAAAGGCGTATTGTTGTTATTGCTATTCTTTATGATTGCGTTGCCGTTTGTCCCTTTACTTTTATCGAGTTTTTCTTTTGGGTGGCAGTGGCCACATATAGTACCTGAAGCTTTCAGTTTCCGTGCTTGGAACTATGTATTAACCGGTAGCTCTGGAACGTGGCAAGCTATAGGTGTCAGTATTTTTATTGCCTTGATAGTTACCAGTATTAATATCTTACTGGCAATTCCCGCTGCTCATGCGCTTGTACGTTTTAGTTTCCGCGGTAAATGGCTAATGGAAACAATTTTGTTTGCGCCGATTGTAATTCCACCATTTGTTGCTATCATGGGCATTCATTTGACGTTTTTGCGACTTGGGTTAACAGAAACCCTTTTAGGTGTTGTGCTAGCACATGTGTCACCAACTTTGCCGTATGTGGTACGTGCTGTCATGGTTAGTTACCAAACCTTATCAGTAGACTGGGAAGATCAAGCACGTATGCTTGGTGCTGGACCAATTTCACGTTTTTACTCAGTGGTTCTGCCGCATTTGATGCCTGGAATTATAGCAGGCGCTAGTTTAAGTGTTTTGATTTCATTGAGTCAATACTTAATCACGTTTATCATTGGATCGGGTCAAGTTGTCACGTTGCCCATTTTACTATTTCCATTTATTAGCGGTGGAGATCCCGCGGTAGCTTCTGCTTATTCGTTATTGTTTGCTGTGATGGCAATTGCGTCTTTAGTAGGCTTGGATGTTTTATTAAAGACTTATTATCGACGTAAAAAAACACGACAGAAAACAGCTAAAGGAGTGACAACGTGAGTGATTTGCAAATCTGTCAAATGAAAAAACAATATCCTCAAACTCCAAAAAATGAAAATACAGCTTTTTCTTTACAAGCTGTCAATTTAACTATCCGCGAAGGCGAGTTCTTTTCGCTTCTTGGTCCATCTGGTTGTGGGAAAACAACATTACTTAAATTAGTTGCCGGTTTGCTCGCTCCAGATACTGGAGAAATTTGGGTAGGTGAACGCAATTTAACGGCAGTTCCTGCAGAAGCACGTCAATTTGCGATGGTGTTTCAACAATCTTTATTATTTCCGCACATGACTGTTGAAGACAATGTCGCTTTTGGATTGAAAATGCAAAAAGTCAGTAAAAAACAACGCTTGGCTAAAGCACGCGGCATGTTGAAACGTGTTGGACTCAATGGGTATGGTACTCGCTTTCCAGATGCCTTAAGCGGGGGGCAACAACAACGTGTAGCATTGGCGCGAGCACTTGTAACTCAGCCTCGTGTGTTGTTAATGGACGAACCATTTAGTGCTTTAGATCCGAGCTTGCGCGAAGAAATGCGCGAATTGTTAAGTCAGATCCAAAAAGAGTTTCAAGTTACAGTGTTATTTGTGACGCACGACCGAGAAGAAGCTTTTTATCTGTCTGATCGGATTGCCGTAATGAGTGATGGAGAAATACTTCAAGTGGGCAAAGCAAAAGAATTATATGAGCGGCCTCAAACAACGAAAGTTGCTTTGTTTCTTGGCTTGAAAAATAGCATAGAGGGAATAGTCGAAAATGGACAATTTTGTTCTTCAGAAAAACAGTTTAACTTTTCAGTAGGCACGACGACTCCTAATGGACAGTGCCATTTAATTCTTCGTCCTGAAGCATTGCAACTCATAACTAAGGAATCGGTTAATCCATCAGACGGTATTTGTTTACATGGCATAGTTAAAGAAATACGATTTAGTCATGGTTTTTATGTAGTGAACATACATACTGCTGAATATTTTTTAGAATGCAATTTGAATAGCCAACAAGTAGCACATGTTACTATTGGTCAAGACATCAAATTTATGGTTGACGCAAAAGATTTATGGGTTGTTCAAAATAAATAAATTATTCATAACATATTTTATGTATGCAATAATTATTCATTTAATTATTTAAAATGAATAATTAATTTTTTATTCATTCAGTATTCATGTCTGCTAAGTAAAAGTCTGGCTAGTGTATATGGATTACTAACCAGCATTCGTATGAGTTTTGACTTATATAAAAAAACTGTTTTACACTTATAGTATAAAGGAGTGGATGTTTAATGGAGACTTTATCGAAACAATCTGCAGCTGATGTCACGGCTTGTTTAAAGGCCGTCAGCGATCCTACTCGCTTAATGATGATGAAATTGGTGGAGACTAATGAGTTATGTGTTTGCCAATTTGTTGAGATGTTTGATATGAGCCAACCGGCCATTAGTCAGCATTTGCGTAAGCTAAAGCAAGCGGGGCTTGTAAAAGAGAATAGAAGAGGGCAGTGGCGATTTTATTCGATGAATACAGAGTCGGTTCATGCTGTATTAGTGACGGATATTTTGAGCTATATCGCTGAATCCGATCCACACCTTGAAAACTTGCGTGCTAAAGAAGTACCGGTAGATTGCTGTTAAACTTATAAGACAGTAAAAAACCAAACAGTATTTAGCAGAAAACTTGCTGGTTTTTCAAACTCTATGTGATGCTATTGGAACGCATTTTAAAGCGTGTATTGATACGGAAAACTGATAATATTAATGTATATCGAGAAAAACCGCCGGATTTTTAATGAGGTGGCGGTTTTTTCTACTCTTCTAAGTTATCGATTTATTCTGAAAACTGCGTTGACACAGTTCCAAACACTCCTTATACTTGCTATATAACAGGTTAGTTAGCTTTATTTGAGAAGCGGTTCTACTTATGCTAGCAACTTTAACGCCACTAGACTGCAAACGCCTTGCGGTCAAATACTATCCGAAGTAAATTGCGGTTATTGACGGTAACAAGAAATTCCCTTACAAAGAGCTTAGAAATGTTATACGCGTGATATGACTTCGTCTCTAAACATTCCAATTACATGAAATGTATTGAAGCACAGTCAGAAAAGTAAATGGAGCGAATACAAAGCGAAGAGCTGTCTTCGCTTTTCTTTATTGATAAATGATGAGATTGAAAGGGGAATAATAAAAAATGATTGCACCGTTAACGCCACTTGATTGGAAACGAAGAGCTGTTAAGTATTACCCAGATAAAATTGCGGTCATTGATGAAGAAAAAACCTTTACATACAAAGAATTTGGCAAACGAACCGATCAATTGGCATATGCTTTGCATAAAGCAGGAGTTCAACAAGGCGATCACGTTGCGGTCATGCTTCCAAATACACATTATATGTTGGAATGCTTTTACGGCATTTGTCAGATTGGGGCGGTCATGGTGCCACTTAATTACCGTTTAACCGACAAAGATTTGGAATACATCCTCAATCATAGCGATGCAAAAATCTTAATTGTGGATGCAGAGTTCAGCAAATTAATTGAAGACATTCAAGACAAGCTGCCGATTGACAAGTTTATTGTTGTTCGCGTCGATGGTCATGATTCAAAAATTAACGGTGTTAGCTATGAAGAATTTATTCAAACGGACAGTAAATTGGTATTACCGGAAGTACGCATTGATGAAAACCAAATGCTGACTTTAAACTACACCAGCGGAACCACGTCTAATCCAAAAGGCGTCATGCTGACGCATCGCAGTAATTACTTGAATGCCGCGAACTTTTTGTATCATTTGAAAGTAGAACACGATGATGTCTATTTGCATACTTTGCCAATGTTCCATGCGAACGGTTGGGGCGGTGTATGGGCCATTACCGCAGCTGGTGGCACGCATGTCTGTTTGCGAAAAGTCGATCCGCCACTTATTTTGGATTTATTTGAAACGCATCAAATTTCTGTGTTATGCGGCGCACCGACTGTCGTCAACATGCTTGTCAATGAACCGAAAGCAAAAACCATTAAGATTACCACCAATCCGCGGATGGCAACAGCGGGTTCACCTCCCGCCGCGGCTTTGATTGGCAAAGCACAAGAATTGCTTGGCTTGAATATGATGCATGCATACGGATTAACTGAAACGTCGCCGTTTATTTTGTATAACGAATGGAAAAAAGAATTTAACGACAAAACACCAGAAGAACAAGCGACCATTAAAGCGCGACAAGGCATTGAATTAGCATTTAACGGAGAAACCAAAGTCGTCAATCAAGAAAATGGCAAAGAAGTCGAATGGAATGGCAAGGAATTAGGTGAAATTATTACTCGAGGAAATGTGGTCATGAGCGGCTATTATAAAGATCATGAGAAAACCGCAGAAGCGATTAAAGATGGCTGGTTTTATACAGGGGATTTGGCCGTGACGTACCCAGACGGTTATATTGAAATCCAAGACCGCATCAAAGACATGATCATTTCCGGAGGCGAAAATATTTCTTCTACTGAAATAGAAGGCGTACTTTACAAGCATCCTGCTGTGATGGAAGTCGCAGTGATTGCAGTACCTGATGAGAAATGGGGAGAAGTACCAAAAGCCATTATTGTCTTGCGTAAAGATGCTGAGGTTACAGAACAAGACATCATTGCCTACACACGTGACAATATGGCGCATTTCAAAGCGCCAAAGTCAATTGAGTTTGTAGAAGCTTTACCAAAGACCGCTACTGGCAAGCTGCAGAAATTCAGGTTGCGCGAAATGTACTGGAGCGGTTCAAAAAAATAAATTGATTTTAAAAACGTCCGGTAACTGTCGGACGTTTTTTTGTGGGCTTGCTATAAAATGGAGACGAAGATTACGGTGCACACAAAACTCATGACAGTAGAAGCGACCCAATAACTCTTATCACGAATTTTAAGGAGGTAATAACCAACAAGCACGTTCATGAGTAAAATGACTGAAAATACGATGGGAATAACAGTGAGCCAATATGCCATTTAACTTTCCTCCGATCATTTATGGAACTAAATGAACTCATATCTGCGGTCATACAGCAATAATTTTAATTATACATCTTTGCAATTAGTCTTGATTGGAATGAAAAAGTAACTTAGATGCTATTTTTAGGGATAGTAAGATGTAGAGGGGGATATTGGGATGGATAGAACATTAGCAACGTATATAGGATTTGGTGCAATTATGGGCTTTTTCTTTGGAGGCGTTTGGCAAGCTGTTGCAGCTATGACGTTAATATACATAGCCTTACGCGTAGATGATTTGATAAAAGCGTTGGAGAATAGAAGATAAGACAAGAAACGTTATACTTTAAAGTTACAAAGCTTACAGAGCATTTAAAAAAGAATAAATAACGTGTTTTTATTATAAATGTAGTAATCTACTTAAGGATTAATTGTTAAATTCAAAAAAAGCAATTAACAAAAAAATTAGGAAGTGATTTAAGATTTTAAAAAGAGAAAAACAACTGCACAACGAATCTCTTATAGGTGGAGGCTACACATTTGATAAAGAAAAAGACAATCATTATTATTACTGTTTTTGTAGCAATTTTAATTTTGTTGATGGTTGCGGAAGTTATTGGTGCATTTGCTATTTAGTGAAAAGCAGTAACTGATTTTAAAGAAGGTTTGTCTTACATATAAAAGTAGGGAAATAAGATTTAGAAACCAAGAGGACAATACATGAAGAAGATTAAAAAGGAATTTTCCGTATTATTGTCGGATGAGCAAAGTCCATATTTCAAGTAGAAAAAATGCGACGATTTTCTTTACCGTTTCAGCAATTAAAAGAAAATCCATCTTTGCAGAAATCCATCGTAAAATGTTTATTTGCCGGAAACTCACAAATCGATCTTACTTTTTTAAAGTCCTATCAAACCAGTAGCAGCAAACACGCCAAACGGTTTGAAAAGCAATCCTCGCACCAAGTTATCCGCATTCAGAATTGGCATGAACATAAGGTGCTCAAGCAAGACAATGAAACCCGTTTGATTTTTGTGACGATACAAAACATCAACGCACTCGAAGTAGTTGCTTATATTAAATCGATTCACGAGGAAAACAATCTTCTTTTATCGGCTTTTACAATGACCGCTATTTACTGACAGTGGATGACGATGAACTTGTTGTGATTTCCAAGAATAAAAAAGCAATAGATACTGTGAAGGAACTTTTCCGAAAAGTAAACTAAAGAGGGAATCGAAATGACAAAAGTATCTGTTGGCACGCTTGTTTGACTTGAGGGATTCTTCAATTGAAAACGAGCAAGCTTTTGGATATCTTCGAAATAGCAGTACACCTTTCAACAGAATATTGTATAGTTAATAAGGAATTTATATAGAACTGAAAGGTGTTTTCAAGATATGTTGCAAAACCCAAAAGGAAAAAAACGAATTGGTCTGGCATTGATCTTGAGCATGCTTGGAATACTGGCGCCATTGAACATCGATATGTATTTGCCGGCATTTCCTTCTATCGCCGATGAACTGGGCGCGCATGTGTCACTTGTTCAGCTTAGTTTAACTGCGTGTTTAATAGGTCTCGCTGCTGGGCAAATCGTTGTGGGTCCATTTAGTGACGCTGTGGGCAGACGCAAACCGCTCATTGTCTCAGTGATCTTGTTTGCGTTGTCGTCAGTATTGTGTGCTTTGGCACCGAACATTGAACTGTTGATTGCCGCTCGTTTTCTGCAAGGATTTACCGCGTCTGGCGGAGTGGTTCTATCAAGAGCTGTAGTTAGTGACGTTTTCACAGGTCGCGAAATGACCAAGTTTTTCGCGTTGCTGATGGTCATTAATGCAGTCGCTCCCATGGCCGCTCCTATTGCAGGTGGCGCTATTTTAACTTTGCCATTTGCCGGTTGGGAAACGATTTTTTATTTTCTCGGATTGCTTGGTGTTGTTATGGTAGTAATCGTTATATTGCGTCTACCGGAAACCTTACCACCCGCACAACGCGTACCAAGTTCCATTGGCCACTCGGTTCGGACCATGGGCAGTTTGTTTAAAGAACGTCCGTTTATCGGCTACGCTTTAGTCGTTGGGCTCATTCATGGTGGCAGTTTTGCTTACGTTGCTGGAACGCCATTTGTGTACCAAGACATTTACGGCGTTTCTCCGCAAACCTTTAGTGTGTTGTTTGGCATTAACGGCATCGCGATGATTCTCGGTAGTTTTATCATTGGCAAGTTTGGTGGCATTGTGTCAGAACACCGACTGTTACAAGGAGCGGTGGTCGTTGCGGTGAGTGCAACGTTTGTATTGTTGATCATGACGATTATTAAAGGGCCACTCGCGTCACTTGTGATTTCGATCTTTATTTATATGATTGCGATTGGTATGATTTTCACGAGTTCGTTTACACTTGCGATGAAAGGCCAAGGACACCGAGCAGGGAGTGCTAGTGCGGTTGTAGGAATGTTGCCACTGGTTATTGGTTCAGTCGTTTCACCGTTAGTCGGTATTAATGAAATCTCAGCTGTTCCAATGGGTGCAATCTTATTCGGTACTTCGGTCATTGGCATGCTAGCATTTTTCGGCTTAACCGGTCATCGCCAAATTGTTGCCAGGAATAAATAAGAGAACAATCTAGATTCATTATCGTAATAAGTTTCAAAATAAAAACAAGAGCGGGAAAAAGTTTTTTTCCGCTCTTGTTTTTTGTTTAGCTTATTAACTGTTAAGACGTTAGCACATGAAAAACTGAATTTCTGCATCTGTTAGTGTGCAGCTTAATATCGGTGTTGTTCTCGATAAAAAAATAACGTCTTTATCAAAAGAACAGATAAAAACTCATCCTGATCTACTAGTTTCTATCTGTCTAGTGGATCAGGATGGTTGATAGCATTAATTTTCTTTTACTCGTGGCTCATCTAATTCTTTGGGAACCGCACGGTATACCATAAAAGACAAAATTACCGCGACAATGGATATCGCAAAAGCGATAAAGTACACGAGTTCAACTCCTGCGACCATGGCTTCATTGATTGTGGCCGTATCAGTCGGAGTCGCAGATTGCTGCAAAAATTTCACTTGTTTCGTATTGAGTATGCTCAAGAACAACGATACGCCAATGGCACCTGCTACCGGTTGTAACGTCGTCATAACGGCCGTGCCGTGCGGATAAAGTCGTTTTGGCAATTGGTTCAAGCCGTTTGTTTCGGCAGGCATCATAATAGCTGAAATGGCCAGCATTAATACGATATAGCTAGCAACAATGATCCATAAAGACGTATCGATCGTTAAACGGCTCAATACAAACATTGTTGCACTTAACACAAGTGTCGCGGGAATCATTAATACTTTGGGTCCGAACTTATCGAAAATCGCGCCCATTATTGGCGACATCAATCCGTTCAATAAAGCTCCCGGCAATAAAATAAGTCCTGCTGTCGCAGCCGTTAACGCTAACGGACCTTGCATGTAAATCGGCAAAATGATTTCAGAAGCAAACATGACCATAATGATGATTAAAAACAGCAACACGCCGTGTGTAAACATCGGGTATTTAAATACGCGTAAGTCCATGACAGGGTCTTTTAATTTAAATTGCCGGAGAGTAAACAATACAATCCCTAAAAGGCCCGCACTGATTGCCAGTAAGACATGCGTACTTAAAAATCCGTTGTCACTTGATCCGACAGAACTAAAGCCGTAGACCAGTGAACCAAACCCAATGGTCGAGAACACCAGCGACAACACGTCAATTTTGGGTTTTGTCACTTCTGAGACGTTGACTAAGTACTTATAAGCAAACGCGATTGAAAAGAGCGCAAATGGAATGACCACAATAAAGAGGTAACGCCATCCGAAGTATTCGACAATCACACCTGACAGTGTCGGTCCAATGGAAGGTGCAAACATAATGACGAGACCAACGATCCCCATCACTTTGCCGCGTTTATGCGGAGGGTAAATGAGTAACACGACGTTAAAGACAACAGGGATTAATAAACCCGTGCCCACAGCTTGAATTAACCGCCCGACGAGTAGGATGGAAAACGTCGGCGCACTGGCACTGACAATGGTTCCGATGGTGAAAATCGACATCGTGGCTAAAAATAATTGACGCGTGGTAAACCATTGAAGTAACAAAGCAGATACCGGAATGATCACAGCCATCACTAGTAAAAAGCCGGTGACCATCCACTGGACTGTTGGCAAGGTAATTGAAAATTCTTCAGTCAATGTCACCAGCGCAATGTTTAACAAGGTTTCGTTTAATATAGCAAAAAAAGCACCGATAATTAACGACAGCATAATGGGAAACACGTTAATATTTGGATTATCAGCTACGTACTCATATTTTGTTTCTTGTTGCTTGTCTTCCATTGTCAGCCCTCATTTTAAAGTAGTTTTGCAAGCTTGCTAAAAAGTCCACACGTGAATATGAAATTTGCTTCCCCTCACACACTACCGTTCGGTCGGCTGTTTTTCAACTAAGAACGGTGCGGGTATTAAATTAATGATACCTAATTAACGAAAAGGCTCTATGAAGAATCCGTTGGATCATAGGCTTGTCTTTACCGTATAGGCTAAGAAGCAATTACCTATGGTCACTTCATTGTAGTGGATGTAGAAAGAGGCAATGTACAGGAAATGGATAGTGATTTTGTGTTTTAGACAAGACAATAAGGCGAGAAACGCTTTTAATAATTTGCGGGTGTTAAAGCGCTTTTTTGTCGTGTTTAACCTGACTCTGTTCGAGGTATGTGGAACTAACAAGGTTTATGCATACTAAAAAAGGCGAGGGATGTTTATGTTTGACCAAACAGCAGGGAGTTATGTGACCGAATTACTAAAAGCGTGGGAAGTTCACCACATCTTCGGAATGCCAGGAGATTCGATCAATGAATTGATGGAAGAATTGCGAAAAGAAGAAAGCCTCAACTTTATTCAAGTGCGTCACGAAGAAACCGGTGCACTTGCAGCAGCAGCTTATTCTAAACTGACGGGCAAAATTGGGGTTTGTCTATCGATTGCGGGTCCTGGAGCGGTTCACTTGTTAAATGGTCTGTACGACGCTCAAAAAGACAAAACGCCGGTACTGGCAATCGTCGGCCAAGTCTCTAGTGAGTTAGTCGGCACAGATGGTTTTCAAGAGCTAAAAATGGAGCCGTTGTTTGAAGAAGTCGCGGTCTACAATCGGCAAGTTCAAAGAGCGGAACAATTGCCCGATATGCTCAATCAAGCTATTCGAACGGCTTACGCTGAAAAAGGGCCCGCGGTGCTTATTGTGTCGGATGATTTATTTAGCACGAAAATCAAACGCGACAAGCCACTGACGTCACCCCTTTACGTTAAACCAAACGTCCGGGCGTCTGAAGATAATTTACACGAAGCGCTAGCATTGCTAAAAGCTGCGAAAAAACCAGTTGTTTTAGCGGGCAAAGGGGCAAGCGGAGGCGTTGCGGAACTTTTATCATTTACTGAAAAGTTAAAAGCGCCGCTCGTTGCGTCGTTTCCGTCAAAAGGGATTATTCCTGATAACCATCCGCATAACCTTGGCCAATTGGGTCAACTCGGTACGGACCCAGCAGAAGACGTCATGAAAGAAACAGACTTGCTCATTCTTGCCGGGACTGCTTTTCCGTACCGTAAGTATTTACCTGAAAACGCAAAAGCGATTCAAATCGATATTGAGCCTAAAGTAATCGGCAAGTATTACCCCGTGGAAATGGGGATCGTTGGCGAACTTGCACATGCGGTTTCTTGGCTCACAGCCCATTTGCCTGATAAAGAAGACGGCTTTTTAACGAAGTATCAGCAAAAACGCGCGCAGTGGCACGAAACCTTGCAGCGTGATATGACTACCAAGACAGAACAATTGCAGCCACAACACGTGATCGCAGAAGTGCAGCATATTTTAGAGCAGGACGCTATCGTATCACTCGATGTCGGCAGTGTGACGCTTTGGGCGGCGCGTTACTTGCAGCTAACCCAGCAACAACTCGTCGTCTCGGCTTGGCTCGGTACCATGGGTTGTGGTCTTCCAGGTGCCATTGCTGGGAAACTGGCTTTCCCAGATAAGCAAGTTGTGTCATTACTAGGAGACGGCGGGTTTTCAATCGGCATGCAAGACTTTGTTACGGCCGTCAAATACGAGTTACCGATGATTCTTGTGATTTTTAACAATCAAAAAATTCAATTAATTGAACACGAACAAAACGAAATGGGACATCCTGCTACGCAAGTCGAGTTAGCAAATATAGACTTTGCGGCGTTTGCGAAAGCTTGCGGAGGTAGAGGATATACCGTTAAAACAAGAAACGAATTGAGAAGAGCGTTAGCAAAAGCAAAAGAAAGCCACGAACCGGTCGTTATTGATGCGTATGTAGAAGACAGTACGCCACCTAGTTGAATCGGGACATCGAGTTAGCTAGTTTCTGCTGAATGAGCCGATGTTCTATAAGCAGAGTTGTAAATTTGTAGGGTTACGCGCAGTTGCATCTTGAAAATCTTGAAAAGTGAAGATTCCTGCTAAAACAGGTCAGCTAGGCATCCAGCTGACCTGTTTTAGCAGGAACACAGAGTTTATTTGCGAAAAAACAGATTTGTTTGCAGAGGTTGCGCGTTTGTTTGCGCAGTTCCGTACTTTGTTTGCAGAATCTCCTAGTTTGTTTGCAATTGCTCAACTTTTTTCAATATAACTACTGGATATAGATTGAAGATGATAAGAACGCGGTGTGACACCGGTTGTTTTTTTAAACGCTGCTTGAAACTGTGTAGCACTTTTATAACCAACTTTGTTTGCAATACACGCAACAGAAAGGTGGGTTGTCTGCAGCAATCGTTTAGCGGTCGTGATGCGACACCCGATAATGTACTGGATCGGACTCATTCCGGTTACCTGCTTGAAAAGCCGTGCCAATTGGTATTTAGTTAGCTGAAACTGATCGGCCAACTGTTCAAGGGATAACGATTTAGAATGGTTTTCTTCCATATACTTCTTAATTCTTCCAATAAGATCTTTAAGAGTTAGATCATTTCCTGCTTTTTGCATGATTGTGGAGCGGTTGATTAACGTAAATAAGAGCAGAAGTAGTTGCTGTTGAATTTGATGGGAATCTGTCTGTGGCCAATCTTTCTCGTGTTGCAAGTGAACAAACAAGCTTTTAAGTCTTTTTATGTCACGAATCGGTATAACGGATGGCCATTCTGCAACAAAAGAAGGAAGCAGGTCCCGATTCCAGCGAACAGACAACTGATAGCCGTATTGTTGTTGAGGCGCAGCATACAATTGCTCATGCCAAGATTCTGATGGAATGACCAATACTGTGCCAGTAGGGGCTGTATGCCTTTCATTATTGATGTCGCACTGGACAGTGCCTTGTAATACTAGCAGCAATTCTATAGTCGCCGGGTGCTGGTGGAGCGGAATCTGTTGTAACGTGCCAACTGGTATCAAAAACGATTCGATGCTATGGAATAAAAATGGTGCTGAGTAAAGATCCGTGGGTGTGGTCAATAGAAACGCTCATTTCTGTTTTTTTTAAGTTTAGCAAGAATTAAGAATAAAAGCTGTATAAGTCCGGTAATATTTAGTCTTAAACAGAAAAGTGAACAAGAATTAATAGAAATATTCTATAAAAGGTTTTTAATAACCCATAATAGACTGTTTTAAGATTAATTGTTCTGACAATTAAATTTGGAAAAATAACTTAGTAAGCTAAAGAACCTACAGAAAAAAGCGGGAAATCGTGAAAGACCGATAGGTGGTCTTATTGGAAAAAGATGAGCGATTTCTAAAATTCACTTACAACACAATGACGGATACCAATCAATCAACAAGAGCGTTATTTTCAATTTCTGTTGAAACAAGAGACGAACTTGATGAGATTTTCAGCAAAAGAAAACGAGCATATGGATTTGTTTTAGTGATGTGCTAGTACATAATGGATTTTACAGTGTAGGATTTTTAGATTTAGATGGACATCGGTAGAATTTACTGGTGATGCAATTAATTGGCGTTTGCGTGCGTAAAGTTACCAAATTAACTTCGTTATGAATTTGGTAACTGAAAACTTACTAAAGAATTTTTGTATTCAATAAAAATTCTTTAGTAAAGTAAACCAATCCTAAGTAAAAGAATTAATGACAATCGTATACAGAAATTGCTGTAAAAATAACTCGATAAGCAATAAGCGTAAAATCATGAGTTTTAGCGAAAAACCGGTTTTGTCTCACTGTCTTAAGTATACTTATTGAATGAAACGTTACTTCCGATAATTTATATTATGTCAACTAAAAAGAAATTTTGATAAAAACCCTCTTTTTAGGCTGACTTGCCCCTTATCTTATCTATATACTGAGCGTGGTTTTTAAGTTTCAAATAAAGAACTTTCAGTATTATACTTGTCTACTGTGTTAACTGCTACTTGACTAATGACACCTTTCGTTTGCTGTGGTTCATTCAATCACTCACAATTATCAAACGTTCCCATTCTATTGCAAGTTTCACTGGATTGTATAGTCCGATTATGAGCAATGAACTTTCTACCATTCAACAATATAGACACGTAATCATGTCTTAACCTACAATCTAAATTCTAGAGTTATAAAAAATCATCTGTTTAACTACAAACTTTTTCTATCTTCCCTATTATGTCCCGAACACATAACTCAAGGTGCAAATCCATAATAAAAGAAAACATGCACCTAAAAGCCAATAAATGAAAAGACGGGATTCGATGTTTCCCGAGATTACAACGCTTCTAAAATATAAAGCCATAAGCGACAGTAACCACTATGCTTGTCATAAAATTCTCTGGATAAAAAATAAAATACCTCCTTTAAATGAATGCCTATTGTTAACCACCCTAACAATATTACTCATACTTATCCATTCAAAATTTAGTTGCACCATTATATGAGTATGCTGGTAGCTCAATCACATAATAGACTTGAAAACGGCCATACAAAAACGACACCCTCTTAAGGTACCGTTTTTGTATGGCCGTTCATTTCATAGCGTACATGTTAACTTCTTGTCTATAAGTTAGTTTTCACAAGCATAGTCATCTTTATCACGATCCATCTTTCCTTGATAAGCAGGGTGACCTTTTGGAACCCCAGCCGGATGGACTTTACGAAGTTCTGTACAGTTAGCGAAAATCGTCTGACCTGATGTGCTGTCTGACGGGCTTGTACTTGCCTCATTTGAATTTGATGAGCCAGATGTAGACTTACTTGCAGATTCTGAGGCTTGAGCTTTCTCGGCCATAGCTTTCTCTGATGCTACGCGCTGTGCTTCTTCTTCCTCAGCTTTTTTCTTAGCAGCTAGTTCTTCTTCTTTTTTCTTAGCAACTGCTTCTTCTTCTTTTTTAGCAGCTGCTTCAGCTAATTCTTCTTTCTTTTTGAGTTCTTCTTCTTTTTTCTTTACTGCAGTTTCTGCATCTCGATAGTTATTATTCTCTTTTTCAAGTTTTTCTATAGCGGTTAGATGTTCGCTCTCAGTTTCTTTATAACCATCAATTTCTTTTTGCAGAGTAGAAATCCTTCCATCTTTGTCTTCTACTTGCTCTTGTGATGGACCAAATGACGAGCCAATTAAAAGCATAACGATTGCGATAAGTATCACAGCCAAATGTTTTTTAACAAAACTAAGCAACTTTTGCATCTATTTTTCCTCCTTTAACTAGGATAATTTCCATGATTGAATATTTTTACTAATAATATCATATTTTTATTTACATAAGTTTAGAAAACCAAAAATTATTTCTTTATTTTGCTAAATGAAGAAATAATTCTATTTAAATTACGATCAACACTTTAAATATTTTACTAAGTTTTCGTAAAACTAATTTATTACGCTTATTGCTTGTTTCTGCAACAGGACTAAAGACTGAAAAGTTCTTAACGATCATTTGAACATACTGTTATGTTCAATAAAACAGAAAAAAGACAACCAATTAGCGCTTCAATTGGTTGTCTTTTTAGAATTCTATCATTATTTTATGTCGTACTGCGTTTCATATCCCGTATAGCTTGAATCGATAAACGGACAAGTAAAATGACACATAAAAACAGTCCTGTATAGGCTGCTGTGTTTAAGTAAACGGCATAGGCTGTATTGATAAACTGCGCAATGGCCAGTAGAGCGGCCGAAATAATGCCAAACGTAATACCCGAGAACAATAACACGAACCGCGAAAATAATTGCAAGATGAAATTGGCGTTGTGTTTATCAGAAAACACGTCATGGTGTAAAATCATCTTGCCGCCTTCAATGCGTTGAATCAGTTGATCTGCACGTTTCGGCAACTTCATCAGTTCTGGAATTAACAAAGCGAGTTCTTCTTCGATTTTTTGTTTAGTCTCACGTGGTTCTTTGAATGGCTTTTTCAAAATCGATGTTTTGTATTTTTTCGCAAAAACTTTTGCTTCTGTGAACATATCAAGTTTTGGATCAATGGTATGCAATGTACTATCTAAACTAATTAACGAGCGTAGCGCCATACCCACAGAAGAATAAAACGCTAAGCCAAACTCACGAACGATATCAAACATGGCAAGAATCAGTTCTTCGGTTTGTATTTTATCTACGTACACAATCTTCAACAGCAATTGTCCCACGGCTTGTTCGAGTTTTTGGCGATCAATGTGCGTATTGTCTTCAACAAGCGAGTTAATCGCGTCACAAATGATTTCTGCATCATTTTGTTGCACACCAATGATAAACAAGTTTAGTCCATCTTGCTGAACCGCAGCGAGCCTACCAACCGCACCGAAGTCTAAAAGAATCGGTTTGCCGTCTTGTTCGTCGATAAAGATGTTGCCTGGATGTGGATCGGCATGAAAAATACCTGAAAATAACATTTGTTCGAAAAAAGAGAACAAAACTGTGCGGCCAAATTCTTTTTGACTAATATTAAATTGATCGAACACTGTTTGTCCGCGCGAAATGCTTTTGCCTTTGAAAAACTGCATCACAATCAAATTATCGTTGCTGTATTCCTGGTAGATATGCGGAATTTTTACCGGATAATCGCTTTTTTTCAAGGCGTTTGCGACTTGAATGGTATTGCGCATTTCAATTTCAAAATTGATTTCTTCGCGCAATCCGTTTGCAAAACCGACAGCAAGTTCACGGAACCCAATGTTCTCTGCCCACGCAGATTTACTAGTTACCCATTCCGCAAATTCAACGAGAATATCCAAATCATTCAACATAACACCTTTAACTTCAGGGCGTAAAAGCTTTACAACCACATCTTCTTGCGTTTTTTTCAATACGGCACGGTGCACTTGGCCAATAGATCCGGCAGCAAGCGGTTCCATGGTAAATTCAGAAAAGACGTCTTCTACTCCTGCGGACAAAGATTTTTTCAAAATCATCGTCACTTGATCAGTAGTTAAGGGTTTAACGTCTTGTTGCAAGGTTTCTAGTTCTTCGATGAATACTGGTGAAAACAACTCTGTACGTGTAGATAGAACTTGACCAAACTTAATGAAAATCCCACCACTTTGTTCTAATGTGTCACGGAACGCAATGGCAAAATCTCGATTACTTTCTCTATGACGTGCATAGCGTATGGTACGTGAAAAGCCATTTCGTACAGCAATTTCTACTACTTTACTTAATCGTTTTTGACGCATCCAGCGATGTTTCATACGTTGAACGATAAACTTTTGCCCTGTGATACGTTCGCCTCGGTCTCCTAGTTCAATTGGATCAAACAACTCGAAAAACAAATAAAACAACATCGAAATGAGCAACATGCTGCCAATCCAAATGATGGCACTCGCATCAGCAACTGCAAAGCCCATGCCTTCGCTTAGAAAATCAGTATGGCGTAAATACGAATACCAATAAACAAAAGTGGTCAAACTAACGCCTAGCAATACGGAGAGAAGTCTCTTCGTAAAATTAACTTTTGATCCCATCAATCGACCACTTACGTAAAAAATAAATACTGCGATTAAAAGTAATTCCAAAATCATAATGAGATAGTTTGTCAAAGAAAGTCTCCTTTCGTCGCTATTTGATCAAGCGAGAAGATTGTTTTTAGTATACAACAACGATGGATGTTCTTGTTGCTTGTCTATTGTTGATTACTTTGGATTGGATTCTATAGCTTGTCGCGAATTCAATAGTAGATCAAGTAGCCCTATTGGATAAAGAACGGTTTTTTCAAGCAGAAGCTCTTCTATAGATACCCATTTTGCTTGGGTCTTTTTCCCTTGTTCTATCACGTCGAATTTTTCTTCTGCGTACAAATCTGGGTCTCGAAAGGCTACTTCATGAACCAGTGAAATTTCATGATAAGTTTGTTGGTTCATGGTGTAAATATTCTCTAATACGCCTAAGTAACGCTCGATATCAATATCAGCGCTAATTTCTTCTTGAAATTCTCGTTTCAAAGCATCACCAGACGTCTCTCCCAGTTCAATGCTTCCGCCAATCGGTCGGTAAAAAGGACCATTTCCTGCTGAATGTCTCACAAATTGTTGTTCTAATAAAATCGATTGACTTTTTCTCACAACTCCTAAAGTTGTAGCTCTCGGACTTAAGTGACGAATTCTTTTCACCTCATAGTCTTTTAAAATAGATGTCACAATATGAATTGAGTCCCATTCCCCTCCTGAAATTGTAACGAGCGGATAAGTTTTCGGAAAAAGTTGACGATTGATTTCACACGCATTGTTTCCTTTTTCATAAAGCTCAACAATTTCTTTTTGCAGCGTTTCCAAAAACCTTACTTTTTCTTCAAGAAGCGCGCGTCCATTTTCGAGATACCCTGCATGACTGCAAAATACTGATTCAAATGGCAGCGCTAGTAATTTTCGCAACGACGCAACGATGAGCAGAATTGATTCGTCTTTCATGATAACGCGCGTTTTGGGTGACACAAACAAATCTCCAGAAAACAAACGGCCTGATTCCGCATGAAACAAGGCTATGTGATCGCCTGCGTGGCCGGGTGTATGGATCACTTGCCACTGCATGTTGCGAGAACTAATCTGGCCATAGAGCGGTTGTGCTTGAAATGCTGAGCGGTTGCCCCACGTCAATTGTCGATACTTTGGATAGTTTCCTTCTTGTTCAACAATATCAAGTCCAAGCGGATGAATAAACACAGGCAATTGTCGCTGTTGCTGAATACAAGCAGCGTTGCCTGTATGGTCTTCGTGGTGATGTGTCAAAACGACTTGGTCAAATGAATAGTCATTTAATACCTCGTGTAATTGTTTTTGCATTTTTTCGGCACCCGTATCAATCAACATGCCATCTACTAAATAAACAAAAATTTTGCTACGTGTTTCTTCTAGCATTGCCTCTATACAAACAACGTGTTCTTTTTCGTATACGTTAATCATTTCTATTCCCCCTGCAGCTGTTTATGGATAATTGTGACCTTATCTTGTATGATACAGATTTTAACAAGCAGCTACTATAGAACGCATGTGTTATGTATAGCTTTTTATTTTTTTGTTGTTGGCGTTTTTGAATTTATATAGTGATTCCTTAAGTAGTTTGTTACATGTATTTTAAAAAGTGCACTTATACTCGGATATAATCTTTAATTTCTTTTGCTCATCTTTCCAAGTATTGAAAAATGCGACTGTTAACTAGTTCACCCTGCCCCGCTCTTTGCTTCACAAAACGATGAGTACAGCGAAACGTTACTTTATCCACTCACTATATGCACTTCTAACAATCCAATCTGTTTCACTCTTCCCCACTCCCAACAGAGCCATTGATCCAAATTCTCATGACTCTGCTACTATTTTCACACGTTCCATTAATTCTATAACTTCTTGCTTGCTGCTATTTTGCGGATCTAGCTTTAACAAAGTTCGACCGAACATATTGGCACCGCGATTCGAACCACGATAAATGAACAAAGTTTGGTGATCATCTATTTTTTTTAACTCGAAGCTAAGTCTTATGTAGAATAAACCCGCAGGAACAAAATACAAATCTTTTTGTTTCTGTTCAGGTAAATCGCTAAAAGCAGTAATTTCCATGATATAGCTCACCAAACGCCCTTTAATACGATTTTCCTGTGCGTATTTTGACCCGACTTTATTGGCGGATCCTTCGACCAATTCGTGCTTTTCCAGTTGTGGCATAATTGTCTGCAGCTGTTGATCTGAAAACAAAGCCCATACACGATCTATCGGAGCATTGATAATGCATTGTTCATCCCATTCAATCATCACTAGCCCCCTAAAGTTTCAATGCTTCGTCTTTAACACGTTCCATAAACGTCATTACGGTTTGTTGACGAGTTTTCTTACTGCCAGACAATAACATGGCTTTACCCATCAGCCCTTTGCCTTTATTAAAGCCCTCGTAAATGAACTTTGTGCGATGTTCTTCTTCTTTTAGCAACGTAAACGAATAAAACACCTCAAAGCTTTGACCCATTTCAAATTGGGTTTGCTTGATTTTTTTAGTTGGCAAATCTTTATAACCAACTGTTTCCACAATATACGTTTGCAACTGGTTTCCTTCGTGGTAGCTTTGTGCGTGTTTTGCACCTAAAGAGTCGTTATTGTTTTCCAGCAAAATATGTTCTTCTATTTTTGGCATGAGTTTTTTAATTTGTTGGTCTTTGAACAAACTCCATACTTTTTCGATATTGACTTCAATCATCATTTCTTCTTTCCACTTGACCATGCATAACCCTCCTCTAAATTAGCTGTCTTCTTATTAGTATCTCACTTGTCTTACGAACATTCACGTCCATTGCTTTTTGGCGACTTGTATTAATGAGCATGCCCTTTATAATAGATAAAGGAACGGAGTGATTAGAATAAAGACCGCAACGATTCTTTTGTTACTTATTGTGCTCATGCAAATCATTACTGCCGCTAATGCATTACTATTTGACGGCGTACTTGGCGATCTTGTTTTTTGGTTTAATTCTGCGTTATTTATGATCGCATTGGCTGTTTATCTTTACCGAATGGATAAAGACAAACCAACAACTAAAGACAAATAAAAGCAGCTAGACTGGACCAGTCTAGCTGCTTTTTCTATCTACAAAGAGCTCCGCTCATCGTTTCTTCGAGATGACTCACTTGGTTGTAATTTTGAATGACCCATTTTTCTTGATCAAACTTAAGGTGACTCATGCATGTATTCAATAGTCTCGTTTTTCCTGAACCAATTTCACCATTTGATAAAGCTCCTAATAACGCATTGATCACACCACCATGTGACACAACAAGTACACGTTTATCCGGGTAATGTTGTTGAATCGTTTCAAGTCCTATAGCCAGACGCTTTGCAAATACGGCGTCGTCTTCTTGGTTTGGGTAATAACGCTTAGGAAAAGTTTTCGCTCGTTCTTCGTACGTCATTCCTTCTGCGTCTCCAAAATGCTTTTCTTCAAATTCACTCATTTCAACGAGTGGTACATGTAAAGTCTTGTTTACGATGTCGGCCGTTTTGCGAGCACGTTTCAACGGACTCGTAATAAGAACATCCCAGTTAGTGTTCGTTAAATACTGACCGCAGCGCTCAGCTTGTTTGATGCCTTCTGCATTTAACGGGATATCGGTTTTCCCTTGAATCTTCCCTTGCGCATTCCAATCGGTTTCACCGTGTCGGACTAAACAAATCGTGGTCATTTTCTTCACCTCTTTAGTCATGCTACTAATTCAACCAGTTTAGCATAACTAAGGAAACTATGCCTATTAAAAGCCGAGCAAATCAATCAAATGAAAGTCATTTAACGTGATGCGATTTCCACACCCTCTGCACGTGAAGCTCAATTCAAAATCGATGGTTTCGGTATATGCATTAGCCGCAAGTTCTTCTTCAAGCAATTCTTTTCTTTCAGTATCCGTAGTCGCTTTTCCTAGTTTTTGAATTAAATCATCTTGTATATGTTCGATCACTTCGCTTTTCCAACTCACACCTACTTGAAAACTTTGAGAAATCGAATGAATTCCAACTTCTCCATTTAGTCCAGAAGATCGAAACTTCCCGATAGCCTGACATTCTTCACAAATGACTTGCACTTCCATCTTCTTTCCCCCTCTGCTGTTTTGCATACTTAAACGACATTAATTTTTCTGATTATACCGAATACATGTGGAGAAATTGTCGAGAAATTAAAACCTTCCTAGGTCTTTTTTAGTTTGTAAAAACTGTACGTGAATTATGAGTTGATAAGCCTTATGTAGGAAGTTACATGTACTACTTAAAACCCCTTACCACTCTTTTATCTACATAAAAAAACCTACTTTCCAAAGTAATCCAGTTGTTTTGTTAGTAGGTTCTACACGGATAACGCTTGTGAATTTTTAATTTTACAGTCACTTGCGTCGTTTTGGATGCTATTCACATCGAAAACACAAAAACCACTCCAGGTATGTCCTAGAGCGGTTTTTATTAAGCGACGATTCTTTTTTTCAACGCCCCTGCCACAAGCGCAGTCACAAATGCACCAGCTAGTATAGCTAAGACATACAGCATAATGCTTGTAGCGCCACCATCTACAAGCCCGATGACAAAGATTCCGCCGTGCGGTGCGCGCAGTCCAATGTCAAACAGCATGACGAGTGCACCAGTAACAGACGCCCCTGCTACGGTTGCAGGAATAACACGTGCTGGGTCAGCTGCTGCAAACGGAATAACGCCTTCTGTAATAAAGCAAGCACCGAGAACATATGCAGTTTTACCTGCTTCGCGTTCTGGTTTTGTGAATTTGTTTTTAAATAGGCTCGTCGCAATAGCAAGACCTAATGGCGGAACCATACCAGCTGCCATTACAGTTGCCATGAAATTAAAGTTTTGTGCATCCAACATGGCAATACCGAATGTATAGGCTGCTTTGTTGATTGGACCACCCATATCAATGGCCATCATGCCACCAAGCAATAAGCCAACAAGCACTAAGTTTGTGCCACCTAAACTTTCAAGAAACGTAGAAATGGCTGTATAGACTTTCGTTAATTGCGGATTGACAAGCATCATAATAATACCGGTAATGGCAATGGCAAAAACCGGATAAAACAGCACTGGTTTTAATCCTTCTAATCCGTTAGGCAATCTAGAAAAGGCTTTCTTGACAAGTAAAGTCACATAACCTGCCAAGAACCCGGCGATCAATCCACCAAGAAAACCAGATCCCCCACTCGCTTCTTCAACACCTGTGACGGTAATCGCAATTAGCCCGCCAATCATACCGGGTGCAAATCCAGGACGGTCAGCAATACTCATGGCGATAAAGCCAGCAAGTACAGGAACCATTAAGAAGAAGGCTTTGCCACTGCCAATGGTATTTAACATCGCTGCAAATTCATTGTATTCCGGACTATCGGGGTTTCCAGCATTAATGCCCCAGAAAAACGAAATAGCAATGAGAATCCCGCCACCAACAACAAACGGCAACATATTGGATACCCCGTTCATTAAATGCTTGTAAAAACCGCCTTTGGTTTCACTCGCATCTGCTTCGTCTTTAGACTGTACGTGTGTATATGTCGGTGCGTCTCCCGTTACTGCTCGGTTTAACAAATTATCCGTTTCATAAATCGCTTTACCGACGGCCGTTTGAATAACCGGCTTGCCGTCAAAACGACTCATTTCCACTTTTGTGTCTGCGGCAACAATGATAGCATCCGCTCCGGCAATGTCTTCAGCAGTCAAGCGATTTTTCACACCACTCGAGCCATTGGTTTCTACTTTTAACGAAATGTCCAGTTCTTTAGCCCGTTCTTTTAGCTTTTCAGCCGCCATATACGTATGCGCAATACCTGTAGGACAAGCGGTTACCGCAAGAATTTTCTTTTGCGCATTGTTTGTCGGTGTGTTTTCGACCGCGGCTTCCGGTTCTTCGACAGATGCTTCTTTATCTGCGACAATTTGCAGCACTTGCTGTTTAGAACTTGCTGCTAATATGTTTGTCCGAAACTTATCATCCATTAAAAACGTCGCTAAACGAGACAAGGCTTCTAAATGATCGTCATTCGCGCCTTCACTTGCTGCTATCATAAAAAATAAATTGGCTGGTTGACTGTCGAGTGATTTAAAATCGACTCCATCAAGCGAACGACCAAATGCAATGGCGGGTGACTTGACAGCTGTAGATTTGGCATGCGGAATGGCAATGCCGTCACCAATTCCTGTTGTACTTTGACTTTCGCGTTCCATAATGGCTTTTGTAAATGCGCGTTTATCCGTTAATTTGCCTGCACGATCTAATTGATTTGCGAGTTCTTCCAGCACTTGTTGTTTTGACGTAGCCGAAAGATCCAAAACAATAGTTGCTTCTGTTAACAATTGCGTAATTTTCATCATGTCACACCCTTTTCTTCGAATGGGTAAATCTCAACTTGACCCATCAACTTCTCTACATCTTCTTTCTGGCATAAATCCGACCGAAAAGCCGTTGCACTGCCACTAGCAACACCTGTCCGGAACGCTTGTTGTAGGTCTTCAGTGATTGAATAACAACCGATAAATCCAGCAACTAGTGAATCACCCGAACCCACTGTGTTCACAACAGTTCCTGTTGGTGCTTTGGCGATTAGTGCTACGTCTTTTGTTACGAGTAACGCGCCGTCGCTCCCCATAGATACGACAACGTGTTCTGTGCCACTCTCGACCAAGCGACGAGCATAGTAGTAAGCGTCAGACACGTTAGAGATCTCCACACCAAACAACTCTCCTAATTCATGTTGATTGGGTTTTACTAAAAAAACCGAAGCTTTTAACAACTGTTTTAATGCAGGACCTGATGTATCTAACACAAACCGAACGCCATTTTTTTCACAACGAGTCGCAAGTTCTAAAAAAAATTCAGGTGCAACAGAACCCGGTAAGCTGCCAGATAACACAAACCAGTCACCTTTTTTCATTGCTTGCACTTTATCGGTCAATGCCAAAAGTTGTAGAGTTGATAACTCAGGTCCAGGACCATTTAATTCGGTTTCTTGTGTAGATTTAACTTTGACGTTGATGCGTGTAATGATAGACGTTTCAATAAAGTCTGTTTCGATTTCTTCATTTTTTAGAAATTCTTCTATATACTGTCCTGTAAAGCCTCCAGCGTAACCGAGTGCTTGACTTGTGACGCCCAAACGCTTTAAAACACGCGAAACATTAATGCCTTTACCACCCGGATAGTAATAAACTTCTTCTGATCGGTTCAGTTTCCCGCTTTCGAATTCGGGTACATACACCGTGTAGTCAATAGAAGGAGAAATGGTACACGTATAAATCATGGCTTCACAACCTTTATGAGTGTCTTTTTTTCGAGCATGGCATTGGCTTCTTCTGAAATTTGATCTACAATTAAAGTGGCACGTTCTAAATCCATTATTTTGGCGAAGCTAATTTTATTGAGTTTTGAGTGATCAGCAAGCGCATAGGTTTTTCGCGCTAACGAACTCGCCATTTGTTTGATCGCTGCTTCTTCCGGGTCGGGTGTCGTGTAACCATAATCTGCATGAAAGCCATTGATGCCTAAAAAACAAATATCAAAGCGATAACTTTGCAAAGCTTGAATGGTTTGCGATCCAACAAACGCACCAGTTCGTGACTTCATTAATCCACCGGTCAAGTAAGTCGTAATGCCTTGCTCATTTAAAGCGTCAACAAGTGTCAAGCCATTGGTTACAACGACAACTTTTTTGTCTTTCAAAAAAGGAATCACTTGAAAAGTCGTAGTACCGGCATCGAGATAAACACTATCGCCTTGTTGAACAAAAGAGGCAGCGAATTGAGCGATGCTTATTTTTTCTTTTAGCAACTGTGTGGATTTATCAGAAATGCTCGGTTCCAGTAAATTCTTTCCTGTTAATGTAGCACCACCGAAAACACGCGCTAATTTACCAACCTGTTCGAGGTCAGTTAAATCTCTGCGAATGGTGGATTCAGATGCGCCAGTGGATTCCACCAGTTCTTGAATCTTAATGGTTTGTTTTTCTTCAAGTAGCCGCAAAATGTATTGATGCCGTTCATTTGTCAGCACATTTCCACCTTCTTTTCAATAGATTAATTAGTCTGCTAAAAAGATAATACTTGAAATCGCTTCCAAATTCAATCATAATCGTTCATAAGTAATCAAAAAAAGTCATTTATATTTCTAAATTCAGTCAAAATCAATCATTATTGGTCAAAAACTGTAGATAAATGACGATACCTATAAAGGAGGAAATCAATCATGGTCGAAAAACAATTTACAATTACAGATGAAGCAGGTATGCACGCACGTCCAGCATCCGCATTAGTTGGAGCGGTATCGAAATTTAAATCAGAGGTAACCATTGAACACAAAAGCAAAAAAGTAAACTTAAAGTCTATTTTAGGTGTTATGTCTCTTGGTGTCCCGAGCGGTTCGGTCGTTACGATTGCAGCAGACGGTGAAGATGAAAACGAAGCGATTGATAAAGCAACAGACGTGATGAAATCACAAGGGATTTCAAACGAATGACAAAAACGATGTCCGGAATAGCAGCATCAAGTGGCATTGCCATCGCGAAAGCGTTTCGTTTAGAAAACCCGGTATTGAATGTAGACAAACGCACAATTTCGGACGTTGACGGTGAACTTTCGCGATTAACAAATGCATTGACTACATCCATCGCTGAACTTGAAGAAATTCAGAAAAAAACCGCCGAACAAATCAGTGAAAAAGAAGCCGCCATTTTCGGGGCTCACCTACTCGTATTAAGTGACCCAGAACTTGTGGGACCAATTACGGAAAAAATCAAAACCGAAAACGTTAATGCTGAGTTTGCGTTACAAGAAGCAACCGACATGTTTATTGCCATGTTTGAAGCGATGGACAACGACTACATGAAAGAACGTGCAGCAGACATTCGCGACGTTAGAAAACGAGTACTGGCACACTTGCTTGGTGTTACCATTCAAAGTCCAAGCATGATTTCTGATGAAGTGATTGTCATCGCAGAAGATTTAACGCCTTCTGACACGGTTCAATTAGATGCACAGTTTGTGAAAGGCTTTATTACCGATATTGGTGGACGTACTTCCCATTCCGCGATTTTAGCGCGCACGTTGGAAATACCCGCAGTGGTCGGTGCTAAAACAGCAATGAACGATATCAAAAACGGCATGATTGTGATTGTCGACGGCTTAGATGGTACGATTTTAATCGATCCACAAGACAGCGTTATCGAAGAATACCAAAACAAACAAATTCAGTGGAATCAGCAAAAAGCCGAATGGGCGGTGTTGAAAAACGAAGCAACGGTTACAGCAGATGGTCAAGCAGTTGAACTAGGCGCTAACATTGGGACACCAAAAGACATTGCAGGTGTACTTAAAAATGGCGGTGAAGCAATTGGCTTGTACCGTACAGAATTTTTGTATATGGGACGCGATCAATTCCCAACTGAAGATGAACAAGTCGAAGCATACTCGTCCGTGCTAAAAGGCATGAACGGCAAACCTACTGTTGTCCGTACGCTTGATATTGGTGGGGACAAAGAATTGTCTTACTTGGATTTGCCGAAAGAACTAAATCCGTTTCTTGGCTTGCGTGCAATCCGTCTTTGCTTAGAGATGCCCGATATGTTCAGAACGCAATTGCGTGCCCTTCTTCGTTCGAGTGTTCACGGCAACTTAAAAATTATGTTCCCGATGATTGCGACACTTGATGAGTTCCGCGAAGCCAAAGCGTTGTTAGTAGAAGAAAAAGTGAAGCTTAAAAATGAAGGCGTAGAAGTAAGGGATGCGATTGAAGTCGGCATTATGGTCGAAATTCCATCGACTGCAGTCATGGCCGATACGTTCGCAAAAGAAGTCGATTTCTTCTCGATTGGCACCAATGACTTGATTCAATACACCATGGCCGCAGATCGTATGAACGAAAGCGTGTCGTATTTGTACCAACCATTCAACCCGGCGATTTTGCGTTTAGTTAAAATGGTAATCGATGCATCTCACCGCGAAGGAAAATGGACAGGCATGTGTGGCGAAATGGCGGGAGACGAAATTGCGATTCCGATTCTTCTTGGCCTTGGCTTAGATGAGTTCTCAATGAGTGCTTCATCCATTCTAAAAGCTCGTTCACAAATTAGTAAATTATCTAAAGCTGAAATGGCTGAGCATACAAACCGCATTTTAACATTGAGCACTTCTCAACAAGTAGAAGACTACGTGAAAAAACTTACAAATCAATAAAAAAACGAGCAAGGGAATATTCCCTTGCTCGTTTTTTAATGCTTAAAATGGGTTTGTCGCCCACTGACTTGATGTGGGAATGAAAATTCGCGGATGCAGCTTTAGTTGTGCCACCATGTATTCCGCTAAATCTTCTGGCTGCATGAACTTTTTTTTGTCTGCTGCAGTTTCACCTTCTTTATACGTTAGATCGGTTACTACACGACTTGGCGTTAAAGCAAACACACGAACATTGTGCTTGCGCACTTCTTGAGATAGCGATTCTGTCATGCCAAGCACACCAAATTTTGAAGCGCTGTATGCGCTAGATCCTTCAGTTCCGCGCAGACCCGAGCTAGACGAGATATTGATGATATCTCCTCCGTTTTTTTCAATCAATTGCGGCAATACCGTTCTCGTGACATAATACATACCCATTAAATTCACATCAATTACGCGTTTCCATTCTTCTGGGTCAATTTCTAAAAATGGTCCATATGTGCCGATGCCAGCATTATTGATTAAGATGTCGGCCGTTCCTAATTCACTTGTTAATTTGGCAATAGCTGTTTCTACTTGGGCGAGATTTGAAACATCTGCTACCGCATAAGCCGCGCGTCCACGGAGCGACTTGATTTCTGTTGCTAATTTTTTTAAATCAGCTTCTGTGCGAGCAATTAAGCCAACGTTAACGCCTTCATAGGCTAAAGCCATCGCCGCTGCGCGTCCGATGCCTTTTCCGGCACCGGTAATAAAAGCGGTTTTCTCAGTTAATGATTGCATAGTAAATACGCCACCTCTCGCTAATTTTTGCTACACTGTTTTCCACACTATAAAATTAGCGGGTAAACCGAGTTATAGAATCTACATACACTATGTTTACCCTTAACAGGCGATGTGATAAACAGCGGCAAAGATCAATCTAGCAGAGTGCGCCTTTTGAATAACGTTTATTTATTATTCATTAAAATAGTTATCATTATTCATATCTATTCATTTTATTCAATTAAGCAGTTTCTTAATTTATAGATGTCTATTGCTCTTTCAAAAACTGGTGCAAAAGCGTAGGTGACGTTACGGTTTGGACAAAGTATCTAAAATTCCCATTGCGCTCACTTGCATGTCTAAACGTACATACGAATACACTGGATGATCGTTGGGAACGTTTAATGTTCGCAAATAGCCTTGAACACGATTGAACAATTGACTGGCCAATTGTTCTGCTGTCCAATTTTCTTTAATAGCCGACTCTCCTTCTTCTACAAACACATTGAGCCATTGCTCTACTTGGTGCAATGCAAGTTCTGGTTGATCTGTTTTACTGAAATGACCGTAATAAATAGCGTTTAGTTTTGCAGTTAGCATGCGTTCAATCGCTCGTTGCATCGCTTGTGGATCAAATTGATTGGGTGATGTGGATGGCAAATACAAATCAATGCCTTCTTTTGCCAATTGCTCGTAACGAATTCCAACCGTATCACCTGCAAACAACCCATTGCTAACAGGATCATAAATACTAAAGTGATGCTTAGCATGTCCCGGTGTGTCCCAAAAGTCGAGCGTACAATTAGCGCCGATAGTCAATTGATCTCCTTCAGTTAATACCAATAAACGGTCTTTTGGAATCGCTACAATGGGATCAAACAATTGATTGAATTGCTTTCCGTATACCATTTTCGCACCTGCAATTAACCGACTCGGATCACTCAAATGTCGAGCACCTTTAGGATGTACAACGACTTTGGCATTAGGGCAATCTTGTAGCAGCAGTCCCGCTCCTCCCGAATGATCTAAATGAACATGTGTAACAATTATGTATTTAACATCTTCTAACGCAAACCCTAAAGCAGCTAATCCTTTTTTAACATATGGAACTGAAGGACTTGGGCCTGTATCTACTAATGTTAATTGCTCTTCATTAATCACATACGTACCTGTGCGTTCTGATAAACCAAGATCAAAGCCATCAATGATGTATATGCGTTCTGTTAATTGGATTGGTTGTGTTTTTCCCACTTTTTTATCCCCTTTCGAATTGAATTGAGTTAAAGTAACAATGACTATAAGAATATTCTACCAGTTTAACAACAAAGTTGAAGCTTTACGATTTCGTAAAGTGTTTTCCTATAAATGATTTTGCAATTAAGCTGCCATATGCGTAAGCTAAACTCTAGACAGAAGCTAAACTAAAGGAGGAATAAGAATGACTCTATCTCCTACCAAGCTACAGTTATGGACAGCCACTCATGTGCAATCAACTCTTCCCAGAAGAGAATCCAACAGCCATAAAGGCAGTTTTGGTACAGCGTTACTAATTGCTGGCACAAAAGAAATGCCGGGTGCTGCACTACTCGCAGGAATCGGTGCTATGCGGAGCGGTCTAGGTAAACTAGTAATTGCCACTGAACCCGAAGTGGTAGCCATGATTTTGCCTCGTTTACCTGAAGCGACATACTTATTAAATGGCTTGCAACACATCGCACAGCGTAAAAGTTCAATAGATCCATACCGCGCAGTAGCTATTGGACCTGGCACAAATCCAGATAGTGCAACAGAATCCGCTGTGCTGGTTTTACTTGAAAGCCAAATGCCCATTATTTTGGACGCGGGTGCATTAAGCAAAAGAAATTATCTCGCTCGACAATCGCCCGTTATTTTAACTCCTCATCCCGCTGAATTTGCTCGAATTACAGGCGTCGATATCGATCTTTTAGAAAACAACCGCAGCCATTACGCGTCTATATGGGCACAAAAGTTACAAGTTGCCATTGTACTAAAAGGTCCTTCGACTGTAGTTGCTTTTCCAGACGGCGAGACGTGGATAAACCCTACAGGAAATAGCGCACTTGCCAAAGGCGGTTCAGGTGACACGCTTACTGGGATGATGCTTGGCATGCTGTGTTGTCACAGTGACTGGAAACACGCGGTCTTAAACGCGGTTCATATTCACGGAGCTTGTGCCGACGAGTGGACTACCTCGCGCTCTGCACATGCTTTACTGGCCCATGAATTGATGGAGTTGTTGCCGGTCGTGTGGAAAAGTTTTGAAAAATAACAACAAAAAGCAGAGCAAATCTTTTCCGCTCTGCTTTTTGTTGTTATTTTAACTTATAAACTATGATCCTTTTTTATTTTTTCGAGTAATGCGACGCAACCTTCTGTGACCAATGCATAGGTTTCTTCAAAATCACCTGTAAAGTATGGATCTGGCACATCTTTTTGGTGAGGAGTCAAATCCAAAAAGCGTAAGATTTTCTGATGACTTGGTTGGTTTAACATCAAGCGAATCTCCTGGATATTGCTACTGTCCATCCCGACGATGTAATCGAACGCATCAAAGTCTGTTGGTTCTAGTTGGCGCCCTATCATGCCAGTCGTAGAGATGTTATTATCGTTTAAAATAGCCATTGTCCCAGGATGTGGTGTTTTGTTAATGTGCCAGTTTCCAGTTCCCGCTGAATCGACATCGATGGCAGAAGTTAATTGGTGCTGAGTTAGCTGCGCCCGCAACACTGCTTCTGCCATTGGCGAGCGACAAATATTTCCTAAGCAAACAAATAAAATACGAATCATGTATACACTCCTCTCACATCTCTAGTTTTGAGTTTAGCAGTGACGACGACTGTTTCGCAATCGATCTACACGTCTGTGTGGAAAGTTCTAAATGGAGCTTGCAGACGCTTTTTACTGGTTCGATGTTTAACTGTCTGTTAATGCGGAATACAAAAGAAAGAGACCGAAAGCGAGGAATTAAATATGCCTGTAGAAATTGACACATTGCCGCAAACTCAAACGACCATAACTCAAAAAACTCCTGATTACATCAACCAGGAAATTGAACGTCAAACAGAAGCACGTATTCATCAATTTAAACGAAAAAATTCTGAAGAAATCAACCAACGGATTGCTGAACTTGACAGTGAAACGCATGCTGAAAAAGTATTGTTGGTTAGTTTAGCTTCAACTACAGCAGCAGCTTCTCTTTTATCACTTACCTATAAAAAATGGGCAGTAGTCAGTGGGATTTCGAGCGCATTTCTGCTTCAACAAGTGTTACAAGGCTGGAGTCTACCTCTTCTATTGATTCGCCAACAAGGTTTTCGAACACGTAACGAAATTGATTTGGAAAGACAAGCACTGAACAACTTATTACAAGACGAACATTATCCGATTTGATCAATGCTAGCTAAAAACCGCCTGCCCCAATTATTTAGGACAAGCGGTTTTGTACAGGTATCAGATTTTAAAATGTCGTTTGCCTGTTGGTTTATTTGGTATACGTTTTCCTTTATAAATAACCCACAGCACATATAGGATGCCGACAATATACAATGAAAATAAAACGACTTGATTAAAAGCCAAACTGCTATGTATCATTTTTTCTACATAGCGAATACAATTCATCGCAAGAATCAATATCGGCAACCACAACCAATTATTTGAAATTGACTCTTCCTCCCTTTTGCAAAGTGACCGACTTTATCTATGAAAGCTTCTAATCAACTCGCCTTCTTATTTTAGCAAAAATTTAAGATAAATAAAGAGTTTTTTATTTTCTTTTACTGAAAGTCTTCTCGTCGAACAAAGTGATAGAGAAAAAAACGTTCGTCGCCTGCTTTTGTTAGTCAGCGGCGACGAACGTTTGCATATTTCTTCTGGAATGTGTTTGGATTTCATTTTAAAAATATAAAGATTTTCTCAATCAACCCATCTGCGAGTGGCAAGTCTGGATTGCTATAGCTTGCCATATTTTCTTGTCGATCGGCTGATGTGCTTTTTAACACATGATTCATGTTTTCGATAACGACCAATTCTGCCTGTTCATTTGCATTTCCAAGTAACTTGGCGTCTTCTACAGGCACTTGCAAGTCAGTGGTTCCTCCAATAATCAGTATTGGCACATTTAACTTTGCCAGTTCTTCTTGAGGGTCGTAAGCTAACCAAGACATCAAATAAGGCTGTACCGATGGTCGGAAAATACTAGTCAGTTCTGGACTCACACGATCCACGGCTTTTCCGCTTTTTAATTGTTCGATTATATCCTCTGATTCAGCAAGTAGATTTTCGGGTAATTGAGCTGTTAATTGCTCGATCAACACGCGATCAATTGCACGTCCCGCTCCTGCAAGTGACACAAAAGACGATGCTTGTTGTTGTTCTGCTGCGATCATGCCGATTAAAGAACCTTCACTGTGTCCAATGACGCCAATCGAAGTAAACGTGTCTTTAGTATTAGCATAATCTATCCAAGCAGCCGCATCATGAACATAATCATCGAATCGCAAGTCTTCTTCTTTACTGACAAGCGCTGTGTTTTCTCCGACTCCTCGTTTATCGTAACGAATAGATGCAATTCCTTGTGCCGCTAACGCTTCCGCTATCATTAGGAGGCTGTTAGTGTTTCCTGCCATCATTGGCGAATTGCCATTTCTATCAGTAGGTCCAGACCCTGACAAAATTAACATTGCTGGAAACGGTCCTTCTCCTTCAGGCGTCACGACGAGCGCTGTCATGTTTCCGCCTGCTACTGGAATTTCTATTTTCGTGCCGATTTCTCTCTCTCTTTCTACACTTCCAGATTTTGTTAACTCAAACAGAAAAGATTGCCCTTGTTGCGTAAACGTCCCTGAAATGGTTTCTTGGTCAAGTACCCCGTCAAACGTAAGTTTTTGATTTTGAATCATCATTTCAAAGTACACTTGTGGGTCGTCAAACTGAATGGCTGTTAATGGATAATTGCTGATGCCTTGAGCGGGAATTGAAATGCTCGCATTTTCTTCATTGAATGTAACGTCAATGGGCAATGATTGGGTAAGTACTTGAATCGTTCCACTCCACGTTCCTTGCAATTTGGTCATTTGGTTTTCCACCTTTAAAGTGTCGTCTTTTTTGCTGCAACCCTGTATCATAAGAAATAAAGTGGCAAGCAAGATGCACAATACAAACGTCTTTTTCATTTACTCGACTCCTCTTCTGTAACTAACTTAACCATGCCTTAGCTACTGGATTTTTTCAATTCAGCCAATTGCCATTTTCTTTCTTCTGTAATTAGCTGAAGGTTGTCGTTCGAATAGAGTCCGACTGCTTTGATGGCATAATCTGAAGCAATCAATGCATGTGCTCTCATATGCCCTGTACTGATTGCTTGTCCAATAGCTCTTATCACTGCTTTTGTCGTTTCATCTTCACATTCTCTCGCGATTTTATGAACGTTGAATCCCGCTTGTCTAACTTGATGAACAGTTGCTCGACCTTGTTGCCACCGTTTATTTACGTTTATTTCACTTTCTAGTTTTGTTTTATACGGGAAGTCATTCGTTAAAGCTGAGTATACATGTTTAGCAATGCTAATAGCCCATTTGGATAAGTCGACTTGACTGGATTGATTTACGATTTTGTCAATTTCTCTGCGCACTTCAGCATTGTCGACGATGTTAATTTTAGGCTTACTTTCCATAATATTCTCCTCTTTTCTGCACAATAGAATGTTTTCTCACGAAAGGAATGATTGGTTGAATACCGTTTACTTACTTATTGGTATTATTTTGGTTGTATCATGCATTATTGATTTTATTTGGACCACTTTATGGGTCGACGGTGGCGCAGGACCGATTACCAATCGCTTGTCTTCGCTTATTTGGAAAGTGATGAAAATGCTAGGCGGAGGACAATCTACCTTGCTAAGTCTAGCCGGTCCGATTGTTTTAAGTGCTACTTTACTAATGTGGATTTTATTATTGTGGGCTGGATGGACTTTTGTCTTTACCGGATTAGAACAAGCCATTTCGCCGTCACAAGGAACAGATCCTATTTCTTGGTTTGACCGCATTTATTTTGCTGGTTATTTAATTTTTACACTTGGCAATGGTGATTTTAGCCCGACAGAAGGTAGCGCTCAAATGGTTTCAGTTTTTGCAACGGGTACGGGTATGCTGTTGATCACGTTTGGTGTTACTTATATACTTTCTATTTTAGGAGCCGTCACAATGAAGCGCTCTTTTGCAGCCAGTGTTTTAGGCTTAGGCAAATCAGCAGAAGAACTAACGAAAAGTGCATGGAATGGGAAAGACTTTCACGATTTTGATTTACTACTTGCTAGTTTTTCAGAACAGCTGAGTTCACTTGCCGCTCAACACGTCGCTTACCCTGTTCTACATTATTACCACTCCGTCAGCAATGAAACAGCTGTGCCGACAGCTGCTATAGTTTTAGATGAAAGCTTGAGCATTATTAAGTTTGCGATTCCAACTCAATACCATCCAAATCAAATGCTTTTACAAGAAATGCGGTCAAGTGTCGATTTGTATTTAAAAGCACTTGAACAATCTATTTATCAATCGTCAGAAATTGATCCGCCTTTGCCAGACTTCAATTTTCTTCGCGACGCAGGGATTCCGCTGCAGTTAGAAAAAGACTATGCCAATAGCTACGCAACAATAGAAAATCGTCGAAGAAAACTGCTTGGCGGACTTGAAGCAGATGGTCGATCATGGCCAAGTTTGTAAAAGTTTAATAAAAAAAGAGAGAATCTTGTAAAGCGGGTGTAGACAAAGTCTGCATCCGCTTTTGTATTTATTCAAAAATACATGAATCTCTAGCTTTTTACTGTGGAGCACTATTTCTTGTTATACTTACAACAATAAGTGAAAATTTTCTCATTTGAAAGGGTCTAATGGTGTCTATGCCATTTTACCTCACGGTGTGTTACGTTAATGCAATCTTTCTGAAACTTTTTACTAACTATCTCGTAAATAGAGAAAGAGGTGAGGACAATGCACAAGAAAAAAATGCTTGCAGTGTTGATTACGCTATTCCTTTTTGCTTTGTTTCCAATTCAAACACTGGCCGTTGAGTATTCAATTTCTGAAGTACTCGTTAATGCACAAGTTAATGCTGATGGAACTGTGGATGTCACAGAAAATCATACCTACGTGTTTGAAGATGGCTTTAATGGCATCAGTCGCGAAATCGTCCCAAAAGATGGTACATCGATCCAGAAATTCACAGGTGAAGAAAACGGTGAAAAGTTAAAAGTCGAACGTGATGGCAATGTGTACAAAATATTCCGCTCGGGTGATGACGAAACCGTAACCATCCAATTGCGTTACGAGATTCAAAACGCAGTTGAAAAATTTGAAGATGGCGCTGAATTTTATTGGCCATTTTTCGATGACCGCAATGACAGTGACTACGAGCAAATGACCATAACGGTCTTGCCCCCTGCTCCCACTGAACATGTAGACTTTGTTGGTTATGGTGAAGCGTATGAGACAGGCCAATTACAAAAAGAAGGCGTGGTTCGTTTTACGATGGGCAAAGTTCCCGCAAGTACTAACGGAGATATTCGTGTTATTTTTGATGCAGGATTGTTCCCTACACTGTCCGAACAAAACGGATCGATTAAAAGTGAGTTAGCTGATGAAAAAGAGCGGCTAGAAGACGAAGCTCTCGTGTTTGCAGCAAGGCAAGACACAGGCCGATCTGTCGGCAACGTCCTCTTCCCTGCTGTGGCTGCGTTACTACTCGCCATGACCGCGTGGGCTTGGAACCGGGCACGTAAAACAAAACAACAAGCAAAACCAAAAGCTGATGAGTTTTTTATGCCTCAACAAAAAATGAGCATTCCAGCAACGTTGTATTTCACTCAATCTTCTATTTTAACGCCTGCTGTAACCGCAGCGGCTTTAATGGAATTGGTTCGCAAAAAGAATATTGAACAACTTTCAGAAGATCAATTTCGCTTGATCGATCGCAATACAGAATTTGATCATGAGTCTGTCTTAATCGAATTGCTATTCGACAAAGTTGGAGATGGTGAGTTTTTTAGAACACAAGATCTTAAAAGCTACACAGAAAGCGAACTCAATCATGCCGCTTACACTGATTCAATTACGCAATGGCAACAAAAAGTTGCAGCAGAAGTTAAACAACATAATTTGTATGGCAAGCACCTCTTACTTCGCTGGACAGTCGGGTTTATTGGACTCGCTTTAGTTGGTTCGGCAGTATTTTTCGGAGTCATGAATCTCTTGCTGTTAATGGCAACTGCGCTGGTTCTTGGCATTTTGTTTATTGCTTTTTGTTTTTATTCACCCATTGTCTATGAAGGGCATGTCATTCGAGAAGAATGGAAGCAATTGCGTTTAGCGATGGAAAATCTCGATCAATCCAAATGGCATGCACTCACTCCAGATGAAAAAATGCGGGCTTACGCCTATCTTCTTGGTGCAGACGAAAAATCCACAAACGAAAAAACAAAACGCTTTACACAAGCTTATAGCGACTCAGCCTTTGCGAACTTTGGCATCTTTTATAACCCCGTTTTACTTACTGGGCTATTTATCGCAGCCAATACCAGCACAAGCGCTTCAGCTAGCGCATCAAGCTCTATATCTGGTGGCGGTGTTGGTGGTGGTGGCGGAGGATCCGGTGCTTTTTAAATACTTGTAAACGACTGAAATTTTTCAGTCGTTTTTGTTTTGTTTAACGTTTGTTAGGGAACAAGAATGAATACAGGAATCTATTTCAATTGGAATATGGAGGAGCTTTTAATGATTACGACAAATACTGCATTGCTAACAAAAGAAGATTTTTCAACACGGACAGATTTGCCCGAATGGCTTTTAACTGAATACGAAACCTTTCATGAAACGGTGACCGATAAGACATTCCCTTGTTATTTCGGAATGAATGGTGAAAACAAAGGCGAATTGCGTTATGCCTACATCACAAAAGACGATTGGCGCAATTTGCCGCTCGCGGTTGAATCATTTTTAAGCTTATTCAATGACCCAAAACACAAACGTCACGGATTGTTTGTGTTTGTTGAACCGTTTAAAGAAGAAGGCACACTTGAAGCATATCGTAAGCAGTTTTGGGACATTCTTCAATACTTGCACGATGAAGATGAGATGGAATGGCCAAAAGACGCACCACGTGATCCTGATCATTATTTATGGGATTTCACTTTTAAAGGTGAACCCATCTTTATCTTCGGCAACACTCCTGCATACAAGCAACGCAAAACGCGTGACCTTGGAAATTCAATGGTTCTTGGATTCCAACCTCGTCGCATTTTTGAAGGCTTGAAAGGCACTGAAAAAGGCGGCGTCATGTCGCGTGAAAAAGTACGTCAACGCGTAGAAGCATGGGATCATTTACCGACACATCCAGATATTAGTCATTTTGGTGATCCTGAACACAACGAATGGAAACAGTTTTTCATTGGTGACGATAGCGAACCGATTAAAGGAAAATGTCCATTCACACATAAAGAAATGAAATAAAATTATCTCACTTCTAAACTCAAAGAGCCTTACCGTCAAACTCGGTAAGGCTCTTTGAAAAAGGTTGCGCTAATTGCAAGGCAGCCTTACAAGATCGCCGTTGTCGCTCTTTCATAGACGTGGACTTCTTTAGTTACGTGAAAAACTTCATTTTGGTTAGTGTTGACTAGATCAAGCAAACGCTTTACGGTTTCTTGACCTACATTCGCTAAATTAGTCGATGTTCCCACTGACGTTAATGCAAGCGATGAATGTTCGCTGATTGCTGAATTACCAATCCCAATGATACTAATGTCTTGCGGGATTTTATAACCTGCTTTTTGGTAAAAGTCCATAAATTGAATAGCAATTTCATCTGTAGCAGCCACAATAGCCGTTGTTTTTTTTGTTGAAGCTTGCAAATTTTTAAATACATCAAACAAAGAGAATTTATCTACGTCAGTGACAACTAAGCGCTTTTTACGGATTTCAACTTTGGCTTCTTGTAGCGCTTGGACAAAACCTAGCAATCCATCTTTTGTTGATGGACTACTTAAAGCTCCTCCTACCCAAACAATTTCTTCGTGTCTTGCGTCAATTAAATGTTTCGTGGCCAAATAGCCTGCTTCGATATTATTCAAGCTTACCGAATGACGACTGGTTATACTTGATGAATTTAATAAGACAAACGGTATCGTTGATTGAATTAATTTCTCGTGGGATACTTGTTGAAGGAAAGTAGAAATTACAATAATTCCGGCAGGATTGCTAGACAAGACCGATTCATACGTTTCAAGTTCATCTTTTTTTGTAGTGAAATGAATGGTTACTAGATAACCTTGTTGTTGCGCTGTACTAATAATTGATGACATTGCATTCAAATAAACTGAATCACCAAATGAACCAACAACCAAGCTAATGGTTATTGGTTTGACTAAGGGGGCAACTACCTTCTCAATTCCAACTGCATCATAATTCAATTCATGTACTGCATTCATCACTTTATCATAAGTTGCTCGTTTTACTTGGTCTGGCTTGTTTAAAACACGTGAAACAGTGGTTTGCGAAACACCTGCATGTTTTGCTACGTCTGTTGTTGATACCATTTGGTCCACCCTGCTTTCTTACTGTCATAAATAGCGTTATTCATTTAGTCAGTAGTTTACGTTAATTATTTGTCTGTTTATTATAACAGATTTATTCATTTAAAGTTTTTATGAATATTCATTTATTCATAAAAACTATCTATTCACCACTTAATAAGAGGAGTTGTTATTCATGAATAAAGAGAAATATTTGGCTCGCTTTCATGTGCCCGAGAAAAAAGAAATCAATCTTGAGCAACTAGATGAATTGCAATTTATGCACATGCAATATATTCCTTTTGAAAACTTAGATGTTATTCGTCGAACGCCTATTTACTTAAATCTTGAAAGTATTTATGAGAAAATCGTTGACCGACAACGTGGTGGATATTGCTACGAGTTGAATGGCTTATTTCACTGGCTTTTGAGTGCGTTAGGTTATGACGCAAAATTGGTAGCTGCTACAGTTCGTAGACCGGATGGTACATGGGCAAAAGCCGATACGCATGCTGCTATCATTGTAGAACTCGAGCAATCTTACTTAGTAGATGTGGGGTTTGGAGACTCGACACTCTATCCAATTTCACTAAACGGTGAATACCATAAAGATCACAGTGGTCTGTATCGTGTTGAATCACGCGAAGGTGATTGTTATGACTTGATTCGTCAAACTCAAGATAACGAAAAGACTTTGTACCGGTTTTCAACTGTTACAAAACAACTGGTAGATTTTCATGAAGGTTGTGTTTTTAATCAAGTTTCCAAAAGTTCTTCTTTTACCCATGCTGATTTAGTTACACGTGCAACTCCAGATGGGCGAATCACTTTATCTGGCACTCAATTGACACGTTCTATCAATGGTGAAAAACAAAGATCGGATTTAACTTCTGAAGAAAAGCAACTCGTGTTGATGACTGATTTTGGTATTCATCCAGAATCGCTACACTAACGTGTTCTTATTTTGCATTTAAACACAAAAATCCCCGCTTCTAAGGCGGAGATTTTTGTGTTTTTATTTAAATACTTCTGGATAAATAGTTTCAGCAACTAACTCGACAGCATCTCCAATTCTTGGTCCAGGACGTGAAGTGATGTCTGAATCTAAGAAAAAGACTTGGTCGTTTTGGATGGCTTCGATATCGCCCCATCCTTGACGTGCTTTAATCTCTTCTATCGGATCGTCTGTATAGGAAACCGTTGTTGTAATGATTTTTGGATTACGCTTAATTACTTCTTCTTCAGAAATTTTTGGCCAGCCTTCAAGATCACCAAAAATGTTTTCGACATTGGCATGATTTAATATTTCTTGTTGGAAAGTATTTTCTCCTGCCGTGTAAAGTTCTGGAGAAGGACTTATTTCAAAATATAGTTGTTTTGTTGCATCGACCGATTCAATTTTTTCTTGAACTTTTTCAATTTGCTCTTGAATTGAACGGTTTACTTCTTCGCCTTTATCTTCAAGACCCATGACCGTTGAAATTTGTTCAATATCTTCGTAAACATCTTCAAAAGATTGGGCAGATTCAATAACAAACACTTGGATACCTGCAGCTTCTAATTCTTCATAACCTGTTGGTGCACCTGTCGAATAACCAATCACGACATCTGGATCTAATTCAATAATGCGTTCTGCATTAAAAACAACTGAGTCAGAAACTCGTTCAACTTCGGCAGCTTCAGCTGGATACGTATCGTAGTCGGTTGCACCAATTACTTTTTCGCCAGCTCCAATCTCATACAATATTTCTGTATTACTTGGAATTAAAGACACTACAGTAGCAGGAACTGTTTCAAATGTTAATTCGTTGTCTAGGTCGTCCGTAACTGTATAACTTGTTTCTTCTTTTGGTTTTGGTTCTGTTTCTGTTTCTGTATCTGATTGTTCTGTTGTGTCAGACTGACACGCACCAAGAGCTAACGCCATTGTGCCGATGGATACGAACTTGAATAAAGATGTTTTCATTAGTTGTTGGCCACTTCTTTCTTTTTAGGTCTCGTTGGATAGGACTTGCTAACAAACGGAATTTCTTCCACGCCATAATACTGATTGACATACACAGCCATTGTAAATAAAACGTTGGCTAATAGATGAGCATAATTAAAAAGAATTTCAGGCACATCTCGTTCTATACTTACTTTATGCAAGGCACGAACGGACTTTTTCGCTTCACTGCGGCATACATGAAGTACACAAGCAGCATGCGTTCCTTGTGGCAAAACAAAATTGCCAATTTTATCTCTTGTGAAGTTTACATAATAATCATACATGTCACTTAGCGCCATCAAATCTTCATCATGAACAGCTATTTTCCCACGAACAGAGCCGTTCAAATGGTAGGCCATGGGTTGTAGCATCTGCAGATCTCGTTGAATGACTTCAATATCCTTTGTTAATGACAAAGCTTCCCCAATCCGTGTAGTTAACGAGTCGGTTCGAATTTCAAAATCCACAGTCGCTGCGGATTCACGCATAAATGGATAACAAAGATACCGCATATCTTTTTTCATCTTTTCACCTCACTTTTTGTTGGTGAAAATCACTGCATTGAACGCTCTCAAAAACAACAAAAAGCCGCCCTTAAAGAAGGGCGGCGGCATAGCTATTTAAAGACATACTCGGGCAGTCAAAAATAGAAACGTTGCCGTATGATTCCCTTATCTTCCGAAGAGTAAAAATACGTTCAAAAAAAGGTAGGTCTCCTGGCTTGTGCGCCGATTTTACTTTAAGAACCTTCCCGTTTAGTTGTTAAAACCAAACAGTGGCATTTTCTTATTTCATACGCACTTACAGTTGCGGAAACAGCCTCGGAATTTAACCGAGTTCCCTGTTATACTGACGAATCAGTACCTTTTTTCTGCATGATTATTCACTTTGTTTTAGTGTAGCACATCTTACAAGACAAAAGACATGTTAAAATCAATCAGTTTTATTTAACCGCAGTTTCACTTTGCGCGGTTCTGCAAAAACCACTCGTTTATGCCATCTTAAATAAGACGCATGTTCTGGTGATACAGGTATTTTCAATCTTTTTTTCAACCGGTAGATCGAGTAATCTTCCTCAGGGATCTGACTTGAGATGTGAAGACGTCCTCCACCAGTAAATGCGATATAACCAGCTGAATACAACGCAGCATGGTTGGCACACAGCAATACACCATTATACGGATCTAGTCGCTCTGTAGCTGAACTGTCTTTCCAAGGCTTGGCGTGTGTTGCTCTTAGCACTTCTCCAATCGCAATTTCACAAAGCGGACATTCTCCGTTCCAAAGCGGCAATAAACTTTCTCTAAATTGCTCTTTCCCTCGGCGCATCTTCGTTTTGATTTCCAGTTCTGCTTCTGCGATTAAACTAAGCAACGGATCATGTCCGGTTTTCTTGATGACTTCCATCGATAATTCCAGCTGTTCGACTTCTAGCGTGAAAATATTCAATGAACTAATCAATTCTAAAAATTTCATCGCTAATTCTTCGTTACACGGATACAAATAACCGGAGTTGCCGCCTGTATCTTCTTGAAATGCTGAATACTTCACTGGCAATAAAGGTTCAATTTCTTGAAAAAAATCCTTCACGTGCAATGGGTATTCCAATTCTCGGTAGACAGCATAAGCGATAAAAGCCTCTTCTTCACTTGTGTGTTCATCGAGATTTTTCGGTGTCATGCCTTTCGTGCAATCTTCTCGAACGCGACTAATAGCCACCACAAACCCTTTCACATAATGAAAAACGATATCTCCTTTTTTAACTTCTTGCATCCGATTCCAAGAATGTGGCACCATTCCCGATTTATCCATTCGTGGTGTCCAAAGCAGCCCTGCATTTCGTTCCTCGTGATACGTTTCTCCTTGCATAACAATAAAACTATTCATGAATGGCCTCCTAATAATAATGTTGCTCAAATCTAATGACTCCTATGTAGTAAACCAATTTAGTCAAACGCAAACCTCTCCTTCCATTTTAACTCAAATCCAAAGCTTTTGTTGGGTTTAAGAAAAGCGTAGGCAGCCGTGTAGATTCGACGGACATAAACGCACTGGCGAAGCTGCGTTCTGTGCCGCACAGCCAGAGTGACTTATGACCCTAGAATCTGGCTGCTCTGGACACCGAAAAGCGTAAACGCTGTCACACAAAAACAGCCACTATACTCAGTGGCTGTTTCAACATTCTCTTCGATCAAGATTTGACCAAGTCACGCTCACTTATTTTAGAATAAGCCGTCACACAATTTCTTCCATTGTGCTTAGAATCATACATTGCGCTATCCGCTTCACCGATCAACTGATCTAAACTTTTGTACCCTGTACTCACACTGATGCCCATTGACACCGTCAGTTTGCCTGCTGGTTGCAACTCTTCTCCAACAAATGGATAAAGCTCTATTTGTTCTCTGACAATTTCAGCAAGTATCACAGCTTCACGTTCGTTCAGGGGATCCGTTATGCAAAAAATAAATTCTTCCCCTCCATAACGAGCCACTTGATCTTTGCTGCGCGTATAGTCTTTCATTAATTGACCAAGTGAACGAAGAACTGCATCTCCCTTTTGATGACCATGCGTATCATTGTAAACTTTGAAATAGTCCACATCCATCATAACAATAGCGACAGGCATTTGTTGAACAATTAACGGCTCTATTGTCTTTTTAAAAAACCGCATATTAGGCAGCTGTGTCATCGGATCTTGATTTGAGTAATATTCTAATTCTTTTCGCAGCAAAATTTGACGACTTTCTCCATTAACGATTAAGCCCATCGCCAATACAGCAACTCCCGCAAAAAACAACATGGCTACAGTAATGAAAATTGTTGCTGGTGTGAATAAAAACATCCATATCGATTTCAAAATTTCAAAAATCAAAAAGCCAGTCATCATTTTCTTGAGATTCAATAAATTAAAAAATTTATTTGACATTCTTTTATTATGGAATAAGCTGCCAATCACGACTGGCAATACAATGGTTTGCAAAATACCTAACATAACCGTCGGACCTCCGAAAGAGTACCGGAAGTATGCAGGAAATATAGCAGATAGAAGTCCAACTTTCCAACCAGCGACATATGAAATAAAATAAAGCGGAACTTCACGCAAATCCAGTCTCATGCTTTGAAAAAAATAGGGATTATACATCACAGAAAACGTTAAAAAGCTAATAAACACAGCACTAAACAAAAAGAGCAACGGCGAATCGGTCAATTTAGGAAAGAATATTTCTTTCGTTTTTAAAGCTAAAAATAATAAGGCAATGGTTAACGCCATATTTTCGAGAAAGAAAAAAACCAATAAATTCATTGAAACAGCTCCTAAGACTAACCTTTATCTTAGTTTACCGTTTCTACTTGAATAAATGTAAAGAAAATACAATATTATCCAGTTTTTTAGTCAATTTAAAATTATTTTTACTTGATAGTCATTTTCATATTAATTTAGACATATATAGCTCATTCACAAATTCTCCATCAATCTTTAATGAATGACGTTTTATACCTTCAACACTAAATCCATTTTTTTCATATAAAGAAATAGCTGCATGATTAGATTCAATTACTGTCAGTTCAATGCGTCGAATATTCTTTTCCCGAGCCCAAAATTCTGCTTTTTGAAGTAGTTTTAAACCAACTCTTTTGCCCCGCTCTTTTTTATGAATACCCATTGCAATATACACAGAATGACGCTTTCGGTTTATTTCTTCTCCTACCGCAAACAAGTAACCAACTAGCTTACTTTCTTCTTCTGCTACTAAGATCACTGAAGTTCTAGTTTTTTTAGCAAGTCGTTTTTCCAATAACAAAACAGTGGTTTTTCTTTCACCCGGATCGAACATCATCATATTTGACTCTTCTACTTGTTTCATCAATTGGTGTAATTGTTCAGCACCAGTTGGTGTCGCTTCTCTAAAAATCATCAGTATTCCCCTAATATTTCATTTTTATATCCTTATCTTATTAGCAAATTTCACTTTTAAAATAAACCAAAGTAAACAGCAAAAAGTGAGACAGCAGCACCTATGCATGTCTCACCTTTAACTAAAAAATACTCAAATTGGTTATCAAAATAAGATACAAGCTTAAACTCAACGTATTGAACAAAACGAGATTAAACTTCCAATCTCCTTTTTTACCAAATAACGCTGCAATGACGCCTAACCCACTAAGAAGGCATGGCAAATGCGGATGAACACCTAAAAGAAATTCGAGCGGTCCCTGTAACCAATGAATTGCCGCTAACGTCAAGGGCAATAAAGTTAAGAAACAGAGAGTAGCTGAAATGTACGAGCAATATTTCCCGCTCATAAGAACACCACCTTTTACTGTTCGTTCGCATAGCTGCATCATAGACTTTATATAACCAATCAAAAGCAAGAAAAAGTCTTTGCACCTAATAAATTTACTTTTTCATTAAAAAAACTATTTATCTTATCACTATTAGACTACAGTCAATTCTGCAAATTGTAAACAAAAAACTATTTTTTTGATAAATTCATTGCATATAACCGTAATCACTTTAAAGCTTAGCTTTTTGTAAACGTTATATTGTATTTCTCAAGTAAGTTTTTTAATGTAGGTCTATTATTGCCATCTCGCCCTACCACCGCTTCAGCAGTAATCAATGAATTTAATACGGCTTCTTCTGTCGCTTCGCCTACCGCTCTAAACGCTTGATCGATATCTTCTTCGTGAATGGTTTCGATAGTCAAACATTGCTCTGGTTTCACATGTGGAATTTTAGTTGCAGTTGAAAAACCCAGTACGATTTCTCCACTACCATTAGTAATAATCGAACCTGTACGCGACAAACCTGTCACTGAGCGCTTTAATAGACGATTTAATTGACGCTCGGACACTGGAAGATCTGTAGCCACAACAATCATCACTGAGCCTTTGTCTTGTTCTTCCAGCGATTGTAAAATTTTTTTCTTCAATTCTTTGCCTATAGGATTGCCGTCAATCGTTAAATCACTAAGCATGCCAAAGTTTGATAGTACTAGCACGCCAATTGTGTATTCTGCGTTTGCTGCTGTGATCACTCGAGAAGCTGAACCAATGCCGCCTTTTAAAGAGTAACAAAGCATGCCGCGACCCGCTCCGACCGCTCCTTCTTCAAACTCCATACTTGTCTCGTTCAGCGCTTTGCGCACATCTGTTTCTTTGACAAAGCGAGCTCTCACATCGTTTAAAAACATATCGTTGCATTCTCCGATGACCGGATTAACGGTTCCGGTCGTACTGCCAATATCCGGATTTTTCTCCAGCATATAATCAATCACAGCATTTGCTGCTGTGCCAACATTTAATGTATTCGTTAAAACAATTGGCGTTTCAAGTGTGCCAAGTTCTGCTAACTGAATAGTTCCTATAGCTTTCCCAAAGCCGTTAATTACATGGCTCGAAGCAATCAATTTTTCATGGAACAAATCTCCCGCGTGGGGGATAATCGCAGTTACACCCGTTTGCATATCGTCTTTGCTCAATGTGACATGACCGACTGTAACGCCTGCTACATCGGTAATCGCATTTAGCTTTCCTGTTTTCAAGTTACCAATTTCTATTCCATAATCTCGACTGCGTTTCTGATTTAGCAAATCTCCACTCCTCATCTTCGAACCTTGTCCGTATTTGACTGTCTCACTCATCATACAAGTCAAAATAAGCTTGATATAGTCTTTTTTAGTTTAAATATAGAGTATCCTTAAGTCGAGCCCAAAATGGTAAAATAACAGTACAATTGTATGTTGTCTGCAAAATAAAAAACAAGAAAGGAAGTACCGCTATCGAAAATGGATCCGTTTTACTGGAATTCTTCTTACTTTTACTCGTTAATTTAGCCGTAGGCGCGCTGGGCTTTGTACCGAGCGTTTTGATCACCGCAGTTAACATCCAATTTTTTGGTCTTTATGGCGGTGCTGTTTTAACATTGACCGGTGAAATAGTAGGTGCTTTGCTTGGGTTTTACTTGTATCGTTACGGATTTTCAAAAGTAGATCCTAGATGGCTCCAGCACCGGTTCTGGTCAAAATTCCAATTACAATCCCCAAAACAAGTATTCAGTCTCGTGATCTTATTGCGTTTATTACCTTTTGTGCCTTCAGGTTTTATAACTGCTGGTGCGGCTTTGACTTTGATCCGCGCAAGATCATTTTGGATTGCCAGTTCACTCGGCAAAATCCCTGCGGTAATATTGGAACTAGCAGCTGTCTACGGCATTATTCAGTTTGTTCCAAAAATCGTTCAATTTAGTTTGTTTGGTATCGTTTTAATCACTGCTTTGTTTATGTGGATAAAGTCAAAAAAAATCCCTCAATCAATTAGATGAGGGATTTTTGGCATTAATAAACTTTATCACCATTGAAAATGGAGTTTTTTACGATAACATAATCCACATTTCGGATTGCCATTAGTTTATCTCCACCTGCATATGAAATAGCCGATTGAAGATCTTGTTCCATTTCAACTAATGTGTCTTTTAACGAACCTTTATACTCGACAAACATTTTCTTGCCTTCAACGTTTTTCTTTTCTCCTTTTTGGAACTCTGAAGCAGATCCAAAATATTCTTTTAGCAATTTGCCGTCTTGTTCAATTGTCTCACCAGGTGATTCTTCGTGTCCGGCGAATAAAGAACCGATCATTACCATTGAAGCGCCAAAACGAACTGATTTGGCAATGTCGCCGTGCGTTCGGATGCCACCATCTGCAATAATTGGCTTGCTTGCAGCTTTTGCACACCATCGAAGTGCCGCCAATTGCCAGCCGCCTGTGCCAAATCCAGTTTTGATTTTCGTAATACAAACTTTTCCTGGTCCAATACCGACCTTTGTAGCGTCTGCTCCTGCGTGCTCTAATTCACGAACTGCTTCTGGAGTTCCAACGTTCCCCGCGATTAAAAAGCTGTTTGGAATTAGTTTCTTCACATGATGAATCATATCGATCACAGCATTTGAATGACCATGAGCCACATCAATTGTGATATATTCAGGTGTAATATGTTCATCTGCCAACAATTGAACAAAATCATATTCTTCTGGTTTGATACCGACACTAATTGACGCAAAAAGCCCACGTTGTTGCATGTCTTTTGCGAAAGCCAAACGTTTTTCCGGCTCGAATCTATGCATAATATAAAAATAATTGTTTTCCGCTAAATACCCTGCAAGTTTTTCATCCACAATGGTTTGCATGTTTGCTGGAACAACAGGTAATTTAAACGTACGTCCACCAAATTCAACTGTCGCATCACACTCTGAACGGCTGTTTACTATTGCTTTTGCAGGAACTAATTGAATATCTTCGTAATCAAATACATTTTCCATTAATTACACTCCTATACACGAATGATATATCTATATACCTCATTATTGTTCGTCCATATGATAATGTACTAAATTTTAGGCAAAATGTCAAAGCTTAAAACTAACTAGTAGATAAAATAAAAAACTGATCGCTATAGCGATCAGTTAAATCTCGGAACTTAAGACGATTTCACCTTTAGGAGAAACATTCCCTGTATTCGGTTCTAATGTAATTGCAATCGTGTCCCAGTCTTTCGCTGCATCTTCAATCTGGTAATAACTTGCTCCTTCTCCGTTTGGATTGGGTGAAAATGCTCCAGCTGGAACTGGCTTACCGTCTTTGATCAACCAAACTTGGTAAACTTGGCTAGCTTCAAGTTCAGTTAGTTGATCTGCTTGTACAACCAAATTTACAGAACCTTCTTCTTTAATCATTGCTGCTGTTGCGGTTCCTGTAAATGTTTCATTTGACTGCAATTGAATCGACTGGATAGCCGTTTCAGTCTCCTGGTCTTGATCTGACAGTTGGAAAAATGCATAAGCATTGCCTATGAGCGACAGCAATAATACAGCTGCTAGAAGTGGTTTCCAAACACTTTCTTTACGTTTATTTTTATGAATGGGTATTGGAGACATCGCAGGTTTTAAAGCTGCAGGTTGCTTGTCTTTTTCTATATCTTCTTTAAATACATTAGACAAGATTCTCGCTTTCATATCTGCCGGTGGTTCCACTGGATCCGCAAGATAAGGGAGCTCGCTTGTAGCTTCTACTATTTCTTGGCATTCGGTACAAGTTTTCAAGTGTTGCTCAAATTGCACAGTTTCTTCTTTAGACAATGTGCCGTTCAAATAATCTACTAAGTACTCGCAATCTATATTAGTCATCGTAAGCCCCCCTTTCCTGCATCTCGTGCAGTGATATTTTTAATTTCTTTAAAGCTAGTCGAATTCGACTCTTTACAGTTCCTAGTGGAATATCACACATTTCTGCTATGACTTCATGCGTATGTCCTTTAAAGTAAAACAAATCAACCATTTTTTGCTGGTCTGTCGATAGATATTGTACAGCCATTTCTATTTGTGTTTTCTTTTCTTGCCAAACCACTTGTTCTTCAACCGGTGCTTCATTGCTGACCATTTGTGCTGCTTCTTCAATTGGAACAGTTGGATTTTTGCGTTTACGTATTAAGTCAATAGCAGTATTTTGTGCCATTCGGAATAACCAAGAAGTAAATTTCCCTTTACTTTCGTCGTAAACCCCTTTGCCACGCCAGATTTTAATGAAGACTTCTTGCAAAGCTTCTTCTGCTAGTCCACGATCTTCAAGCATTTTATATAGAAAAGAAAAAAGAATTTTTTCGTAGCGGTCGTATAATTGTTCGAGTGCGTCTTTGTCTTGTTCACTAACTCGCAAATATAAGCTTGTATCGGTACTTTTCTCCATTCCATATCTCCTTTTTTACGTATTTCGTATTACTAGCTTACTATACTTCCCGCTACAGGAAAAACTTTTCTTTTTATTCCGTTTCTTAACATCTTTTTTCAAGAAATAATAAACAACTTACTATTTATTTCTCTTACTTATACTACGTAAGTAACCAGTAATTAGTTCACTTTTTACATGATTGGTTGCGATTTGTGTCTTTCATGTGTGCACAAACTATTTCCCATAAAAAAAGCCACTTCTAAAAGTTCAGAAGTGAGACAAAGGTAAGATGTTTTAAATTCACCAATTTTTTTCGTATAAACTTTTAATTGTCAACGAGATACAAAGTATTAAAGGAAGTAGAGAGATTCCCATTTTGACAGTACAGATTTGCTCCATCCTTTTTAAAGGTAAACCAAATTATTCATTTTTAGGAATTGTTGACTTTTTCTCTACTAAATAAAGAATTAACATAACTACTGCCGGTATCATCGGCATTAAAAATCTAACCTCTGTAAGGTAAAGTAAAGGTGCTAACAATGCACCACCACCGAAAAAAAGTGCCGCTAATGTTTTATTTTTTATGCCGTAACCCACCAACAAAAGACCTATTATGATGATGACAATAAAAAATACCACTATGCCATTCATTTCTTCACTCCTTAAAAAAAAGTTCGATATTAATAGTGTAACCTTTTCCTATTCATAAACCAATTATTTGTAAGCTGTAGGATCGAGTGGATTTTGACATTCAATCGTTAAAAAAAGCCCACCGTAGTATGATGTTATATGTTGCACTTCTAACCCTGATTGCTCTACTAACTTGAGTGTATCACGATCTAAATGGCAACCATCGCACATCTTTTTCCACACTGGGGTTAACGCTTGTTGTGTTTTCGCCAGCAGGTTTTGATCCATTTTGACGTGTTCAAATAACAACACTCGTGCGCCTGGTTTACTAGTTCTTCGTATTTCTTGGAGTGCCCGCTCTGGGTCAGGGATCGTACAAAACACCAACGTCGCAACAATTGAATCAAAGCGATCTTCTTCAAAAGGCAACTGTTCTGCTTTCGCTTGGTACGTATAAATAGCAGCTCGTGCTTGTTTAATCCTTTTCGCCGCTTGTATACTCATTTGAGGATTGGGTTCAATAGCCTCTACTCGTTCAACATTCGTGTAATAGCGAAAGTTTGCGCCAGTCCCAAAACCGATTTCCAATACATCCCCGCGTGCTTTTTCGACAAGATTGGAACGGATTTTTTCAAAACGTGATTTTTCTAGTGGCTTCATTGCGACATCATATAGGTAAGGAAACCATTTAGCCAATGTTTTTCAACTCCTGTCCTTTATTCATCTACTATCCTAATTTTGCATGTCGTTATGAAGATTTGCAATTTTAAAAGCAATAAACTTTAAAAAACCGGCAACCTCGCTTTGAGGTTGCCGGTTTTTTAAAGTTTATTATTTTTTTGTATTGTTTACAAATGGTCCGTATTCACGGCGTTCATGTTGAACAGACAACCATTTTAACGTTGTAAACTCTTCTAATACCCATTGACCGTTAAAGCGTCCAAGACCTGAGTCTTTTTCACCGCCGAATGGCATATGCGCTTCATCGTTAACTGATTGATCGTTTACATGAATCATTCCTGTAAGAATTTGGTGCGCAATGTTCGTACCACGCTCAATGTTTGAAGAATGAACAGCTCCGCTCAATCCAAATGGATAGAAATTCGCCATTTTCAATACTTCTTCATCGCTTTCAAATGGAATCAAAATTGCAACAGGTCCGAAGATTTCATTTTTTGCGAGTGGCATTTCGTTTGTCACATTTGTTAATACTGTTGGTTCAAAAACGTTGCCAACAGCTTTTCCGCCAAGACGTATTTTCGCACCTTGTTCAACACTGGCTTCAAGGTCTTTAGTAATACGATCTACTTGGTCGCGGTTAATTAGCGGTCCAACTTGTGTATTTTTATCTGATGGGTCACCAAATTTCAATTTTCCAGCACGTTCGATAAATTGTTCAGCAAATTCATCGTAGATGTCTTTATGAACAAAAATCCGGTTAATGGACATACAAATTTGACCTTGGTGGTAAAATTTACCGAATAATGCAGAGTCTACTGCTTGGTCGATATTGGCATCATTTAATACGATAAAGTTATTGTTTCCGCCAAGCTCTAATGCCGTTTTCTTTAGTGCCCCACCTGCTAATTCACCGATGCGTTTTCCGACAGGTGTTGACCCTGTAAAGGAAATTAATCGCGGTGTTGGATGAGTGACAATTTCATCTCCAATTTCAGAACCACGCCCTACAACGACGTTTAATAAGCCTTTAGGCAGACCTGCTGCTTCGAAAATACTAGCGAATAACAATCCACCTGTAATAGGTGTATCTGTTGCAGGTTTAACAACTACTGCGTTGCCTGTAGCTAATGCAGGCGCAATCGAACGAATTGCTAAATGTAGCGGAAAGTTCCACGGGCTAATAATGCCAATGACCCCTATAGAGTTGCGGTATACACGATTTTCCTTACCTGCTTGTTGTGAAGGTAAGATTTTGCCTTCCATGCGATAAGGGAAAGTTGCTGCTTCTTTTAAGATATTGATCGATGCTCCAAATTCAACAGTCGCTTTTATAACAGTGCTACCAGCTTCTTTAACGAGTAAGTCGATGATCATTTCTTTATTTTCTAACATGACTTCCATTGCTTTTTCAATTACAGCACGTTTTGTTTGTGGCAGTTCTTTTGACCAAGCTACTTGCGCTTCGGCGGCTGCTTTGTAAGCTACGTCTAGATCGCTTTTATCAGCCGCTTGTGTTGTAACAATTTCTTCGCCAGTAAATGGATTAGTGTTTTTCATTTGATTATCGCTTGATCCTTGGACCCATTCACCGTTTATATAAATTTTCGAAAAATCGGTTTTCATACTATACCGTCTCCATTCTTTTTTGTTTATGATTGTTGTCTTGGACGTATTAATAGTTCATTAACATCCACATAAGCCGGTTGTTCAACTGCATACGCAATAGCGTTTGCAATGTCTTGCGCTTTTAGCATCTCCATTTGTGGACCTTCTTTAAAAGCTGTTAAAATATCGTTGTCCGTAATAGTACTTGATAACTCAGTTTCTACTGCACCTGGTGAAACAATTGTTACACGAATTTCATGTGATGGATCGATTTCTTGACGCAATCCTTCTGAAATCGCGCGCACTGCAAACTTGGTGCCACTATAAACTGCACTTCCTTTTGTTACGCTATGTCCTGCGACTGAAGAGATATTTAAAATATGGCCAAATTTCTGCTTTTCCATAACTGGAAGAACAGCTGCTATTCCGTAAAGAACTCCTTTAATGTTGACGTCGACCATGCGATCCCATTCGTCTATTTTTAGTTTGTTCATAAACGACAGTGGCATAAGCCCTGCATTGTTTATTAATACATCAATGGTTCCTGTTTTTTGAAGTGCAAATTTGATTAATGCTTCCACTTCATCTGCTGACGTGACATCAGTCACTTTATATTCTGCTGTACCTCCAGCAGTTTCAATTTCTTTCTTCAATTCTACCAAACGCTCTTGTCGTCTAGCTGCAAGCACGACATGATAGCCTTTTGATGCTAACTCTTTTGCCGTTGCTTGACCAATTCCACTGCTAGCTCCAGTAATTACCGCTGTTTTCGTCATGGTAAGAAAACTTCCTTTCTAATGTGGACTTTTTTAAAGAAAACAGTCCATTGTATATCACATCTTCTTTGTTTACCCATAAAACCTATTGTATTAAACACTTGAAAAAATATTCATAACTATGCAATTTCTTATGTTATAATTTTCACAAAGATGGAGGTGTTTATATGCGAAAAATCTCACCTGAGGAACGGCAGATTATGCGACGCTCTTATACTGTAAAAATTATCGATACTGTTCGTATAGAAGGATTTCTTACGTTAACTATTCAAGACTTGGCTTATTTAATGGGAATTAGCCGAGCATCTTTGTATAATTTTTTCGCATCAAAAGAAGACATCATTCTCGAACTTATAGAAATTTATATTGAGTATATAACAAGGACCAATGAATTTATTAGTAATCCTCGTCATTCTTATAGACAGCGATTACCTGCTGTTTTTGAACAAACGGTTTTCTGCGCAGTGTATTCTTCAGAAATTTATTTAAGTGAACTAAAATCTACTTGTCCGGAACTCTATGAACAAATTCTCAACTTAACCAAAAAGCGAATGTCTACACTTCATGCATTTTATGAAAATGGTATGATTGATGGAGATTTCACTTCATTGAACTCTATGCTCATTATTGAACAAGATGAAGCTGCTTTAGAAAGTATCCTTAACTCTACTTTCTTAGCTGATAAAGGGATCTTATTAAAAGACAGCATGTACGATTATTACGAAATTATGAAGTATCGTTGTTTTACTGCCTCTTCAGTTAACCCAGGAAAAGATCCTTATATCGATAAAGCTGTTAGAGTCATTGTCGAACAACTTAGCAAAAACAATAAAATTCCCGCTCGCAAGAATAAGAAGACGATTCGTTTTATATAAAACAAAGAGCTTGTAAACAAAAAAATGTTCATGATAGCTAAAGAATGAATATTCATTTTATCGTATTTGGACTAGATCCAGCGCTCTAGGCCGATGCTTTCCGCGGGCGAAGCTAGCGTAGCGATCAAGAGCACATCTTTGCCCTTCGCCGCCTTGCCGCTCCGGATCTTGGAGTGCCTTAAATATAAAGCGTATTAGGGCTCTTTTTGGTGGAAAACGAACTAGCAGACTGCTCTTGAGCTTCATACTCTCAACCGGGCCACGTTCCTGTGCGAGCAGCGAAAGCTGAAGACCCCACAGGAACGTCAGTGACGAAGAGGCTGAAGCTGAGCCCACGGAAAGCGAAGTGGCCAGATCGATTGGATTTATACACTGCTATTCATTTTTGAGATACTTTGTCTACAGTCTGAGAGCTGTCACGTAATGTGACAGCTCTTTCTTAAATATTAGAAACAAATTGTTTGGATTTTTTAAAGACTGGGAATAGAATTGAAATGGACAATGCTTTAATAAAAAACACTAAAATAGTTCAAACGTTCTGACAAATAGCATATAATAGAATGTAACTACTGACAAAGGAGATGGTCAACATGAATCTAGAATCGATTAGAGGCTCGAGCATGATTGTAAAAATGGCGCGCGCATTAGTGGAGGATGGTTGGTTGTTTACTCCCAATGAATTTGACGTCATCATTAAAGCAGAACATAGAGACACCGGAGAAGCCATCTCTTTTCACTCTATCGGCAACTTAAAAAGATGGATGTACGAAAAAGCATTAAGCTATTAAACCTGCCCCCGAAAACCCCCGTCAGCTAAGTTAGCTAACGGGGGTTTTTGTTGTTGATTATAAGATTGCTATTTTTTTACACAACTCTGCCTCGATTCCTTTTTTCTTTAAACTTTCAACGATTTCACTAGCTGTTCGGATTTTTCGGACTGCACAACATAAGTTTTTACTCATCTTCATCATCCTCCAACGACTTTTATACATTCAGTATACAAAGTAAATGTGAACAAACTATTACCAAATCGAATTTTCCCATAAATTAAGTTTAGTTACGAAGCATTCGAATTATGAAAAATAGTACTGTGAAGAAAATGATACCAAAGTATATTGGCATAAAGAAAATCCCTAATCCTTCAGTAGCTCCGGTCGCAATGCGAATATCTTAGACGATAATAAAGCTAAACAAGACCACAATTTCATTTTTCAACACGTTGATCATTAATCGTCCATTTTTGTATTGCGCTTCCCTGTTGTCATCTTTTAAATTTAAATAATTATAAGTATGAGGATATTTTTCAATTATTGTCATACCCATCCACAAGGCAGCTCTCACTAGTAGCAAAAAGACTAGTTCACCTTTACTTCCCCATCTGTCGACTTTTCCTACTCCGTCGTAATGTCCTGGAACTTGGTTTGGTATAGACCCAAATTCGATTACTACAAATAACAAGACGCTTAAAAAAATAATAAGAGACACTTTATCTAAAAATCGCTCAAATACTGTACGAGGCAACTTTATCTTTTGCTGCTTACTCATAAGTTCGATCACCTTTTTTCTAACTATTGTTAAAGATATCCTAGTTAGCATCATATTTTATGTGTAATGGATCATACTCCACATTTACCGCTCTTTTAAAAGTAGATTCCCAGTTGACTTCTCTAGAGTAAGCTCCCATTTTTCGTTATACTGAAGGATAAGCTTATTAAATACGATTTAAACCAAGTCTAATCGCTTAAGGAGTTGCTCTATGGAAGAACTATCACTTAACAATCCATTTAAAAAAACATTTTTTGATTTGAAAGAGTTAGTGGATAGTATTCAAGAGCATTTGCATTGTCCTGCTACTATTGAAGATACTAATCATCGTTTGCATGCCTATAGTTCTCATGAAGTAGATGCAGATCCTGCGCGAATCGGAACCATTGTTTCACAACGTGTTCCCGAAAATGTCATCAATCGCTTATGGAAAGAAGACATTATTCCAAAATTGATGAAAGCAGAATATGCAGTGCGTATTCCACACATTGAAGATATTGGACTACGCGATCGCGTTGCCATTGCCATTCGAAAAAACACTGAAATATTGGGGTATATATGGATTGTTGAAGGACCTAAAAAATTGCATGATAGACAATTAGAAATGCTAAAAGATGCCGCTTCTGCTGCGGCACCGTTAATGGCAAAACTCTATCAAAACCGGAAACGGAAAGAAGAAGATTATCAAGATTTTCTATGGCAATTATTAACTGGAGACTACCATAATCGCGATGAAATTTACGAAAAACTTCACGAGTTAAAATTGAAAATACCAGATCATTTTACCGTTCTCGTTTTTCAGTTTGAACAAGACATTTCACGAAAAACGGAAGAGCAAATTGCGTACCTCATCACAACCAGTCAAAAAATTACCAATCATTTTCTTGTTGTTATGGATAATGAGTTAATTTTAGTTGCTTCTCCTCACTTTTCTCAAGCTAATGATAACGCACTCAAAGATTTTATTGTATACTTCACTTCTGAAATTGCTAACCGTTTTTCGATTTTAGGTGTAAAAGGAAGTGCAGGTACGAGCTATTCTGATTTTAGCAAAGCACAAGCGAGTTACAAAGAAGCGCGGAAAGTACTCGACATGAAAAAGGTTTTCTCACAAGAACTTGAAGACATTTTTTATTTTAATCGTTTAGGTGCATTTCGATATTTGGATCTTCTCCAACACGAATGGCGTGATAAACGAAACGAACATCCAGCTATTGAGAAACTCGAAACATATGATAGGCTACACAAAGCTAATTTACTCAAAACGCTCGAAGTTTATGTTCAAAATGATAGCAATATGAACGAAGCAGCAAAGCAATTGTTTGTTCATACCAACACCTTGCATTATCGCATCAAACGCATATCGGAAATCGGCGAAATTCAGTTGACCAATATCCACGAAAAACTGAGTATTTACTTGGATTTGAAATTGCGCAAACTAACTCAAAAGTAACTCTTTGTATATTTCTACAAAAGAATTAGCTATTTTTCTGCAATTAACACAAAGCAGTCTAATAGGCTTTGCGCTATACTTGTGGATATCTACACCATTCGCTTTAAGGAGGAAACAACAATGATTATTGGAGTTCCAAAAGAAATCAAAAACAACGAAAACCGTGTAGCAATTACGCCTGCTGGTGTCGATTCTTTTATAAGAGCAGGTCACGAAGTTTTAATCGAAACAACTGCAGGTCTAGGTTCTAGCTTTACAGACGCTGACTATACAGCAACTGGCGCTAAAATCGTTGATACAGCTACAGAAGCTTGGGCAGCTGAAATGGTTTTGAAAGTAAAAGAGCCTGTTGCTTCAGAATACCAGTACTTCCGTGAAAACTTATTGTTGTTTACTTATTTGCACCTTGCAGCAGAACCTGCATTAACACAAGCACTTATTGATAACAAAGTGACAGCGCTTGCTTATGAAACCGTTTCAATCAACCGTACACTTCCCTTGCTAACACCAATGAGTGAAGTTGCTGGAAGAATGGCAACTCAAGTAGGCGCACAATTCCTTGAAAAAATTTATGGTGGAAAAGGCGTATTATTATCAGGCGTACCTGGCGTACAACGTGGCAAAGTTACAATCATTGGTGGCGGTGTTGCAGGAACAAACGCAGCGAAAATGGCAATTGGTCTTGGTGCGCAAGTAACCATCATCGATTTGAGCCCAGAACGCCTTCGTCAATTAGATGATATTTTTGGAAATGATGTAACAACGTTGATTTCCAATCCATTGAATATTGCGGAATCAGTGAAAGAATCTGATTTGGTAATTGGCGCTGTTTTAATCCCAGGATCTAAAGCCCCTAAATTAGTAAAAGAAGACATGGTAAAAGCAATGAATCCCGGATCTGTCATCGTAGACATTGCAATTGACCAAGGTGGCATTTTTGAAACAAGCGACAAAATCACAACGCATGATAACCCAACTTATGTGAAACACGAAGTGGTTCACTATGCTGTTGCGAATATGCCTGGCGCAGTTCCACGTACTTCAACAATTGCGTTAACAAATGTCACTGTTGGCTATGCTCTTCAAATTGCTAATAAAGGCGTTCAAAAGGCAGTAGCAGAAAACGAAGCCTTGAAACTTGGCGTAAATACAGCAAACGGTCACGTAACTTATGAAGCTGTTGCAAAAGACCTCGGCTATGAATTTGTTGCAGTTGACGAAGCTCTTGCTCAATCTACAACACAATCGTAATTTTTTTTACTGACAGTCCTTCGCTTTTTCAGCGTTGGGACTGTTTTTTTATGTAACTGTTTCGACTATTGCTGTACATCCGGATTCGCTTGTTTTATATTTAGCAAAGGTGATAAATAATGACAACGAAATTTTATGCAAACAATCAGCAATTTATTTCTGGAATGACTCAAAAAAATAGCACAATGCCTGAAAACAATAATATGGCGCTACATGCTTGTGAAAATTCACAAATGATTATAAAAAACCGCGAGAATTTAGCAGTTTCTTTAGGAGTTTTACTTACTGATTTTATTTGTACACAACAAACACATAGCGCAAATTTTCGTCGTGTAACGACAGCCGACAAAGGATGCGGAGCCCTTGACTGGGGTTCGGCTTTTACAGACACCGATGCCTTATATACTTTTGATTCAGGAGTTGTATTATGTAGCTTTTCAGCCGATTGTGTACCTGTCATTGTCCATGACAAAAAAACAGGTTTAATTGGGATTATTCATTCTGGATGGCAAGGCACAGTAAAAGAAATTACGTTAAAATTACTCCAACACTTGATCCAAGTCGAACAATGCAATCCAGCTGACTTGGAAATTCAAATTGGCGCATCTATTAGCCAACAGAAATTTGAAGTCAATCGAGACGTCTTTTTAAGATTTGAAAACTTAGGTTATGCAAATGAATTTATGTATTTTAACTCTCGTACAAACAAATACCATATCGACAATCAAGAAATTGTAAAAAAACAATGCCAACTTGCTGGAGTTTCTTCTCTGCAAATCCAAATTGACGCAACGTGTACGTTTTCTGACATTTCCGGATTTTCATTTCGAGAAGATAAAAAATGTGGTAGACATTTGATTTTTATAACGAAAAAAGATGTTAACTAAAAAAAGGCAGTTAACACGATCAATTTCGTGTTTTTATCGAGTAATCTCTCCTTTTTCAAAAATTTACATTAGCATATAAAAAGGCGATTTCTAATTTTCCAGAAATCGCCTTTTTATTATTTCCTTATAATTTAACCGCCGATATAAGACATACCGATTTTGTTTCGATTTTTTGCTGTTAGCTCTGTTCGCTCGTCCGAGTAACGATCGTCTCGACGTTCCCAAACTGCAGATATTTTCTCGAATAATTCTTCATCATTCAAGCCATTGCGAATCAATTCGCGAATGTCAAAATGTCCGGTTGCGAACAAACATGTGTAAAACTTGCCGTCAGAAGAAAGACGCGCACGTGTGCAAGAAGAACAGAAAGATTCTGAAACGGATGTAATGAATCCGACTTGGCCTTCTCCTTCTTCAAAGCGATAGCGCTTAGCTACTTCTCCGTAATAATCTTTATCCACTGGTTCTAATTGATAAACGGTTTGCAACTTCTCTAAAATCTGTTTTTTAGTAACTACTTTTTTAAAGCTCCAGCCATTATCATTGCCGACATCCATAAACTCGATAAAGCGCAGCGTTATGCCTCGTTCTTTGAAATAAGCAGTCATAGGTAATATTTCTTGTTCGTTGACATCTTTTTGAACAACCATATTGATCTTAATTTCAAATCCGACTCTTTGCGCAAAATCGATTTGTTTCAAAATGTGTGAAGGATCGACTCCCCTACCATTTAATTGTCCAAACAACTCAGGATCTAATGCGTCCAAACTAATATTCAAACGTCGAAGTCCTGCATCATAAAGAGCTTGTGCCTGATTGCCAAGAAGCAACCCATTGGTCGTCAAGCCAATATCTTCTACTCCTTCAACAGAAAAAATCTTTTCAACCAATTCTGGCAAGCCTCTGCGCATCAACGGCTCTCCGCCGGTTAGTCGAATTTTTTTAACACCCATCGCCACAAAAACTTTTGTTAAGCGATGAATTTCTTCAAATGATAATAATTCCTGCTTTGGCAAAAATGCATAATCATCACCAAAAACTTCTTTCGGCATACAATATGAGCAACGGAAATTACAGCGATCGGTGACCGAGATTCGCAAATCCCGTATTGGACGTTGAAATTGATCCTGTACTGGGTTTATAGTCATGATGCCATCTCCTTTTTTAGTCATCCGGATAGTTTAAATTGCGAAAAACATGTTGATCTTTATGAATTTCAGATGTATCAATCCATTCGGTTGTCACTTTTTCCATAAATTTCATAACCCTCAATTGCCCAGCTTCTAGTTCGTTTTGCAGCTGCTCAATGACGCACCTGTCCCAAATACTAAACAACGGAATCCTTTCATTTCTGTTCCAAACAGTTGTAATATCTGCTTTTTTATCCGCTAAAGCAACAAGTTTCGTTGTTTCTGTAGGTCCAATAAACGGCATGTCGCATGGCAACACTACATATTTGTCTGCTTTTTTGGCAGTCATTCCTGAGAAAATACCAGCAAGCGGACCTTTTCCTGCAATCCACTCAAGATCTGTGATGACATCGTACTCAGTAGGAAAACGAGACAGCAACTCCGGTCTCGAAACAATGATGATGTCATCGCATACGCGGTCGAGAGCACGATATGCATGTTCGTAAAAAAATTCTCCATCTATTTTAGCAAAGGCTTTTGGTGAACCAAACCGACGTGACAAACCACCTGCCAGCAAAATTCCAATAGTCGATGTCACCCACCACTTACCGGTGGAATAAAAGCAACAATATCTCCGGACTTGAGTACATCTGTTGGCAATGCATATTCTTCGTTGACAGCTAAACGCGCTGCACCCGACAGGAAATCCGGATATTTTTTAGTTGCCCATTGCCATAATTCTTCTACTGTATGACCGGCCATATCTACTTGTTCTTCAGAAACACCTGTTTGTTCTTTGAGCCCTGCAAAATAACGCAAACTAATCATGCGAACCCTCCTTCTGGCTTTTTCTTTTGGTCACCAATCCACTCTTCGCCATCTTCCCAAATTTCTTTTTTCCAAATTGGAACGATTTCCTTAATTCGTTCTATGGCATATTCATTTGCTTCATAGGCAGTTTTTCGATGAGGTGAAGAAACCGCGATGACGACAGCGATATCACTAATTTGCAACTCACCAATGCGGTGAGCAATGGCTACGTTTGTACCTTCCCAGCGCTGTTTAATTTCTTCGCCAATTTGTGCCAATTTTTTCTCAGCCATTGGTATATATGCTTCATAAGATAAATGCAAAGTCCGCACACCTTTTGTCCATTCGCGCACATGCCCTGTAAACAACGTGACTGCTCCTGCTTCCGGTCGCAAAACATAGTCTGCATAAAGTTGAGGTTCAATTGCGGTTGTTACGATTTCAAATGCTTTCATGTTTGTCACCATCCATCCAATTTATAAACCAAGAATGTAATTGCTTACTGTCATTCTGAAGAATGACTGGGATCTTGTCCAGTTCTACTGCTTCTGATGAAATAACTAATCGAACATTCTCTAGCTTTTGAAGCGTTATCCAGTCCTCTTTAGAATTGAGTAAAACTATTTTTTCATAAGCTTCTTCTTTAAACCCTTCAACTAAAACCAGTTCTGGATTTTCACTAGAAGCAAGCGCGATCAATTCATTAAGTGTTGCGTATTGTTTTCGTTGATGCATTTGAACGATTCCACCGCCATAAGCAATAGAGCAATCGGCTCCAGCAGAAAACTGACGAACGCTGTCGGTTTTACCACTTGGCATATTAAGGGCCCCACCGTGTCCATGATGCTTGATCGTCGAAACAGTTTTCCCTTTACGTTTTGCTTGTTTGAGTAAAGTTAACATTAATGTTGTTTTTCCGCTATTTTTATACCCGACGATTTGAAGCACTTTCACAGCTGCCACTTGTCAGATCCTTCTTCTACACCAAGAAGCAAGACATCTACAGAGTCACCAATCGTGTATCCTCGTGAACCACCTGGTAAGACCATCAATGCGTTGCCACGTGCAATAGAAGACACAGCATTCGATTTATTAAATCCGGCCGGTGTTACTATTTCACCATCATAAACCGCTCGAACAAAACGAGTAAATGGGTTGGCTTTTGTAAAGTCTTCTCCAAGTATTGCTTTCGTATGTGGCATATAAAGTTTTTTTGCACTCATCATTTTCAACAGTGCTGGACGTGTGAATAATTCGAAACCAGTAAAACAAGCAGATGGATTGCCGGATAAACCAAATAATAATCGGTCATTTGCTATGGCGACTGTTGTTACGCTTCCTGGACGCATTGAGACTTTATTAAATAACACATGCGCTCCGAGTTTTTCGTAGATTGCGGGAAGAAAATCGAAATCTCCCACGGAAACACCACCTGTAGTAATGAGACAATCTGTTTCTTCTGCCGCTTTTTTAACAACTTGGTAACTTTCTTCTAAATTATCAATCGATATGCCATACATTTTACAGTGCAGACCCATTCTTTTTAGTTGTGCCACAATCATCGGACCGTTGCTATTTCGTATTTTCCCCGGTTCTAACTCATCTTCGACTGCTAATAATTCAGTCCCAGTCGAAAGAATGCCTACAATTGGCTGTTTTGAGACCAACACTTGAGAGTAACCAAAAGTGGCCAGTAATCCGATCGTTCCTGGATTGATAAAACTGCCCTGTTCAATCACCACTTCTCCTTTTTGAAGATCTTCTCCTTGCAGAGATATGTTTTCTAATGGTATAAACGGCTTCCGAATTGTAATGCCTCTAGCGGTTTCTAAGGTTTGTTCGAACATAACTACAGCATCTGCCGCTTCTGGAAGTTGTGCACCCGTCATAATACGAATTGCTTCAAATGCCTGCAATTTTTTTGCCGACACTTCTCCCGCACCAATGTGATCAATCACTCTAAGCGCAATACGATTGTCACCAGATGCCCCTTTGGAATCTGTCGAACGAATGGCAAATCCATCGTAAGGAGAACGATCGAAAGGCGGGACATCATTTGACGCAACGATTGGTTCTGCTAAAATACGTCCGTAGCTTTCTTGCAAATAGACTAGTTCCGTTCCGATTGAAAAAGCTTGTTCTACTACTCTTCTTACCGCATCTGCAACGGGTAGCGGTGTCCGTTTCTCAACCATTTTAAACAGCTCCTTTAAGAAATTAAATTGTCACTATACTTCAGAATAGTTATGTATTTTCTCAGTTAATTTATAGTTCTTATCGTACTAAACTTATACAAAGTAATGTAGACTGTCAAATTGGCATTTCAGAATAATAAGAAAAAACCTTGAAAACAAAAGCTCTCAAGGTTTTTAGAAAATTAGTAGTCGATAATAGATGCTAATCACTGACGACTTCAGGGTTACCTGACACTTCTATTTTTTCGTTTTTAGCTCGCAATCTCCGTATATCTAAGCGAATGACGAGTGAAATCACAAGTGCGACAACAAATAGACCAGCAAAGAATACGAGACTACTTTCGTAGCTTCCTGTTTTATCCTTCATGAAAGCTGCAAATAAAGGACCCACTAGCCCTGCTGCTGCCCATGCTGTCAAAATATAGCCATGAATTGCACCTAGTTGTTTCGTCCCGAAAATATCTGCAATATAAGCAGGAATTGAAGCAAATCCACCACCGTAGCACGTGTAAATAATAGCTAACATGATTTGGAAAAATATTGCATTTGTTGTAAACGGCAAGAACGCAAATAACGCAATTTGAATAACAAAAAATGCGGTATATGTGTTTGGGCGCCCGATATAATCGGAAATTGTTGCCCAGCCAAGACGTCCAAGTCCGTTAAAGATTCCAAGAACACCGACTAACGCCGCTGCCTGCACGGTCGTCATTCCAATGCTGTCAATTGCCATTGGTTTTGCAGCAGATAAAATAGCAATTCCGCACGTAACGTTAATAAACAACATAAACCATAAATAATAAAACCGTTTTGTTTTAATAGCTTCGTTGGCAGTTAGTTGAGACAAGTCTACTTTCCGTTCAACTTTTCCGCTATTTACCTTTTCATCAAAACCAGCTGGTGACCATCCTTCTTCTGGCTTTTCAAGATACAAAGAAGATAACAACATAATCACTAAATAGGCACTACCTAAAATATAAAAAGTTTGCTCGACTCCTACTGAAGTGATGAGTTTCTCCATAATCGGGCTACTAATTGCTGCTGCAAATCCAAAGCCCATAATTGCAAGACCGGTAGCAAGACCACGGCGGTCAGGAAACCATTTCACTAAAGTTGAAACCGGAGCAATATAACCAATTCCGAGTCCTATTCCTCCTAATGCTCCGTAAAACACATAAAGCATTGGTAAAGAAGAAGCGCTTACAGCAAATCCCGAGCCAATAATGCCAGTACCAAAAAACAAAGCTGCGACAATTCCAGATTTTCGCGGACCATACTTTTCAACAAAACTTCCAAAAAACGCAGCGGACAATCCTAAAAATAAGATGGCAATACTAAACGTTAATTGAACTTGGCTAGTTGACCATCCAAATTGATCGATCAAGGGGTTTGTAAAATTACTCCATGCATAAACAGATCCAATCGAAATATGTATACCCACTGCGGATAATGCTATCAACCATCTGTTTTTCGGCTTCTTTTTCATATTCTTTGACCTCCCGTTAAAATTGGTATGAGCTATGTGAAATGATTTCCTAAAGCTAAATCATCAATTTTTCGAGTCTTGAGGCTACTAATTTCCAGAGAAGAAGCTGTTGACAAACAGCTTAAAATCTTTTTTACTTATTTGTTGCAATTTGAGAATAATTAGACGATTCGAATCATAGCACTCTTTTTTTTGTTTGTCACCACTTTTTTTCGGATAGGTTTACTTACTTTGTGCCGACAATTCGTTTGGGATGTGTATATAAGTTGAACGAATCGCCACGAATAAAGCCGACAGTAGTAATGCCGAGTTGATCAGCTAAACTTAGCGCTAATTCAGTTGGAGCAGATTTTGACAAGACAATCTCACAGCCGATTTTTGCCACTTTCAATAAAATTTCAGAAGAAATTCTTCCGCTAAAAACAATGACTTTGTCACGAACGTCAATATTGTTTAGTAAGCAGTACCCATATATTTTATCTAAAGCATTGTGTCTTCCAATGTCCATCCGCGAAATGATAATGCCGTTTGCATCGCATAGAGCAGCATTATGAACGCCTCCTGTTTGCTTGAACATTTCTGCAGAATCGGCCATATCTGACATCAATTGAAAACAACTTTCTGGTGTTAGCGTTACCCGAACTTCAGTCATTTCTTTAGCAATCATTGCGTCATGTGCAAAGACAAATCCTTGTCGACTCATGCCGCAGCACGAACTAATAAATCGCTTGTTTTGCAATTGCTCAAAAAATGGATACACTCTCTCAGCTGTAATGTGAACAGTTCCTGTTTTTTCGTCTACTTGGATATCTTTTATATCCTTGTAATTGGGAATAATTCGCTCAGACACTAAAAAGCCAATAGCCATCTCATCCATTTTTTCTGGAGAGCAAACAATCGTGATAAATTCTTTACCGTTGATGTTAATCGTAGCGGGCTGTTCCACCACTACACGATCTTCTTTTTCAGTAAATACTCCTTTTTCGAAGCGGATAATTTTACGCGTGTTATCTTGCTTCATCAGGTTTACCTCCACCCATGCTTTGTTGATCTATCGGCTGGTCAAAAAGAAAAACGGAGACAGCAATATCATCTTCTACTTTAATATCAGAAAATAAATGCACAAATTTTGCGCCGACTAGCTCTTCCATCCCTTCGGGTGCAGCAGATGCGTAAACAGTTTGTATCATTCTCGTTCGTGCCGCATGAACCATTTCTCTACCTTCGGGAGTTCGTGCGATGAATTGCTCGGACGGGCTTAAGTTTCCGTACAATGTGGCGATGGCCATATTGTTGACGAATACTGTATGAATACGCTCGGGTCCTTTGCCGAACAGATTTTTCCGCAATTTTCGTATGATGTCGTTAAACTCATGAATCTGTCTGGACATTTGCATTGACTCCTTAGGTTATTAATTATTTATTGATTATTTGATATTTTTGTTGTGTAACTCATTTTTACTGTTTATAATAATAGCATACGTTGGTCCTGTCGTAAGTCATTGCGATAGCGCTCTCACTCTACTCTATATGCTTGGATTGGTCATTTAACAAGTCCTGTTAAAACACTATTCCACTATGAAACAGATGCACTTGTCAAGTGTGTTCTTCATAGTGGATTTTTTTATATTAAAAAGGAGGCTTTTGCATGTCCATAAAAATTAATGGTTCCCCCACTGAATTTGAACAAGGCAAAACCATATTGCAAGTGCTCAACGAACAAAAAATTCTTCATCCGCAGATTTGTTATATGCCCGAAGTCGATCCAATTGAAACGTGTGACACGTGTATCGTTGAAGTTGATGGACAACTTGTTCGCTCTTGTTCGACCGCCGCAGTTGCAGGAATGGATGTTCAACTAGCATCTCCACGTGCAAAAGAAGCGCAAACAGAAGCGATGGATCGAATACTTGAAAATCATTTACTCTACTGCACGGTTTGCGACAATAACAACGGCAACTGTAAAATACACAATACCGTAGACTTAATGGAAGTTGAACATCAAAAATATCCTTTCGAACCAAAATGCTCTGTTGACGAAGTCGATTTAACAAATCCGTTTTATCGCTACGATCCAAACCAATGTATTGCTTGTGGTCAATGCGTAGAAGTTTGTCAGAACTTGCAGGTTAACGAGACGTTAACGATGGATTGGTCACTTGATCGGCCAATCGTCCTTTGGGACGGCGGCGCGAAAATCAATGACTCTTCATGTGTTAGCTGTGGGCAATGTGTAACAGCTTGTCCGTGTAATGCGTTGATGGAAACATCTATGCTTGGTGAAGCTGGATTTATGACAGCCATTCCAGAAAAAGTTCTAACGCCGATGATTGATTTGGTTAAAGACGTAGAACCGGGATATAGTGGCATTCTAGCTATTTCTGATGCCGAAGCAACAATGCGTGAAACGCGCACGAAAAAAACCAAAACGGTTTGTACGTTTTGCGGTGTTGGTTGTTCATTCGAAGTATGGACAAAAGATCGTGAAATCCTGAAAATTCAACCGGTTTCAGAAGCGCCCGCAAATCAAATCTCCACGTGCGTAAAAGGCAAATTTGGATGGGACTTTATAAACAGCGAAGAACGCATCACCACTCCTTTGATTCGTAAAAATGGTGAATTCGTCGAAGCTAGCTGGGAAGAAGCACTTGATTTAGTTGCATCAAAATTTAAAGCGATTAAAGAGGCCAATGGCAAAGATTCAATTGGCGTCATTTCTTCTTCTAAAATCACCAACGAAGACAATTACGTCATCCAAAAACTTAGCCGTCAAGTATTTGAAACAAATAACGTTGACAACTGCTCACGTTATTGCCAATCTCCAGCGACAGATGGTTTGTTCCGCACAGTCGGAATGGGTGGAGATGCTGGAACCATCAAAGACATCGGTAGCGCTGGACTTGTCATCATTGTTGGTGCCAACCCTGCAGAAGGTCATCCGGTTTTAGCAACTCGCGTAAAACGCGCTCACAAACTACACGGACAGAAACTAATCGTGGCAGATATGCGTAAAAACGAAATGGCTGAACGCTCAGATATTTTTATCACGCCAAAACAAGGCACTGACCAAGTATGGTTAATGGCTGTTACAAAATACATGATCGACCAAGGGTGGCATGATCAGCAATTTATCGATGACAATGTAAATTATTTTAATGACTTTAAAGATGTACTAGATCAATACACGTTAGAATATGCTGAAGAGCAAAGCGGTGTTTCAAAAGAGACAATTATCCAAACAGCTGAAATGATTCGTGATGCTGATGGAACTTGTATCCTTTGGGGCATGGGCGTTACACAAAATACCGGTGGATCAGATACATCCGCTGCGATTTCTAACTTGCTGCTCGCCACAGGTAATTATCGCCGTCCAGGAGCTGGTGCTTATCCACTTCGTGGCCACAATAATGTTCAAGGCGCTTGTGACATGGGCTCATTGCCAGGCTGGTTGCCAGGCTATCAGCATGTATCCGATGACAATGCTCGCGAGAAATTCGAGCAAGCTTATGGCGTGAAAATTGATAACAAACCAGGTATGGACAATATTAAAATGTTGCAAGCTGTTGATGAAGGCATCATGAAAGCGATGTACGTCGTTGGAGAAGATATGGCTTTGGTTGATTCAAACGCTAACCATGTTGATGAAGTCTTAGCAAAACTCGACTTTTTCGTAGTACAAGATATTTTCTTTTCTCGCACGGCGCAATACGCAGATGTTATTCTACCTGCAGCACCATCACTTGAAAAAGACGGCACGTTTACCAATACTGAACGCCGTGTTCAGCGTTTGTACAAAGCGTTGCCAGAACTTGGCCAGTCAAAAGCTGATTGGTGGATAGTTCAAGAAATCGCTAATCGCTTGGGTGCTGGCTGGAACTATAGCCACCCGAGTGAGATCTTTGCTGAAATGGCGAGCTTGTCTCCTTTGTTTGCAAAAGCAGACTATACAAATATGGAAGGATGGGACAGCTTTCTATGGGGTAGCTTAGAAGGCGAAAGTACGCCACTACTTTATGTGGACGGCTTTAACTTCCCTGACAAAAAAGCACGGTTTGCTTTATCTGATTGGGTTGAACCTGTGGTCTTCCCAGAAGAATACGATCTTCATATTAACAATGGTCGTTTGTTGGAACATTTCCACGAAGGCAACATGACCGATAAATCGGAAGGCATTCTTTCTAAATTACCAAAAACTTTTGTTGAAGTGTCTCCGCAATTAGCAAAAGAACGTGGACTTGAAGATGGCTCGACAGTTCGTTTAGTCTCTCCTTATGGTGCTTTAAAATTGCCCGTCATTGTCACTGGACGAGTTAAAGGAAATGAATTATTCTTACCAATGAACTCGACGAAAAAAGAAACAGCAATCAACTTCTTGACAGGACCTGCTGTTGACCAACGGACAAATACACCTGCCTATAAGCAGACGAAAGTTCGTATGGAAGTATTAAAAGATCACGTCAAGAGCCCGTTACCAAAATCTAATCCGCGTGATAAAAAACGCACGCCGCAATCTGGCATTGAAGTCGAACGAAAATGGGCACGTGAAGGCTATGTGCATTTGACAGATCAACGATAGAAAGGTGATGTCCTATGGCAAGTCCAATAACGCAAATCACAAAAAGACAATGGACAACTGAAGAAATTCGTCAGCAAAAACTTTATGAACTAGAAACGATGATTGCTGAACAAAATCAAGCACTCGCTAAATTATTGGCTATTACCGGTGATTTAGATCAAGCAGGCGTTCTTGATGCTGTTGTCGCAATGGTCAAAGCAAAAGAAGGCATTGCTGAAATCGTCATGGAACAAGCTACACGTGAACCTGTAACAAATCTTATTAACAATATGATGAGCGCGGCGGGTGCTTTAACTGCGATTGATCCATCGTCTACGGAAAAGCTGGCTTCAAGTGCTGTTAATGGACTGAAAGAAGCTGAGTCGCAAAATCACAATGGCAAGAAACTGGGAGTGTTTCAAATGGTTAAAGCATTCAGAGATCCTGATGTTAACCGCGCGATCAAGTTTGGACTCAATTTCCTGAAAGGTATGGGAAAAGGATTAGATAAATAGTTTCCATAAATAGTTGAATTTCAGATACAGTTGCGGCTTGTTTTATAGCCGCAGCTGTTTTTTTGTGTTAGGTAGAGTTTGTCCGCTATGACGACTATAATTGAGCGATTATCTCTTTTAACTATTCAAGAGGTTTTGGAGCGTTCTGTTATATAGAAGGAACTGCAAAAGATAAGCCAGTAATTTTGTTCTGAGAGTGATTGAATCGAGCCTAAAAGCTGGAATTTCCAATTGCGCAAACAAACAACACGACTCTGCAAACAACCGCTAGTATTGCGCAAACAACAGCGATTTTTTAAACAGAGGAGCTAACAATGCAAATATATCAGCATAAATAAAGAACCAAAAAAAAATCTCTAATCCAAAGTTGCTTAATATAGCTACTCACCTCATCTAATTGTTTAAAGCAATGCTTTTTGAGCAGTGAATAAAAAGATTATAAAAACACGGATTATTTAATTCTCTTTTTCTTCCTTGCTATAAAATAAGACGGATTCCCGCGAGCAATCAATCTTTTATGAATATGAACGCTGCATGTGTAAACAATACAAATAAAGCTCAAGCCGCTCGGTCTTTTCTGAGTAGCTTGAGCTTTTGATGTTTTAAACGTCTTTTACAACTTCTAAAATTAAGAAATTTGGACTTTGCATTAATTTATTGTATTTTTCAGGTTCCAAGCTGTTAAACCTTTCTGTAGGTTTTGGTTCGATGACTCGTTCAATTGAAAAATAAGGCAGCAATTTGTCAAAAACTTCACTCAAAGATCTACGAAAAAATGGCACGCTATACACCTTCCCTTCTTTATGCCACGAGTCAACAATCAATTCTGTTGAAAAATAATCGATATCGTCCAGTAATTTAAGATCTGTTAATGGATGATGAATGGACATCAAAAAATGGCCACCTGGTTTTAATACACGATGAAATTCTTCAAAAACCAATCTCCAATCCTCTAAATAATGCAAGGTCAGTGAACTAATAATCCAATCGAAGCTATTGTCGTTAAAAGGCAAGGCTTGTTCTAAATCTAAATTCAACACCTTTGCGTCGTCACTAAGTAAATTCTGCGTGTACTTGACCATTTCGGGACTTATATCTACCGACGTTACATCCGCTCCTCTATTATCCAGTTGCTCGGAATACCAGCCTGTTGAACAACCCGCGTCGAGTAGTTGCACCCCTGACAAATCGAGTGGTACTTGTTGCATCATTGCGGGTCTTTCATATTGTGTATTATATAGATTTTTCGTATCATCCATTTCTCTATAAATGCTTGCCAATTCATTGAATACTTCTACCACTTGCTTTTTCACATGCCATCTCCTATTCAATTTTTAATAATACGTGTCGTTCAAGCGGTCTGTCTACTGCTAGCTTGGGATGATCAAACTCTATTCTCTTCATTTCGCTTCTAGATGCTTTGCTATAAATAAATCTCGTCTCTATTTAATCGATCAACCGCATGCGCGAGACATGCCTATGCATCATGGCATTATTTTATGGTCCGCTGACATAGCCTCAAACGTTGGCGCCTTGGCTCTTTCCAAACTTTAAATCCGACCGATTGGATGTAAAAACGTATTTTTATGTATAGAACATTCATCTTTTAGTTCTAGAATAATACAATCTTTTTATTACTTCTATTTTATCAAAGTCTGTTAATGTAGCTAGCTGTACACTTGATTGTCACTTTCTAGAGCATTATAAGCAAATACCAATTAATAATTTTGAAATACTAAAAATAAAGATTGCAATATGCATTATTTTTTTGCATTATTATAGATAGAGATAATTATTAATGCAAAAAAATTTTGCGGTAACGTTTTATTCTACATACGTTGAAGGCTTTTTTCTTCAACGATTTGTTCCGTTATAAAATACAGAGAAGATTGGGGCAATAAAAAATGATCGTAAAAAACTTCTTTATCCACCTTTCAGAAAATCAACTTTTAAATAAAGCAGCTCAAAACTATGGTTTTAAGCTTGGCGCACACAGCGTCGTTGCAGGAATCAATATAGAAGAAGCTATCAAAAGTATTAAAGAATTAAATGCACAAGGCATTAGCTGTACTGTTGATAACCTTGGAGAATTTGTTCACGATAAAGCAGAAGCTTTAGCTGCTAAAGAGCAAATTTTAGGTGTTGTAGATGCTATTCAAAAACACAAAGTAGATGCACATATTTCATTAAAGCCTTCACAAATCGGTCTTGATATCGATTATGATTTCTGCAAAGAAAACATTACAGAAATCGTTGAAAGAGCAGCTAAGTATCATATTTTTATCAATATTGATATGGAAAACTATGCGCGTCTTCAACCGTCTTTCGACTTAATGGAAGAATTAGCGAAAGACTATGACAACGTTGGTACTGTTATTCAATCTTATTTCTTAAGAGCTCAAGACGATATTAAGAATTACAGCAACTTCCGTTTGCGCATTGTTAAAGGTGCTTACAAAGAACCTGATACTGTAGCATACCAAACAAAAGAAGAAATCGACGCTAATTTTATTGAATTAATTGAGTATCACTTGTTACACGGCAAGTTCACTTCGATTGCGACACACGATCACAACGTCATTAATCATGTGAAACAATTTGTAGTAGAACACAATATTTCATATGATAAATTTGAATTCCAAATGTTGTACGGCTTCCGCAAAGAAATGCAGTTAGAGCTTGCAGCACAAGGTTATAATTTCTGTACTTATATTCCTTTCGGCACTGACTGGTATGGCTATTTTATGCGCAGACTGGCTGAACGTCCACAAAACTTAAACTTGGTCGTGAAACAAGTGTTTACGAAAAAAACCAATACTGTACTTGGTGTAGTTGCTGGCGCATTTTTACTTGGTCGTTTAACAAGCAAAAAATGAATAAGAAAACCTTCAAGTTTTTTGAGCTTGAAGGTTTTTCTATATAAACTTAGTCAGTTAAATTTCAATTATTTTCATCGTCGAGTTAATTTCTTCTTGTGGTAAATTACTTGTCCATTCATGTGGAAAATAACCAAGTGGATTACAAATGCAGTCAATTCCTTTATATTCTTCGTGGTAACGCGTATGAATATGTCCGAAAATCAGTTTTTTCACTCCATACTTTTCAGCCAATGCACCAAAACGTGAACTTCCCATCATGGCGTTAAAAAAATCCCATGCGGGCTCATTTTTTACTTGAACAAAATGTTTAAACGGCACAAAATGGCTAACCATAATGATGTTTTTATGCTGATGTTCTGCTAGCCAAGTATCTAACTTTGTAACATACTTTTCTGTAACCGCTTCATCTTTTTCAAACCAATGGGCATGCACTTTATCAGGCCAAGTAAAGTCATCAAATCGCCCGTTGGTAAACTCTTCGTTCGTAAACTCTTCCTCGCCAAATGAATAGTCATACCACCCACCATCACCAATCACGACCCACTCGCTGTTTAATTGGACTGGCCCATGTCCAAGATTCCCTTGAAACTTCATCAATGTATGATACGCAACACGCGAATCCTCATGATAGACATCGTGGTTGCCATGTACGTATAGAATTTGAATCTTTGGCAATTCACTTTGTAGTCGCTTTAACAAATTCAAGCTTTTATCTGGACCTGCCGTTATGTCGCCGCTAAGTATAAAAACGTCAGGAGCTTGTTCGAGTAAACTTTCTTTTAAAATCGCAAACATGTCTGTTTCCGTTTTCTTCCGATTGATTCCTTCGTGAATATCTGACAACACAGCGATTTTCATTAGTCATTCTCCTTTCACTCAATTTATTCCACTTCATGCTTTTACTTGTGGCTTTTCACTTTTTAACTAAGAGCCAGAGTGATAATAATATCTAATGCGAACACACTAACAAAACCGACAATAGCCAATCGGTATAACAGTTCATGGTTTGTACTATTCGCAATAGTCGCCGCCCCAACGACTCTGACATAGAAAATCCTAGTCTTTTCTTTTAGTTAATTTTCCAATTGATTTGTAAAATTGTCGAAATAAAAGGTTATCTTATAACTCTATCTTAATCCTATTACTCAGTTTCAGCAATTGCGTTTAGGAATTATTCATTTGAGTTGTTACGTATTATTTCTAAAAGAAAAACGTTCGTAAAGTGAATGGACACCTTGCGAACGTTTGCTATTTATCTTAATTTGAAATCAACATCTCTTTTTGTACTAAAGAACTTTTCAACGAAATACTAACAACATCTCCCGTTGCAAAGCGTTTGCTGAATACTGATTCGTGAATTGTCCACGTTGCTTCTTCTACTTCTACCGTATAGTGAATTTCGTGACCTTGATATTGAACAAACGATACGACTCCTTGCAATCCTACACTTTCCGGTGGCATGAGTTGGAATTGTTCTGGACGAACCGGATAAATTCCATTTTCTTTGAAGCTTGCTGTCACACCAAGATCTGGCCATGTATTTTTAGAATCAATAGCAGGCACAAACTGGTCGTCTTGCCACTGTCCTTTAACTAAATTGCACTTCCCTACAAAAGTTGCCACAAATTCTGTTTCTGGGCGTGTGTAAAGGACTTCCGGTGGTGCGATTTGTTCAATGCGTCCTTTGTTCATGACCACAATTTTATCTGCAATAGCTAACGCTTCTCCTTGGTCGTGCGTAACAAAGACAATTGAAGCTTTTGTTTCTCTGTGTAGCTTTTGAATTTCTTTGCGCATTTCCATGCGCAACTCAACGTCTAAAGCACTCAGTGGCTCGTCCATCAACAGCAAGTTAGGTAAAGGCGCAATTGCCCGTGCGAGTGCTACACGCTGTTTTTGACCACCTGACAACTCTGAAGGGTAGCGCTCTGCTAGAGCATCTAATCCAACCAATTTCAACACTTCATTCATTCGTTCTTGCATTTTTTTCTTGTTTTCTTTGACTTTATTCGGATGATAGCTAAGCGGGAATTTAACGTGTTCTGCGACAGTCATATGTGGCCAAAGCGCGAATGATTGAAACACCATTCCAATATTACGCTTTTCTGGTGGCAAGACACGCTTTTTCGATGCCAAAACCAGATCGTCCATTTCAATAGTTCCCTCTGTCGGTCCCATAAATCCTGCTAATAATTTGAGTAAGGTCGTTTTTCCACAACCCGATGGACCTAGAACGGCAATAAATTCTCCTTCACCGATTTCTAAATCAATCGAATGCAAGGCTGTAAATGAACCGTATTTTTTTGATACATTATTGACTTTAATCATTTTTTTTCAGCACCTTTCTGTCCCACAACTTACTAAGCAGCATAAACATTCCCCCGCCGAACAATATTCCTAGTACAAGAACTGTTGAAAATGCGGTTGAATAAGTTGAGTAACCGGCTTGTTCATATCCAAATATTACAACGCCTACTGTTTCAGAGCCTGATGACCAAAGTAAACTAGATACAGTCAACTCTGTAAGAGCCATTAAAAATACTAAAAGCGCACCACTAAAAATTCCAGGGAATAATAGTGGCAATAAAATCCGTCTCCACTTTACCCAACCCGAAGCTCCAGAAGTTCGTGCGGCTTCTTCCATGGAAGGATCAATTTGTAAAAATGCGGTATAACTGCCTCGCACTTGCAACACAAGGAATCGCGTGACGTAAGCAATAAACAAGATCCACACTGTGCCGTATATGCCAGGATTCCATCCAGGGATAGGCTCAAGCCACATAAAGATCATACAAAGTGCAAATACAGTACCGGGCAATGCGTATGGGATGGTCATAAACAATTCGGCTGTTTTCGTACTCCAATCCGGATATTTAAAACGTAAATACGCAACAGCTGTACCGACAACTAAACAAATCACCATCGTAAAAAAGGCTAATTGTAAACTATTGGATAAGGCTGTTAACGGTTTTGAATCTGTCAAAAAGACGTATTCATAATTGCGTAATGATAAATTTTCAAGTTTAAACGGCACACCGTAAGCGGAGATAAGCGATAATGCCCCCATTGTAATGAGCGGCATCAAGCTCGTCACTAATAGAAATACCCACAACGACACTTCAAGCAGCTTTTGTTTGCCAGCTGATAAATAAATGCGTGGAGTTGAATCGCTTCTATTCGTTTCGTTTACGCGACTACGACGCAATAAGAACCATTGCAATATAGTACCTGCTAACGCGATCACACCGAGTATGACCGACAAAACTGCTGCACGCGAGAACGCAGAAGGTCCAAATCCGACGACTTGTTCATAAATATACGTACTCAACACTCGTATGTTTGCAGGAGTTCCTAAAAATGCAGGGATCCCAAAATTATCAAGATTCGATAAAAAAGCAATCAATCCGCCACTAGCAATACCAGGCAATGCGAGAGGCATCACAATTTTCCAAAATGTCCGCTTTTTCGACAAGCCACTTGTTGCAGCAGCTTCTTCTAATTCACGCGGAATTTTTCGGAAGACGTTTACAGTAAATAAATACACTAGCGGATAATGCGATATTCCGAGCAATAACACAATTCCGCCGATGCTGTATAAATTCGGCGCTTGCAGATCTCCTGGTAGCCATGACAAAATTGCCGTTACAGGACCTGACGCGCTAAAAAACTGAGTCCATGCAAGCGTTGTTATATAGGAAGGAATAACAAATGGCAGAAAAATAAAAAGCTGCATAGCTTTTTTTCCGCTCAACTCAACATATGCCACCAGCCAAGAAAACAATATGCCCAGCGCTAAAGCTAATATTGTCGAACCAAATACGACGATTAATGTGTTTTTCACAGTCGTCCACGTGGCTGGTTCTTTTAGTACTTCTGTGTAATATTGCATTGTTAACGATCCGTCATCGACAAAACTCAACCAAACGAGACGTAGTACTGGTAAAAGGAAAAACGCAAAAATAACCAGCAATCCAATTATTTTATACAGATTCTTACTTTGAAAAAAGAGAGAAAAAGAGGAATCCCTCTTTTTTCTCTCTCTATCCTTTGGCTGTTTTGCTGTCATCTAACTAACTCCTCACATCAAAATTCGACTCTTGTTATTCTCCAAAAATCTTACCGAATCTTGCTTTATCATCATTTCTTGTTTCTAAAAGCTCAACAGCTTCAGCGTCTAAAATCGTCATTTCATCTAATGTTTTAAGACCTTCTGGCGCTTCTACTCCTTCGCGAATTGGCGTATAACCTTGTTCAGAAGCCAGTTGCTGTCCTTCTTCTGAAAGAATAAAGTCAACGAATGCTTTAGAAGCTTCTTCATTTTCCGTATTCGCTAATATGCCTACAGGTTCTGTAATAACCGGCACACCTTCTTTAGGGTAAATCAATTCCACAGGAGAGCCGTCATTAATTGCGCGCGCTGCTAAAAAGTCAACGATCATACCGTAGTTTTGCTCACCAGTGGCTACACTTTCAAGTACCGCTCCATTTCCTTGCGTAATGGTAATGTCATTAGCTTTGAGTGATTCGTAAAATTCCCACCCAAGACTTTCTTGTCGCGTCATAACCCCTAAATTATAAGCTGCAGCACCTGAATACAACGGACTCGGCATCACTGCTTGTCCTTTTTTCGATGAGTCAGTTAATGCCATCCAGCTGTCTGGCATCTCTGTGACTTCATTGGTATTGACAATCATTCCTGTTGCCATAATCTTTGTACCCGCATAAGTACCATCCGGATCTACAAATGCATCATCAATCGATTCTGCTTCAGGTGATTCGTAGTTTAACAAAAGTTCTTCTGCTTTAAAATTTTCAAAAGTAACTGAATCGGCTACCAATAAAACATCCGCTTGAATATTGCCACCTTGATTTTCCGCTTGAATTTTGGAAACTACTTCTTCAGTTCCTGAGCGGAAAATACTAATTTCAACTTCTGGATTTTGTTTTTTGAACGCATCCACTAAACCTTGAGCGTCAGCATCTGGCTGAGATGTATAGAAATCTATCGTTCCTGATACGCCTTCGCCTTCTGTTTCTGATGATGAATCTGTCCCAGTTTCATCACTGCCACAAGCTGCAAGAAAAGTCGCTAAACACAATGTTGCTGATCCGTAAAAAATTTTTTTCATTTTGTTTCCTCCTCTAGTTGAATGCGTATACGTATAGTTGATATGTATAGTTTCCTTGTTAGTATACCGTTTTTTTATGAAGCGATTGTTAAGCTACTATTAAAAATTATTATGGTAAACTCTGAATACTTCTTTTTGATAAAGCTTTTATAATAATTACCTTATAGAGCAACTATAAATTGACAAGCGAGTGAGGTCAAATATAATTCGAGATACATTTCTGTTTGTTTATGGAAATCATTAGATTATAGAAGTTTCTGCCTTAACAGATTGACATTTTAAAGATTGCTGCTAAAATCATGTGCTTTAATTAGTATTTCTGAAATCATATGTTTCAGTTGGAATAGTTAGTACATGTCCGTTAATGTCCACTGTATCATTATCGATCCAATTTACTGTTGCAGAATCTTCTCTATAATTCCAATAGATGTTTTTATCTCTTTTGTTTTCGTTATTGAAAACTAGTTCTCCTCTTACAGAATAAGCTACCGTTGCTCCACCGTTAGTTATATACGCTCGAACAGTATATGCTCCGTCTGGAGACACCGATTCTGTCAAAACTTCACCTTCAGGCAAATGCTTCATATCGAAAAACGCCCAATAAATTCCGTAACTAATACTAGCCACTACTAGTAAAAAACTTATACTCCCTATTGTTAAAGCTGTTCTCATACGTTTCACCTCATTAAATAGAACGCAATTCATCTAAACATGTTCGATAAAACGCTTGCGAAATTAAAGACTCAAAAAAGTACGTTAATTCTTCCAACGAGAGAGCTTGGCGAATTAACGTACTAGGATTGATTAGTTGTGTTAGTTTATAGCTTGCTTTTTGTCATTCAACTGAGCAGATAACTCTTGGAACCATTCTTTATCGTCTGTCGCTAGTGCTAAATCGATTAGGAAGCCTAGTTGTGCAGCATCTTTATTAACAGACTCTGGAATGTTTTCTACTTGATGTATAGACATCGGAATGGTCATGCCAATCATTTCTTCGTTATCACTTTCGACAACTGTTACATTCACAGCTTCTTTGAGGACATCCATGGAATCGACGAAACCGATAATCAGTTCATCGTGGCGGGATTTGCCTTTTACCCAATCACTTATTTTCAAAATTTCTTTATTCGTACCCATATCTATGCACCTTCTTTACATTATTTATCGTTCACAAAGTAGGGAACACTATTAACTACTAGCTTATACACATTGTTTCCCTAATCAATCACATACAAACATGTTCTTTCGTACCTCAAACTGGTTTTACAAAACCAATAGTTTACCACTTTTTTTAGTTAAAGTCTGTCCAAATGGCATTTCGCAACCGAGTCGTTGGTATTTGTTGCTAAGTCTAATTCTACGATTCTCTACACATGAACACAATTTTTTTGCCTCAGCTTCGAGATATTTACTTTTTCAACTAAAATGGAAAAAAGCAATTCCCATTTCTTTTTCAGAAGTTAAGAAATTGCTAAGCTATTTATGTAGTTTATTAAATCGACCAGTGGATTAACATGCCAGCATGTGTCAATCCGCCACCAAATCCATAAAGAAGTAATTTGTCATCAGGTTTGAGTTTACCTTCTCTCAAGCCTTTGTCTAAAGATAATGGAATGGAAGCGGCGGACGTATTACCAAAATACTCCAAACTATAAATAGTTTTTTCAAGCGGAAGACCTGTTCTGTTACAAATTGACTCGATGATTCGCAAGTTCGCACTATGCGGCACAAACCAGTCTACATCATTCGTCTCATAATCTGCTTTGTCGAGCAGTGCTGTTACTCCTTTAGGAACTGTGTTAACAGCCCATTTATAAACTTCACGCCCATTTTGATTGACGAAACCATTTACTGCCAATTCATTTCCAAACATTTGATTTGAAAGATCGGTGCAGTAAAGATTAGGTGCAAGTTCTCCGTTTGTACCCATATGAGCTTCGATAAAACTTGGATTGTCTTCATCAAATTCAACTAAAACTGCACCACCACCGTCACCAAACAAAATGCAAGTTGAACGATCACTATAATCTAAAATTTTAGAGAAAGTTTCTGCGCCAATGACTAAAATCTTTTTATTTAATCCAGAAGTAATCAAGCCATTTGCAATGTGCAGGCCGTATGCAAATCCAGAACATGCAGCATTCAAATCAATAGCTCCAGTATTTTTTAAGCCAAGCTTTGCTTGAACTAATGCAGAAACACTTGGTGTTTTAAAGTCAGGAGTCATTGTACACACGATAATCATATCTACATCATCTAAAGATTTGTCAAAGCGTTCCATCAAGTTCTCTACAGCTTTCGTGCTGATATCACTAGTGAATTCAGTAGACAATGCGATGCGACGTTCTTTTATACCAGTCCTTTGGACAATCCATTCATCATTGGTTTCTACTAATTTTTCCAATTCGTGATTTGTCAGCTTCGTTTCAGGTACATATGAGCCGATAGCTGTAATTCTAGCTTTTGATGTGTTCAGTTAAAGCGCCCCCCTCTTGGTGTCTTAACACTATTCTACCACCAACTATTAGTATTAGGTACTAATATAAGAGAGACAAAAATTCACTTTTATATTTACTTTATTAATAACTACCGTAAACAGAGAGCGATAAATACAGTATAAAAGAGTAACAACTCTAATTTTCAACGACTCAGCATAATAGCTTAGCTTCTTCGTGTATTTATACTAAGTAAAAGGATATAATAAATGATGTTAGAATTTGTTTAGGAGTGATTGATTTGAGAAGTGGAAATCCAAGTTTAAAAACAGAAGCGTTTGAAAATTTCAATAAGGCTGATACAGGTCGTAAAATGACCATCCAAGGCACAGTCAATAAAACATTTATTTTGCTCTTGTTAGTACTGGTGACATTTGTTTATTCGTGGAACCAGTTTGTTGCAAGCCCAGAGGGTGTCTTGCCATTAATTCTTGTAGGTGCAATTGGTGGACTCATTGCAGGTTTAATTACAATTTTCGTACCAAAAATCTCGCCTTTTACAGCGCCACTTTATGCACTGCTCGAAGGATTATTCCTAGGTGCTATTTCTGCACAGTACGAACTTCAGTACGGTGGCATTGTCTTTCAAGCAGTACTGATCACAATCGGCGTCTTGTTTAGTTTGTTGCTCGTATACAAATCAGGGCTCATCAAAGTCACACAAAACTTCAGACTGGGTGTAGCCGCTGCAACAGGCGCCATTTTCTTAGTTTATGTGATTTCATTTATCGGTGGCTTTTTGGGCTTTGAAATTCCGTTCCTACACGAATCGTCTCCAATAGGCATTGGGATTAGTGTAGTTATTGTTATTATAGCTGCGTTGAACTTAGTACTGGATTTCGACTTTATTGAAAGTGCAGCTCAAAAACAAGTTCCGAAATACTTTGAATGGTATGGTGCTTTTGGCTTGCTTGTGACGTTAGTTTGGTTGTATCTGGAAATTCTTCGTTTGCTTTCTAAAATTCGCAGCAGATAAAAAAAACGTCTTTCGGGACGTTTTTTTATTTTACTCTAATACGGTGATAGAGCATGTCCAGTAGCTTTTGGTTTTTAAGCAATTAAAAAGCGCCACCCCATAATGATAATTGGGGAAGCGCTTTTCTTTATAACAGTTTAGTAATGAGTGATTAGGCTTTTTTGGTTTTACTTTCTTCTGTGTACGATAACACTTTACTTTGTTTGTGTTGCTTATAACCATCAATATGATCATTGTACTTTTTCAAATAAAACGGTGTCAATTCCATTTCTTTTTCTTCTCTGATTACTGCAGTCATTCTAATCATCCTCCTAAGTGTGGTTAGTTCTCAGTTTTACTAGATAAAAGCATATTTTCGATCAGGTTTATGAAGTGAATTTTTGACAAGAAGATTTTCGGTGATATGGTGTCACATAATACATGTCTTTGGGATTATTGTTTGCTATTTGGTTTAAACTATCAAACACATCTTTTGAAAGCTCATATCGCCAAACACAATTTGGCATTCTTTTTTCTTTTTTAGTAGCTTGATCTTGTCGCAGTTCTTCTATTTCAACCCACAAAGTTTGAATTTGCGTTTCTTCTACTCCATCTGTCATAAAAGAAACTTCACGTGATAACCTTGCAAAAAACGTTATAAACGCGCATCCATTTTCAAAGTGCACATCTTTAGATCTTAAGAAAAAATAATTGACTACCGTTTGAAGCATATTTTCTGGTTGCTCCATCTCTATTTCACCCCTTTAAAATCCAGAACTATCTTAGACAAGCACATTGAGCGCTGCAAAAAGCCGTTCAGCAAACTCTTCTGGCAACTCTTGAGCAGTTAAACGAACACAATACATCCCTCGCTCTTTTGATAACTGTTGTGAATAAGTAGTCGGAAATGGAATAACATGATCAATCAAAGCTTTCGTAAACAGCGGCATTTCTTCAGGCATCAAGAAAACTTCTGCCTTGTTTACTGCCTTTTCTTTATCACGAAGAGAACTAAAAGAAACACTCAAATCTAATGAACAATTGACATAGCTATTTGCGCTATGTTGCCATTTAACTGCTCGTTTTTTCTCTAGTTGCCAAAAACCTTCATGCCATTCCATTTCCCCATTTAAAAAATTGCTTACTTTTTCTGCTGTTGATGCAAGTTCATTTAATCCAATCACGTTAACTACCCCTTTGCAGCTTGAACTTTACTTTCTTTTAGTTAATTAATTGCTAAATTAAAATATTCAGATTATTTTTGTCTGAAAATTCGATTTACTTAAATAGCGATTATTTGTTAAAAGAATGTTTTTAAATCATGAATAGTACTAATTTTTTTATTAACTAATACATTAAGACTAGTATCTATTCTAAAATATGTAAAGTATTTTAGAATATTCTTTTTATTCAGAATACATTTAAGTATATCTATATAGTTTTCACCAGACTATTGCACTACTTTTTTACAGCACACTACTTAGATAGTTAGTTAGAAATTTCAGCATATTTTCAATACTACCTCTTCTCTTACAAGCGAGACGCTTTATTCTAGTGAAGTTCATCAAAATGGCTTGTAGTTAGGATTTACTGAAATAAAAAAAGATGCTCGACTTGTCGCATCTTTTTTAATAACTAAAGCTATCATTAGAATAAGAAAAATTTAAAATATTTTCAACGCTTGATTAGTCAACTCATTGTATAACAAAGCTTTAAAGCAAAGTTTAGTTGAATAAGTCGTTATGCAGATCCATGATTTCTTCTATCGCATTCCCCGCTTTAGTACAAAGTAGATTTAACTTACTATAAGAAAATATAAGCATTCAAAAGAAACCTATCTATATGAGGGCCGGTCTTATGATCGATTGTTTAATTTTCAAAGCAGAACAAGTTGAATTTTTTAGACTATTGAACGAGTTAAAACGGTTTATTGTTCGAACCAATACTTTTTGGTAATTGCCTCATACTGTATTCTTTTTTTATCTTCCGAAAAAATCTAACTATCACTTTGATATAAAGATCTTTCACTGCATTTACTAAAACCTTTTAATACCAGTTATAATGTGCATCTTTCGTCTTTACAGTATTCTAGCATGCACTTTCTTTCTGTTTTCCTTAAATATTCCATTTTCTTTGAAACTTTCTATCAAGCTTTCCGTATAATAAAGTATCTTATGAAAATGGTGGTGTTACATAATGAATGATCAATATACTGCTCCGCGGCATTCCTTATCACCGAATGCCGTAAAGTATTGGCGCATGGATGAACTTATTTCTAATCTTATTGCTTTTATTGTAATTGGCGTTTTGTTTTACTTAGATTGGCACTTTGAATGGTATGAATGGATTTTTTGGGTCTTGGTCGCGATCACTGCATTCTTTTTAATTGGTATCATTTGGTCGATTGTTAGTCCTCCATTAACTTTTAAAAGCTGGCGTTACGATTTAGATAAAGAGTTTTTATACCTTCAGTTTGGTATTTGGAACCACACTCAGCAATTGGTGCCAATGACAAAAATCCAAGCAGTTTCACTCACACAGGGACCTTTGATGCGGAAATTTGACTTAGCTTCATTATCAGTTGAAACCATGGGTTCAAGTCACTCAATTCCAGCACTGCCAAAAGAAATAGCATCGGAACTGCGCGAACAAATCGGTCATTTCGCTAAAATCAAGGAAGTGGAACAATGATTGCTAACCGTCGTCATCATCCAGCCTCTTTATTGTTTAAAATTGGTAGCGTAATTCGAAATTTACTTTTTATTTTCTTGATCCTATTCGTTTTTCAGTCCGGTAGTAACTCTACTTTAGTGGTTTACGGTCGTTATGCGTTTATCGCCTATATTAGCTGGTCATTTGTGACAGCTATTTTAAATTGGCTAACAACTACTTATGCGTTAGACGACCAAGGTTTCTATTTACGTCGCGGCATTTTCAGTAAAACAGAACAGTCGATTCCTTTTTCTAAAGTTCAAAATATCAATCGACATACTTCTTTTTTTCATCGTATTTTGAGACTGACATCTATAAGTTTTGAAACAGGCATTGCCGGGGATGATGCCTCAGTAAAATTTGGTGTAACAACAAAAAAAGAAGCGTCACAGTTAGAAGCCATTGTGCAACAACAAAAAGATTTTATCAATATAGAAAATCCGACAATTGTAGATGGAACTGAAGATTTTTTAGTTGCTGAACCCACTGTTTTTACCAAAAAAACAACTGATGAACGAATTCTTCATTTCCAACCAACGCGGCGAGATTTGTTAAAAGCATCAATGACATCGTTTAGTTTTTTGCTGCTTATTCCGTTACTTGGTTCAGTGTTTTATAATGTTTCTGATTTTTTCAATCTTGACGAACGCTTAGAAAGTGTTGGAGCTAGTATATTAAGTTCTCCGTGGCTTATCGCTATCGCTGTCACGATTCTTGTCGTCGCTTCTTTCACATTTGGCATCATTCACTCTTTTATTAAATATGGAAAATACGAAATATCTTCAGATAGTCAGCGCATCTATATCAAAAAAGGTATCTTTTCAGAAGCTTCATTTTCCATCGCTAAAGAACGCGTACAAGCCATTGAAATTACACAGACTTTCACGAAACGAATTCTCGGACTAGCAGAAGTAAAACTAATTAGCGCTGGTAGCTTATCGTTGGCTACAGAAGATTTGAACATCAGTTCACTTTATCCGTTTCTTCCGATAAAACAGGCTTATGCACTTATATCCGAACTTCTACCAGGCTACCGCATTCACGAAAACATGCAGCGCTTGCCACGTCGCTCGCTTTGGATTCGTATGCTCAAACCTAATTGGATTTGGTTGATCGCCACTGCCATCTTGTTTTACTTTAAACCGAAATTTCTCGGTATTGAAGAGGCCTGGTGGATTGCCTCAAGTATCCTTCTAGTACTGATTGTGATCTCTCGCGTACTGGATTTTCTACACACACGGTATTGCTTGAATGAAGAGTTGATTCAGTTAAAAAATGGCGGCTTTACTTCGACTTTATTTGTGACGAAACGCGAAAAAATTGTTGAAGTTGAAATTAGTCAAAATCGAATACAACGTGCATTTGGGCTTTCTTCTCTCCAGACAGTAACGCGTGCAAGACCCATTCATACCTCTTATCTTGAAGATGTACCAGATCAATTGGCAGTCACTTTTCACCACTGGTACCGTGGGCGCTCTAATGAAGTTCAACTAGAATCGACGGAATAAAAAACGCTTTGCCAATTTGGCAAAGCGTTTATGTGTTTTTCGATAAATTTCTAGTCTTGACGATTCAACCATTTACGAACTATTTCTACATAAGCTTCTGGTTCTTCTACACCGGGCATATGAGAGCTGTTTTCAAATACATGGAATTCTGCATCCGGAACGAGCCCTGCATAATATTTAGTTGCTTCAGGTGTGGCTTCGTCAAAACGTCCGCATGTGAAAAGAGTAGGAATGTTGATTTCATGTAAATGTCCAGTCGCATCAAAGTTTTTTAATGTGCCGGTAACGGTAAATTCCGAAGCTCCCCACATAAAATTATAAACTTGTTGGTTCATCTCTTCCATGTCTTTTTCCATTTCTTTTGGCCACGGATCAACACGACACATATGACGTTTGTAAAAAGCCATCATTGCTTTGTTGTATTCTGCAGAGTCTGTTGTCTCTTCTTGCTCGCTTTGTTCAATCGTATTTTGGATGTCTTGTGGAAATTGTTTCAAGTAATTCCGCTGATCGCGTTCCCATCTTTGTGCATCTAAAGCGGGGCCAGAGAAAATAATACTACGAACACCTTCTGGTTTTTCAAACAAATAACAAGCGACGAGCATCGTCCCCCAGGAATGACCTAGAATATGGACTTCTTTTAGTTTCAAGAAATCGATCACTTGACCCAACTCTTCTACGTAACGTTCGACTGTCCAAAGTTTTGTATCCGTAGGTCGATCTGATTTTCCGCACCCCAACTGATCATAATGAATCACCGGTCGTTCTGTTGCTAATTGACGGAGCGGATCGCTGTCGCTACTTTTTCCACCTGGTCCTCCGTGCAAAACCAAAAGCGGTATTCCTGAACCGTCACCACTGATTTGGTACCAAACATTGCCTCCGGTAACAGGAATAAATCCTTCTGTGACATGACTCATTTAGTTTTTCCTCC
>JBBSRA010000003.1:0-150582 GCA_038243515.1 Caryophanales bacterium
CATGTTGCGCGGAGGACTAGTTGGTGGATTTTTGTCCTGGTTCGGATTTACCATGCCATCTGTTATTTTGTTAGTCTTATTCGCACTTGTTGTCACAAACGGCTTATTTGATAGCGGATGGATTCAAGGATTAAAAATTGTCGCGGTTGCGGTTGTCGCTCATGCGTTACTTGGCATGCGGAAAAATTTAGCGCCTGATCGTCAACGGATTGCCATTGCAGTGGGAGCTGCCATTTTGATTTTGCTAGTGCCTACAACTTGGGCACAAATTGGAGTAATCCTTTTGTCAGGAGTTCTTGGTTACCTCATTTACAGAAATGATCAAGCACCAGAACAGGTCAATTTAGTATTGAGTTTTGGCAAAAAAACAGGAATTGCTGCCTTAACAATTTTTACAGCTTTATTAATTGGCTTGCCATTAATTCGACCATTTATAGAGTCTACTTCTTTTGCCATTTTTGACGTGTTTTACCGCGTAGGTTCAATTGTCTTTGGTGGAGGACATGTGGTGCTCCCTATGCTCGAGCGAGAAATCGTACCTCAATGGATGACTGCAGACTCGTTTATTGCCGGGTACGGAGCAGCACAAGCTGTTCCTGGACCACTTTTCACATTGGCAGGCTATTTAGGTCAATTAATGAACGGGGGATGGGGCGTATTTATTGCCGTAATCGCCATGTTTTTACCGTCATTTTTATTAATTATTGGGACATTGCCATTTTGGAGTGTGATTCGCACAAAATCAGGTGTACAAGCGGCATTAAAAGGAATCAATGCCAGTGTTGTTGGAATTTTACTGGCAGCCCTATACGACCCTGTTTTTACGTCAGGAGTTCGAGGTCCAGTCGACTTCGCAATTGCGATAACTGCCTTTACAATGTTAGTCTATTTTAAACTAGCTCCTTGGATAGTGGTATTGGTTACGACAATTCTTGGAGCAATCGCTTATGCGGTTTGATAACGAAAAGGAGATGGATTAGATGACAGGCAAAGAATTGGATAAACAAGATATACTAGCTGATTATAAGCAAGAGTTTTTTGTGGTAAAAGACACAGTTTATATGGACGGTAATTCTCTTGGTTTGATGTCTAAACGGTCTGAAGCAACATTACATAGCTTGATGGACAGCTGGAAGACTTTTGGAATTGATGGATGGACAGAAGGACAGCATCCGTGGTTTACATTAGCAGAAACAATGAGTGCACGTATTGCACCGTTAGTTGGCGCAGAGGCGCATGAAGTAATGGTGACAGGGTCGATTACTTCAAATATTCATCAAATGCTCTCAACCTTATATCAACCGACATCTGAACGCTTCGTCATCCTTGTTGATGAGTTGAATTTTCCTTCGGATATCTATGCGGTAGAAAGTCATCTTCGCTTGCGTGGACTCGATCCGGCAAGTGCAATGCGGAAAGTGGCAAGTCGAGACGGCTATACGTTAGAACTCGAAGATATTGTTGGGCAATTAACAGATGACGTAGCTATTCTATTATTGCCGTCTGTTTTGTATAGAAGTGGGCAGTTGTTACAAATTCGAGAAATTACAGAAGCTGCGCATAAAAAAGGTATTTTGGTTGGATTTGACTTGGCTCATTCTATCGGCGCAATGCCGCATCAATTACACGATGAAAAAGTCGATTTTGCTGTCTGGTGTCATTATAAATACATGAACTCTGGTCCAGGCGGAACAGGTGGACTATATATGCATGAACGTCATCACGACTTACAGCCAGGAAATGCAGGCTGGTTTGGTTCTGATAAAGCGCGCCAATTTGATATGGACCATGAATTTTCAAAAGCACAAGGAGCTGGAGCTTATCAAATCGGCACACCACATATTTTCAGTATGGCTCCTTTACTTGGTAGTTTAGAGTTGTTTGAAGAAGCGGGCATTCAGGCTATTCGTCAAAAATCTCTTCAACTGACAGCGTTATTACGACAATTCGTTGGGAAACAAGTTCCCGAGTTAACTGATGTTACGCCTGCACACGATGATGCTAGAGGTGGACACATTGCGTTTGCTCATCCAGAAGCTGCGCGAATTTGCAAAGCGTTAAAAGAAGCGAAAATCATTCCGGATTTTCGTGCACCTAACATTATTCGGTTAGCACCTATCGCTTTTTACACATCATTTAGCGATGTTGAAAAAGTAGCTAATAAACTTCAAGACATTATGGAAAACGAAACATATAAAAACTTTAGTAACGAACGAAATGTGGTGGCTTGAGTGAAACCCAATAAAATTATCGATATTTCGATGGAATTAGATGAAACGACTCCAGAATGGCCAGGAGATCTGCCGTTCCATTACGAGCTCTCTGTGACCATTGAGCAAAGTGGTTCGGTAAACATTGGCAAAATCCAAACGAGCACGCATATCGGAACGCATATCGATGCGCCATTTCATTACAATGGCCAAGGACTCAAAACACAGGAGTTGCCGCTAGACGTTTATTTGACTACGGCGCAAGTCATGGATGTTAGCGGTTTAGAAAAAATCAGTTTGTCGGATTTTAAGTCGCTGGAAAAAGATGTAGAAGCAGTCTTGTTAAAAACGGCATCTTGGCAAGATCGCAGTCAATTTCCAGCACAATGGCCGGTATTTGATGAGTCAATTGCTAAATGGATGGCCGATAACGGTGTGAAACTGCTGGGTGTAGATGTCCCTTCTGTGGATCCTGAAACTAGTAAAAAATTACCAATGCACCAAGCTATGAATCAACATCAACGATTCATACTAGAAGGCATTGTATTGGATAATGTTTCAGAGGGCGTTTATCAACTAGCTGCATTGCCGTTAAAGATTAAAGGCGGAGAAGGCAGTCCGGTTCGTGCTGTTTTATACACGTAAAAAAAATAAAACCTTCACCTATAAAAGGTGAAGGTTTTATGCATAATCTGCACGGAAATAAGATTCCATATTTTTTATATTCACGGCAATTTCATCGCAAATTTCCTGATAAAGTGCCCACTGTTCTGTCGTGTCGCTACTGCGTAATTCAGGATTACGAATGTCCCAGTGTACCAATTTTTGACTTGGCAAGTCTGTTGGAATGTCTCCGTGTTCAAAATCTCCATCGTGTAAAGCGATAATTAAGTCAGCTCGGCTCACTTCCTTCGAGTCATAGGCACGTGGTTCAACTGGAGGTAAATCCATGAGGATTTCTTTCATGATTTCTAAAGGCATTTCGTTGAAAGTAGATTCAGAACCTTGAGTCCAAGATGCACTGCGAATATCCCAATCAGGAAGCATTAATCGATTCGCCCAAATCTCTGCCATTAATCCACGGTGTTGATGGGGAGATAAAAAATATACAGTTTGTTTTGACATGGTCAACCCCTTCTTCCTTTTGTAAAGCCCGTTTTGCTGTTAGTAATGTTTACCCATTAGGAAGAAAATGAAACTGTTAATTTTGTGATGAAATTGTGAATATTTGATACGACGTTGAAAATCCGATTCTGTCAACAAGCGGTTACTTGCTTAGCAGAATCGGATTTTTAATGTTCTTTTTAGCAATTAATTTAGTTGTTTAACAAATTACACTTACTTAACGACTAAAATAGAACTAGAAGAGTCTTTAATTAACTTTTTGCTGACAGATCCAATAAAGAATTTTTGCAACCCTGATTTGCCGCTGTTTCCGATGATTAGTAAATCGATGTTTTGTTCTTCAATAAAAGCAACAATTGTTTTAGTCGCATTTCCTTCTAGAGCAAGAACAGATGCATTTGTGTTATGGGCATCTAATTGCCTTTGGATGGATTCTTGAAGATGTTTTGAATATTCAGCTGTTGTATCGTCGTAATCTTTTACCTTGGCAAGTCTCTCATCACCCATGCCATAAGGCATAAACTGAGCGTAATTGCTATCAACATTAGCTGAAATCACAGGAGCTGATGCGGTACCTGCATCCATGTAACCAACGCTTTCTCGATAATCTTCATTAACATAAATGACCGAAAGCTTAGCGTGTGGCACTATTTTTACAAATTCCATCGCTTTTTCCAACGCCATTCGACTTCCATCAGATCCGTCGTAAGCCACTGCAACATTCGTATACATTCTCTTCACCTCACCTTAATTCTCGTTATTATAAAATACCCTACGTCTATGAATTGAAACATTTGTGAACATATGTAAATAAAATAATTTCGAAATATCTTGACAATTCAAAAAGTTTTTTGATATTCTAGCATTAACTAATAAAAGGGAACGGGGGTCATGATGATGAAAAAATTGGAAATGGATATCCAAACTAAATGCACAGCAACATCAGGCCGTCCTGTAATTTTTCTCTGAATTTATTTCGGAATTAGAAATATTCAGGCCAAGTCTGTAAAATTGTCCTGTTTTCATGAGCATGTGCCCATAAACTAGGCGCATGCTTTTTTGTGTGCAGCAATTAAATCGATAAAGGACAAGTAAATAAGCTAAAGAATAAGCATTGATTTGGGAATAGAAAGTAGGCGTAATAAATGTTTGATGTGTTATGGAAATTAAAGTGGTTTTTTAAGGAAAATTGGTTACGTTACACGACAGCAATTGGTTTGCTGTTTATCGCAAATATTCTAGAAATTATCCCCCCTTGGCTAATTGGAGTAGTGATTGATTCGATAGCACAATCTCAATTGACTATGTCTTTGATGTGGCAATACATCTTAGTGCTTTTTGTCTCATTAGTGTTGGCTTATTTAATTAACTTTGTTTGGCAGTACCAATTGTTCGGAGGCGCGTATGTAATCGAACGACAGCTTCGTTCTAGTTTGATGGGTCAATTTTTGAAAATGTCTCCGACGTTTTATGAGAAAAATCGAACAGGCGATTTGATGGCGCGTTCGACAAATGATTTAAAAGCAATTTCTGAAACAGCAGGATTTGGTATTTTAACTCTAGTAGATTCAACTTTGTATATGGCGACGATCATCGTGGCCATGGGGATTTTGGTTTCTTGGGAATTGACGTTTTTTGCGATGTTGCCATTACCAATTTTAGCGATTATCGTACAGTTGCTGGGAAAGAAAATTCATGTTCGTTACATGGAAGCGCAAGAAGCATTTGGCGACTTGAACGATAGTGTACTCGAGTCAGTTGGAGGCGTCCGTGTGATTCGTGCTTATGTTCAAGAACGTGCTTCAGAACAGCGATTTGCTGAAATGACAGAAGACGTTTACGAGAAAAATATGGCGGTAGAGCGAATAGATGCACTGTTTGCGCCCATAACGAAAGTATTAACATCTATCAGTTATATGATTGGGCTTGGCTATGGTGCATTTTTAGTAGCTGAGGGAACGATGTCGTTAGGTGATTTAGTCGCCTTTAACGTTTATCTTGGAATGATTGTGTGGCCGATGTTCGCTATTGGAGAAATGATTAATATTTTGCAGCGGGGCAATGCTTCGTTAGATCGCGTGAATAAAACTCTAGATTATCCGGAAGATGTGACAGACTCGGAAAAACCAATCGTCACAGGAAAGCCAGAACGGATTGGATTTAAAGATTTCAGCTTTACGTACCCGCAATCGAGCTCTATTAATCTTCAAGGCATTAATTTGTCAATGAACAGTGGACAAACTTTAGGTGTCGTTGGCAAAACCGGTAGTGGTAAAACAACGTTCATTAAGCAATTGATGAGAGAATATCCGATGGGTGAAGGTTCTATTTTGATGAACGGCATCGAATTAAAAGAATTAACAAAAGATCAATTACGCAGTTGGATCGGCTACGTACCGCAAGATCATGTGTTGTTTTCACGAACCATTCGAGAAAATATTTTATTTGGTAAATCAGATGCCAATGAAGAAGAGTTGATCGAAGCGCTTCGTTTGTCTTATTTTGAAAAAGACTTGGCATTATTGCCAAACGGACTAAATACGCTTGTAGGTGAAAAAGGAGTAGCGTTATCTGGTGGTCAAAAGCAGCGCATTTCCATTGCGCGTGCATTGATAAAAAATCCAGAAATTTTAATACTCGACGATTCTTTATCAGCAGTCGATGCAAAAACAGAAGCTCGTATCATAGAAAATATCCAAGCAGAGCGTTCTGGCAAGACGACTATTATTACAACGCACCGACTATCGGCGGTAAAACATGCGGATTGGATTGTGGTGCTTGATGACGGAAAAATTATTGAAGAAGGAACTCATGATGATTTGTTAGAAAAAAACGGCTGGTACAATGAACAATTCCTCCGTCAGCAAATCGAGGAGGTGTAAGCATGGGGACAGGAAAACGATTAGTACAATATGCATTGAATTTTAAAGCGGTTTTGATTGCTGGATTAATTATGCTCGCAATCGCCGTGGCTGCTGATTTAGCAGCACCATTAATTGCTAAAGAAATAATCGATAATCACATAGCAGTTTCAGGCAGAGCAGTAGATTTCGAGCCGATTGCTTACTTATTGGTTTTGTTTTTTGTTTTAGCGATTATTACAGCGTTCTTCCGGTATTGGCAGTCTATTTTGCTACAGAGAGGCGCTAACCGAATTATTCGTAAAATGCGAAACGATGTATACGAACATACACAAACTTTACCAATTCGTTATTTTGATAATTTACCAGCAGGCAAAGTAGTAGCGCGTATTACCAATGACACAGAAGCGATTCGTGATTTGTTTGTAACGGTATTGGCTCAATTTGCGACTAGCTTTATGTATATGGGCGGTATTTACATCGCGTTATTTTACCTTGACTGGAAAATGGCGGCAATGACGTTGGTACTTGTTCCGTTATTGTATGTTTGGATGTTGGTTTACCGAAAGTATGCGGCTCGTTACAATCATGTTGTTCGCGAAAAGGTCAGTGAAATGAATGCTATGATCAACGAGTCCATTCAAGGAATGACCATCATTCAAGCATTCCGACGTGAACGCAAAATGAAGGATGAGTTTGAAGAATTAAACGATGAACATTACGACTATCAAAAGAAATTATTAATTCTTGAAGGTGCAGCTTCTTACAACTTAGTTGGCGTGCTTCGATCAATGACATTTATTTTGTTTGTTTGGTATTTTGGAACGGGTTCTATGTCAAGCGATACCGCTATCACAGTAGGAGTGTTGTATGCGTTTATCGATTATATTATTCGTTTGTTTAATCCAATTAGCGGCATTGTCAATCAGTTTGGTCGTTTGGAACAATCACTAGTCGCAGCTGAACGCGTATTCCGAATGCTCGACCAACCAGGAGAAGCAGTGGTCGACAAAAAAGTACCTCGCTACCAAGGCGATGTTCGTTTTGACAAAGTTTGGTTTGCTTACAATGAAAAAGAATATGTCTTAAAAGATATTTCGTTTCAAGCAAAACAAGGTGAAACCGTAGCATTAGTTGGTCATACAGGATCAGGGAAAAGTTCGATCATGAACTTGTTGTTTCGTTTTTACGATGTTTCTAAAGGTGCGATAACAATTGATGGTGTCGACATCTTAGACATGCCGAGACAATCAACTAGAGAGCATATGGGCATCGTTTTACAAGATCCTTACTTGTTTAGTGGCACAATTGAATCGAACGTTACAATGGGCGACGAACGGATTACAAGAAGAATGGTCATCGATGCACTAGCCGCGGTTGGCGGCGAACGTGTCTTAACTCATTTGCCAAAAGGAATCGATGAGCCTGTCGTTGAAAAAGGCAGTACCTTGTCTTCAGGACAGCGTCAATTGGTGTCTTTCGCACGGGCATTGGCATTTGATCCCGCAATTTTAATATTAGACGAAGCGACGTCTAATATTGATACAGAGACAGAAGAAATCATTCAGCACGCAATGGATGTCTTGAAAAAAGGCCGAACAACATTCATCATTGCTCATCGTCTGTCGACCATTAAAAATGCCGATCGCATACTTGTGCTAGAAAAAGGCGAAATTGCAGAAGCTGGTTGTCACGAAGAATTAATGAAACTTGGCGGTATTTACTATCAAATGTATAAAATTCAATCAGGAATGTCCCAAACCCAAGTTATCGGGTAAAAGGACATTCTCTTTTTTAAGTTTAAGAAGCTATCGCTGTTAAATTGAGCTGAGCTTCCTTATAATTAAAAGAGCAAACAAAAAAACGCTGAAACATTCCAGCGTTTTAATCGTATACATGATAGAGCATTAGCTCATGAATCATTGTTTTGATGGCTTCTTCATCTTGGGGAGGGTTGGAACTCCAAACAATGGTGCCATCAGGATGGTATTCTCCAGTAATGCGTTCGTTTTTGTGGAAAAAAGAAATGTCCCATCCTGGTAATTGATGATTATCGAACATGGGTTTAAATTTAAAATGCTGAAGCATATGGATCCTCCTTAGCTTTCTTCTCTTCATTATAGGGGATTACAAAGAATACACAAAGAAGAAAAAGAAAAGAGTGACAAAAGTGAATATTATTGTGACATTAGTTTTTATGGCGGTTGTAGGAGCGTTAATCGGTGGGGTTACTAACCACTTAGCCATTAAAATGCTCTTTTGGCCTTATGAGGCAAAGTACATTGGTAAATGGCGAGTCCCATTAACGCCTGGTCTTATCCCGAAACGACGCGATGAATTATCTCGTCAATTGGGCCGAACGGTTGTTGAACATTTATTAACTCCTGAAACATTCAAAAAACGTTTTTTCAATGAAGAAATGCGCATAAAAAGCGAAAAATGGATCAATCGACAGCTAAATAAGCATTTATTTGATTCGCCAAAATCATTTAATGATTGGTTGCAAGCAGCGGGGCAAGATGGAATGGATATTAAAATCGAAGCAAAGCTGGATGAATTAGTTGAGCTTCAAAAAGATTCGTTGCAAGAATACATTGCAGGGAAAACCATTCGCGAACTCATGCCGGCAAACTGGAAAGCAGAAACAGAAGCAAAACTATATGAAGGTGTCGAATACGCCATCAATCAAGGAACGACTTATTTTGAATCGCCACATGGCAGACAAACCATTAAGTCATTGCTGGATGAATTTTTAGAATCTCGTGGGCGCTTTGGTCATATGTTGCATTCATTGCTAGGTGAATCAAAACCATTAGTAGATCGCATTCAACCGGAAATCATTAAATTTCTCAATTCGCCAAGAACCTTTGAATTAGTAGGAACTTTAGCATTTAGTGAATGGGAAAAAGCACAGGACCGAAGAGTTGATGCATTATTGAAGGAATTTGATTTTGACACAGCTCTAGAAACAGTAAAGCAATACGTTCGCGAAAAAGCAGCAATTTCTACACGTTTAAACGCAACACTTGCAGAGACTTGGCCAGGAGGGTTAGAATGGACAAGTGTCAATATTACGCCACTTGTGATAGACTTTGTCTTCGAGCAAGGCGAGCATAAACTGGAAGAAACCATATTGAAAATTGATATGGAAGGTATGGTAAAAGAGCAAGTCGATTCTCTGCCGCTCAGTCGCCTTGAAGAATTGGTGCTTGGGATTTCACGGAGAGAATTTAAGATGATTACCGTATTGGGCGCATTTCTAGGAGGCTTTATTGGCGTCTTCCAAGGAATCTTCGTCATGATACTAAACTAAAAACAGAGGAGATGGATGAACATGACAGTAAACATTTATGACGACATTAACAAATTAGAAAGCACTTTTCGTTCAACAGACGAGTTCAAGAAATTAGAGGAAGCTGTTGCACAAGTAACTGCAGACAAAGAATCTAATGAGTTGTTCAAGACTTTCCGTGATTTGCAAATTACGCTACAACAAAAACAAACAGAAGGTCAAGAAATCACAGAAGAAGAAATGACGAACGCACAAAGCACTGCACAAGCAGCTCAAGAAAACGAAAAAATTCTAGCTATGCTTGAAGCAGAAATGGGATTAAGCCAAATGATCGAAGAAGTGAACCGTGTCTTGATCAAGCCCGTCCAATCTTTATACGAAAGTATGTAATTTTAAAAAATAAAGGAATAACGAAGAGAGATGCCGAATATGTAAAGGTGAATGACAATTCATTTTTACGAAGGGGTGTCTCTTTTTATGTATGAAACGATCGAATTGACAAAACAAGGACGAATTGGCCAATTGGTACTTAATCGTCCGAAATCCATGAACGCGATGAATGGCAAGATGATGAAAGAATTAGCTGATTGCTTCGAGTTCTTGCTACAAGATAGTACCTTACAAGTACTAATTATACGCGGAGAAGGAAGAGCATTTTCAGCAGGTGGAGACATTAAAGAAATGATGGATCCAGAAAATCCCATGGATATCGACTCTGTGATGAAAGATGTTAGTCGATTGGCGAAAGCGCTTTATACGTTGCCGCAAATTACGGTTGCTACGATTCATGGCGCTTCAGCGGGCCTTGCTTTTAGCATGGCTTTAGCATGCGACCACGTTATTGCTGAAGAAAACAGTAAATTGGCAATGAACTTTATCGGCATTGGCTTGGTGCCCGATGGTGGCGGTCATTTTTTCATGAAAGAACGAGTAGGTGTTCCAAAAGCTAAGCAAATTATTTGGGCAGGTCAAACTTTAAAAGCACATGACGCGCTTTCAAAAGGACTGATTGAAGAAGTCACTGCAGAAGGACGAGGTCTTGAAAGAGCGGAAGCATACGCGGCTGAAGCAATTGCGTCTCCTTTAAAAGCCAAATTAGCTTCTAAACACATTCTTCATCAATCGAAAGTTACTGAATTAGTGAAGACATTGGAAATGGAAGCAGCAGCACAGTCTGCTATGCGAAAATCAGCAGATCATTTAGAAGGTATAGAAGCTTTTGTTGGCAAAAGAAAGCCGGAGTTTACAGGTCAATAAAAAAGCATGGCGGAATATTTTCCGCCATGCTTTTTGCTTTTTATGAATGAAAAAGAACAAGTTTACCAGTAGGAGACGCTAGTCGGTGTGTTTGTTTTGTCAGCTCTTTTTCCTCTAACAGAGCTTGTCCTTTACCGCGTGCTTCTACATCTGTTTCCGCGGTAAACGTTTCGTCTAATATCTGTTTACCTGTCTGTTCGAATGCCGTCAGTTTGTATGTTCTCAACTTGGATCAATCCTTTCTGAATGCATATTCATTTCTAGTATAAAGGGTATTTGTGAAAAAGTCCTGCAATTTTTGAAACATTACAGTAGATGTCTCGTAGTAAGTAGAAAGAAAGGAGCGAATAGAAATGACTTTGCATGTTGAGCATGTCACAAAAAAGTTCGGCGACTTTACAGCAGTAGACAATCTTTCGCTGATTATTCAAGAAGGCGGTATGCACGGATTTCTTGGAGCGAATGGAGCAGGAAAAACAACGACATTCCGAATGATTTTAGGGTTATTAGATCCTACAGAAGGTTCGGTCTGGTGGAAGGGTAAGCCTATTACATATGCTAGCAGTCCTGAGATTGGTTATTTGCCAGAAGAACGAGGGCTTTACCCTAAGATGAAAGTCGAAGAACAATTGGTTTATTTAGCACAGTTACGCAAAATGTCTAAAGGTGATGCAAAACGCGAAGCAACTGCATGGTTAAAGCGCTTTGAAGTTCCACATTACGGACAGAAAAAGGTAGAAGAGTTATCAAAAGGAAATCAGCAAAAAATCCAATTGATTGCCGCTCTTTTGCATAAACCATCGTTGTTAATACTGGATGAACCATTTTCAGGATTAGACCCGGTTAATGTAGAAATGTTGAAAAAAGCCATTTTGGATTTTCAAAAACAAGGAGCAACGATCGTCTTTTCTAGTCATCGCATGGATCACGTAGAAGAATTATGTGATGATATGAGCATTTTAGATCGTGGAAAAGTAGTGGTTGGAGGTCCAATTAAAAAAGTGAAAAGGTCATTCGGCAAACAAAAAGTTCGCTTGAATGTGGATGCAGACCTTAGCAGTTTGAGTGGAGTTGCAGGTGTCGATAATTTTACAAAAACAAAAGAAGGAGCAATTTTTCAAATTACAGACGAACGTGTCGCACAAACCTTATTGGCTAAAGCGATGAAACTTGGGACGCTTCGTCATTTTGCAGTAGAAGAACCTTCGTTAGAAGAAATTTTTATCGCGAAGGTAGGGAAATATCATGCATAGCTTTTGGATTATTTTCAAGCAAGCCTTTCTAACAAAAGCAAAAACAAAGTCATTTATTATCACAACGGTAATTGTCGTTGCTGCCTTTTTTTTGTTAGCAAATATCTCTAACATCGTCGCAATTTTCGATGGAGAAGAACCTGAAGAAAATGTCCTGTATGTTTTAAGTGAAGAGACAGAGCTGCTTGAAAATCTGCAAGTGCAACTAGCGTTGATGGAAACCGATATTAAAGTGGTTCCAGCGCATTTGACAGAAACGGAATTGCAAGAAAGTATTACAGAAGGCACCATTGATGACTATTTAGTATTAACACGTAATGAGCAATTGATAGCTCGTTATGTGTCTGAGTCTGCCAATGAATTGGGTAGTGGAAACGAAATTGAAAATGCCGTTCAAGCAATTCATACAGCAATAACTGCCGAATCACTCGGCTTAGATGCCAGGCAGGTCGACCAATTGTTTATGCTAGTCGAATTCGAGCGACAAGCTGTATCCGAATCCTCTAAATCGCAAGAAGAATTGAGTCAAGCACGAGGACTTGTTTACGTGTTAATTATGCTGATTTATGTCGCAGTTATTTATTATCCAAACATGATCGCCATGGAAGTCGCAACGGAAAAATCATCGCGAGTTATGGAAATATTGATTTCAAGTGTTTCTCCTGTTAAACACATGTTTGCTAAAATCGCAGGCATTGGTTGTCTTGGTATTTTACAAATGTTGATTTTTGGAACTGCTGGCTATTTAGCCATTAAAACAGCGGGTACAGATTTGACCGAAGGCATATTTAGTGTCATGGGTTTTTCGGAAGTCAAAATCAGTACATTCTTATTTGCTGTACTCTTTTTTCTGCTCGGCTACTTTTTATATGCTGTACTCGCAGCATTGCTCGGATCTTTAGTGAGCCGAACAGAAGACGTGCAACAATTGATGTTGCCAATGATGATTTTAATCATTATCGCGTCGTTGATAGCATTTTCTGGAATTACAGTACCGGAAGCTAACTATGTAACAGTTTCTTCGTTTATCCCATTTTTCGCACCACTAGTCATGTTCTTGCGTGTAGGAATGCTCGATTTGCCATTATGGGAGCCGTTGCTATCGATTGCTATTATGCTAGTGACTATTGGAGTTCTAGGTTGGTTCGGAGCACGTGTTTACCGTGGAGGCGTCTTAATGTATGGTTCTTCACAATCGCTTAAAGATATTCGAAAAGCAATTCGTCTAGGCAATAAAAAATAAAAAGGCATTGTTCGTTTTCACAAGCCAACTGTTTGCAGAAATGTTTTCTGTAAACAGTTTTTATAAATAGCTTTGTCATGGTAAAATAAGAACAAATATTCGGTATTTAAAAGGGGTTTAGTTATGGAATCGATTCGATTTATTCATACGGCAGATTTGCATTTAGGAAGTCCTTTTATTGGTATGAGGGATTTGCAAAAAGACCAGTGGAAAAAATTAAAAGATAGCACTTTAGAAGCGTTTGACCGTCTTATTCAATATACATTAGAAACAAAGCCTGATTTTGTATGTATTGTCGGCGATATTTACGACGGAGAAGATCGCAATATTCGTGCACAAGCTCGTTTTCAAAAAGGCATGCAACAACTGGCAGAGCAAAACATCCCCGTCATTATGTGCTATGGCAATCACGATCACTTAAGTGGCAATTGGACTCGTTTTGAGCTTCCAGAGAATGTTCATGTCTTTGATGAAGCGGTATCTCAATTCAAAATTGATACTGCTGCGGGACCTGTAAACTTTACTGGTTTTAGTTATGGCAAACGTCACATTAGCGAGTCAATGGTTGAGCATTATCCGGTCGCACAAAACCAAGAATATCATATTGGTCTTCTCCATGGCAGCCTTGAAGGAGATTCAACACATGCTGTTTATGCGCCGTTTAAAAAAGAGCAGCTACTTAGTAAACAATATGATTATTGGGCGTTGGGACATATTCACAAACGCCAAGAGCTTTATAGCAAACCGGTGATGATTTACCCCGGAAATATTCAAGGACGCCACCGCAAGGAGTCAGGTATAAAAGGCTTTTATGAAGTGACTTTATCAAAAGCAACGACGCAATTAGATTTTATCCCAACGTCAGTTGTTCAGTTCGAAAAAGTTGCTGTTTCTGGTACAGGCATTTTTCATATGAATGAATTGATCGATGCTTGTCAAAAAGAACTAAGTCTTTTTAGTGAAACAGCAGGAACCGCTGTTATTGAATTAGTGTTTACAGAACTGGACCAAGAAGGCTATCAGTTACTTGCTGAAATTCCTGAGAGTGAGTTGTTGGAGATGCTTAGAGAATCGATGGATGAATTAGATAATTTTGTTTGGATTCAAGCGATTTATCTAGAACAAACAAAACAAGACGCTGAACTTTCTCCACTTGGTGCGACGCTGATTGACATGATGGAAGATTGGGAAACCAACGACTGGAAAGCTATTTTACAAGACTTGTATCGACACCCAAAAAGCAGCAGGTTTTTAGAAACTGTAGAAGATCAAACTGTTGGTGAACTTCAACTAGCAGCTGCGCAAAAAATTCGGCGCACGATGCAGGTAGGAGAGTGACAAAATGAAAATTGAAAAACTAGTAATTTATGGTTTTGGTAAGCATGAAAATAGGACTATCAGATTAGGAGAACAACTGGTTTTGTTCTATGGTCCTAATGAGGCTGGTAAAACAACGATTCAGCAATTTATTATTCAACTTCTTTTTGGATTTCCAGCTCGCAATCAAACGCAATTGCGCTATGAGCCAAAAAATGGTGGGAAATACGGTGGACAGCTTTATATAACAGATCCCTGTTATGGGAAACTAGTGATCGAGCGGATTAAAGGAAAATCGGCTGGAGAAGTCACAGTAACTTTTGAAGATGGCCGACGAGCTGGCGAAGCTGAGTTGAAGCAAATATTACGAAATTACGACCGCGCTTCTTTTGAAGCGATTTTTTCATTTTCGATTCATGAATTGCAAGGACTCGATCAACTTAGTGAAACAGAATTGAGCCGAACTTTGTTGGCTTCGGGGACAACAGGTATCGATGCCTTAACTCATTTAGAAAGTCAGCTTGAAAAACAAATGGCTGAGCTGTTCAAAAAGAGTGGTCGCAAACCGCAATTAAATGCATTAGCTGAAGAACTTCGTGAACTAGAAGGAGAGCTAAAAGACTATAGGCAACACGCAGAGCTCTATAGTCCATCAATTGAACGATTACAAGCCATAGGACACCGTTTAATGGTCATTGAAGATGATGAAGTGGCACAGGACAAGAAACTTAAAGACATTAGCAAATGGCAACAAGCAGCACCATTATTTGCAAACCAATCAAAGTTGACAGAGCAGCTAAATAAATTGGAAGTCAACCAATTTCCAGCAGAAGGCAGAAGACAAATGGACCGCCTAGTAGATAAATTGACTCAAACCAAAGCAGACAGAGAGTATTTAACAAATCAACAAGATCACTTTATCGATCTACATCAAGTGGATTCTATGGAGTCTATTGAGAATTTGTTAAATCGTGAATCTGATTGGCATCAACTAAACGGTCAATTGGTTCAAAAGCAAAATGAAACAATCGAGTTGATAGAAGAACGCGAAGAACTATTGTTCTTACTAGGACTTACTGAACAACAAGCGATGGCTGTGGATGTTTCCTTAAGCCAAGAAGAGCAACTAGTTGCGCGATTAAAAGACTTAGATATAGAAGAAGAAAACCAACGTTTTAACCAACGGAGCTTGCAAGAAGAAAAAAATAATTTGGCGCATGCAGAACAAAATTTAGCAAGGTTTTTAACAAAAGAACCAACTGCAAAAGAAAGACTGGCTGCAGAAGAATGGCCGCGCGTTTCAGCTCAGTTAGCAGAAGCTAAAGCAGCGTCGAAATTTCAAAAGAGCAATACAGGACAAGACCGCATCGTTCATTTTGCATTACTTGGATTGGGACTTCTCGTAGTAGCTTACGGGGTTATCCAATCCACCATTTTTTTAATTGTCATTGGACTTGCAGCAATGGCTGCAGGTGCATGGCTATTTATGAGATCCGGTAAACCAGAAGAGTTGCCAGCAAACTACTCTGGCATTATCAAAAAGTATGGCGATAACGAACATGATTACGAAAAAATCACGAAAAAAGTTACGGAGTTTGACCTTCAGTTAGATGGATTGATGAACAATGTCGAGACAATCAAAAAAAATGTAAACAGCCTCGCATCGGTTGAGTCAAACTCTCAAGCAAAAAAAGCCTATCAGCAACTATTACTTGAAATCGGTTTGAGTCCAGATACTCGTCGTACGATGGTGATAGAACTTTTTGAAAAGCTGCGCAAAGTTCATGCTAATCATTCACGCTTACTGCGCATCAAAGACGACGTTAGCAAACTAGAAGCGCAGCAAAAAGAGTGGGTAAACAAAGCGCAGCAAGCATGCGGGAAAGACTTAGCAACCGAAGGGTTGACTGCATCATTGCGCTCAGAGCTGTCGGCGCGGAAACAAAAGCAAGACCATTGGAATAAAGTCAAAGGTGAACAAAACGATTTACTAGAAAAAATGGGTCGATTGCAAGCACTCCAAGAGCAACTTGAAAAAGAACAACAGGAGTTACTGACATATGCTCACGCACAAGAAGTATTCGATTTTTATCATTTGGCCGATAAATGGGAAAAGAAACAAGAAGTGGAAAGAGCACTCGAATTGACTAAAGAACAATTGCAGTCTATTGGAAAAGTAGAGTTACAGAGTAGCTGGGAGCCTGAGCATGCACAATTGGCAATCGAGCAAATTCAAGCACAATTGACACAGCTAAAAGCCGAACGAAATGAACTGTTGGAAGAACAAGCAGATAAACAACAACTGACTCAACGCTTAGTGTCTGATACTTCGTACGAAGAAAAACTGCAGCAATTTGAAGGAAAAAAAGCAAGGTTTGTTGATTTAGCTAAGCAATGGTCTGTCAATAAAGCTATCGTCAGAGCAATTAACCAAACGATGGACGAACTAAAAGAGAAAAAGCTTCCCGCAGTATTGACTAACGCACAACTTTATTTCAGTAAACTGACAAATGGTACTTACCAAGAATTACTCATAAATAAAACTGGTTATTTTGAAGCAAAACGTCGAGATGGTACTTATTTTCCGATTGCGGAACTTAGTCAAGCGACAAAAGAGCAAGCTTATTTGGCTTTAAGGTTGTCTTTAGCGGTATCAATGAAGAAAAGCCACCCATTCCCAATTATTATGGACGATGCTTTTGTCCATTTTGATCGCAGTCGGCTACAGCAAATGATAAACTTAGTTAAAGAGTTGCAAGAAGAGCATCAATTTATTTACTTTACTTGCCATGAAGACATGCAACAAGCTTGGCCAAAAGCACAAATCATTCAATTGGCCAATACGGAAAGGAGCGTTCATTCATGACCAAAGGAATTACAGAGTACGCAGTTGGAGAGACGGTTGATGTATTCTTGCTGATTAAGCAATCAGTTAAAGGAGTCACGACTACCGGAAATCCATTTATCTCGCTCGTTTTACAGGATAAGAGCGGAGATATTGAAGCGAAATTATGGGACACTAAAGATAAACAAGAAACAATGTTTGCAGCTGAAGTAATTGTCCGTGTAGGTGGAGAAATCCATAATTACCGAGGGAAAAATCAATTGCGTATAAAAAGCATTCGTCCAGCAAAACCAGAGGAAAATCAGTCAATTTCAGACTTGATGCCGTCTTCAGAGAAATCAGCCGATGAATTGCTTGAAGAAGTAATGAAGTATTTGTTTGAAATGGAAAATCCTCAAATCCAACGAATTACACGTTTCATGCTCAAAAAATACCAACAGCAATTCTTAACGTATCCAGCAGCAACACGCAATCATCATGATTACGTGTCAGGTTTAGCTGATCATGTTGTGTCCATGTTGAAATTAGGCAAAGCGCTAGTAGAGATTTACCCTGGACTCAACAAAGACTTATTGTTTGCAGGAATTATCCTTCATGATATTGGGAAAGTAATTGAACTGTCGGGTCCAATCGCGACGACGTACACCGTAGAAGGCAATTTAATTGGCCATATCTCAATCATGGTTACGGAAGTAGCAAAAGCAGCAGAAGAGCTAGAAATTGAAGGAGAAGAAGTAATGTTGTTACAGCATATTATTCTTTCTCATCACGGCAAAGAAGAATGGGGTAGCCCGAAAAAGCCAATGCTCAAAGAAGCTGAAATTCTTCATTACATCGACAACATCGATGCGAAAATGATGATGTTAGATCGTGTTCTTGGAAAAACCACAGAAGGCGAGTTTTCAGAGCGCGTATTTGCTTTAGATAATCGTTCATTTTACAAACCTAAAATTCAATAAACGTTTAACAACAATAGGTAGAGAAGAGCGAAAGGTTCTGTGCAGTTCTTATTTTACACCGGCATATTATCTTAGACGCATGCAAAAGATAGGCCAGAGCCGAGAGAGCAGTAATTTGGGTGTCTTCTTTTGTGATGAGTTTGCGCTAGAGCAATCGTTTTTGCTTTACCCAAAACGACCGGCTCGATTATGTTCTAACATAAAAAAAACTGCCTCAAAGTTATTGTCATAACTTGTTGAGGCAGTTTTTATATTATTTTCTTTATTCTCCGGCTGGAGCAGCAGGTGCTGGAGGATTAAGAATATCATCCAAAGCGCCTTTTAAGTCTTCATCTTGAATTTCTACATTTGCATCTTTCATCAGTTCAGCAACTTTTGGAAGTAACGTTGTTTGATCTGCTTTTGTAAGTGCAATTTCAGAACGGATTTCTTCTTTTTGATCTTCTAAAGCAGGTTGGTCTTTAACTTGACGTTTTTCAAGAACTTGAATGATATGGAAACCAAACTCAGATTGAATAGGCTCACTGATTTTGTCAACTTCAAGGTTGTATGCAGCTTCTTCAAATTCAGGAACCATCGCTCCTGGACCGAACCAATCGACATTTCCACCTTTAGCAGCAGAACCTGTATCCGTAGAGTTTTCTTCAGCTAATTTAGCGAAATCAGCACCATCATCTAATTGTTTTTTAAGAGAGTTAGCTGTTTCTTCATCAGCTACAAGAATGTGACGTGCATTTAACTCAGTCCCTTGACGGTCATATTGTGCTTGGATTTCTTCGTCTGTGACTTCGATATCTTCAGTTAATGCTTTTTCTTGTAATAAATTCAACCGAATTACTTTTTTATAGCTTTCTTCTGTTTGGTTATTTTGCTCAAGAAACTGATCGAAGCTTTCGCCAAGCTCTTCTTTATTACTGTCGTATTCTGCGTTTACTTCTTTGTCTGATACATCAAAGTTTTCAGCAAGAACTTTTTCAATTAGTAAAATTTGTATCGCTTGTTCGCCGATAGATGTTTTCATTTCTTGATAAAATTCTTCTTTTGTGACATCGCCAACATCAGAAGTTACGATTGCTTTTTCATCACCGCTATCACTACATGCGGATAAAGCCAATACAGATGCTGCTAAAGTAAATGTTAAAAAGGACTTTTTCATTAGATTTCTCTCCCAACTTTCTATGTAAATGCAGTATTTACTATACTATAAACGTATTACACTATGCAAAGTTCCGAAAAAAAAACACTTGCCAGAGGCAAGTGTTTTTAAGGGGTAAATTCTACGCCTACATACAACGATACCAGTAAAATAGTAATTAATATATTAATCGTCCGGAATATCTTTTGGTGATTTTCTTCCGGGATTTCCCGAGAAGTAACTAATGCTAATGTCATCCGGTTGATTTGGAAAAGATAAAACACGGAGAACATAACAATAAATGCGATAATCATGGGTTTCCTCCCCTCTAACTTTACTTCTTAGTATAACAAAGACGAGGAGAAAAAGCAGATATTAGCTAACGATAGGAGGAACAAGAATTTCAAATCCTGTGTCTGTTTCTTCAATAAATGAATACTTAGGTGAACGTGATAGGTTGCGAATGTAGATAATATCCGTTAAGCATAGCGCGCAGTGATATGCTAACAGCATAGTAAAGTAATGACTATAAGCAGGCATCGTGATACTTGCTGTAACGAGAACTGTATTCAATACGAGAAAAGGTGTCGCGAGTGACAATAAGAAACGTATTTTTGATACAGGTTCATTAATATGAAGCAAAATAGCCGGACAAACTTTCATTTGTTTTCGAATAATGAGTTTCAATGATCTATGACAACCGATTAACGGCAAAAAATGCAAAATCTTATGAAGTGGATATACAGCAAGTAAAGCTAGTATGAAAAATAGAAAATACTGATCCGATAAAGGAGTAGCATAGGCAATTGCTAGCCCCGTGTAAGATGTCATAAAAACAGCTGTTCCAAAAAGTGCTGAGATCATGAATAGCCGGTCAAATCCATATTGTTTTTTTAAGTTAATTGTTTTCCAGCAGTGCATATGTGCATCCCCACTTACTAAATTCATTTTGGTTTCGCTACATACAATACAACGAATTATCGGGAAATGCAACCATAAAATAGGTGGGGAAAATTAAGGGTTATTGCGGGTCTTTTTGACGCGTAATGACTTGGTTTTCTTCACTAAAGCGGTTCTCGATATTTTTGAAAGAAGCTTCGAATATTTCCATGAAATCTTCGCCATAAATATTGCGGATAACAGCCATTATGTCCATGAATTCAGGGAATTTCCCGTATAGCTCTCGCAAAGGAAGAGAGCCATCGATAACTGAATGAGGCGTTTCGTGATAATTTTCAATCATTTCCTGCATCAATTGCTCGCCTTTTTCAGTTAGCTCGACGTAAGTATTTCGTTTATCTGTATCTCGTTTTGAAAAAGACAGCAGTTCACGTTCTTCTAATTTTTTTGAGAAGTTAAAAGCAGTCGAAACATGCATCACACCAAATTTGGCGACATCTGATATAGAAGCCCCTTTTAAGTGATAGGAAATCCAAAGAATGTGATGCTCGTTAATATTCAAGTCATAAGGTTTTATCCACATTTGCCAATCTTTTTCTACCGCTTTCCACAATGCTTTTGACAATTGACCGATGCGTTGACTAAACAACATAGCTTCTTTCATGGAATATTCTTTCTCGTTCACACCAGCACCAACTTTCCTCCAAAACTTTTTCTTTATTATAGCAGTAAAGCAAACGTAATTAAAGTAAGAATAGTAAAATAATTTACAGCAGTTACATACATAGAAGTTTACGGTATTTATTGCAGCAGAATAACTAAGTAGTTACTGCATATTAGCTATCTTTGTGATAGTTTATATCTGTTCAAGATTAGTGTAAGCAGAAACGGTAATACAGCAGTGCTAGTTAACAACTACATAGTATGTATAAGTTTTTTGGAGATGAAAAAAACAGCTACCCGAAGGCTGCTGTTTTATGCGCTTTGTGTATCGTCGTCAACTTTTTCGGATTTGGGTTTATCATCATCTTTTTCTTTTTTGTCTTTGCTAATCGTGTTTTGCAATTCTTCAATGGCATTTTGGATTGCCATGATTTCTAGCTGAAGATGTTCTTTCGCGGGAGCTGTGCTTTCCGTCCAAGTTTCAAGTGAAGCTTTTAATCCTTCAACTGCTTCAGGTAATTGTGATTTCGCTTCTTCTGTTAAATGATTAAAAGATTCTTTTACACCATTTACTTTTTCTTTTAGTTCATTTAAGTATTCTTTCCATTCAGATGATGTGGATTTCATTGTAGAACGGAATTCCTGTCCTGATTGTGGTGCAGAAAATAAAGCAGTTGCAGCGCCAGCCGCTAACCCAGTTGCAAGTCCTAAGAAAAATCTTGATGCTGTCATGTATAAAACGCCCCTTTCTTCCTATATGGTTCTTTTCCTCTATTATACCTAATTAAAACATATAAATGAATGACTATTCAAAAAAAAGAGCTTTTCACCATAAAAAATGATGAAAAGCTCTTTTTACGCGGCTTGTGAAACAGCCGTTTCGAATTTTGATCGCTTGACCAATGTAATCACAATCGGGTAAATAAACGCGAAAGCGACACCGTTCATAACAACTGCGGGCAAGACCACTGTAGCAACTAATAAACCAAAAGGAATATTAGCGCCAATAATGAAAATAGCTGCTGAAAGGAAAATCGTTCCGGATAATAACGTACCGACTGCGCAGAGAGCAATAACGACAGGCAATTTAGAAACGAATTTCTTTAAGATCATCACCAATGCAAGAAAAACAAAAGCTGTGATGAACTTATCGATAACATTCGGAAAAAATCCACCTGGGAATGTCGAAAACAGACCGGATAAAACACCAGTTGTCACCGCTAGTAAAAAAACATTTTTTACATTTGGAAATAATAGAATGCCAACAAACATCATGGTTAACATAAAGTCCGGCTTCATCCCACCATTGATTCCTGGGATTACTACATAAAGTGTGGCTCCAATGCTGACTAGCAGCGCCATTAAAACTAGATTCTTCGTATTCATTTCTCATCTCTCCTCAGCTATGTGCTATTTTCTTTTTCCCGGACGTGTCCTCATGACCGCCGGCGAAAAACTTATTCTGATTTTATCCTGTTTACTTGAGAAAATCAAGCATCTGCGTTTAATTTTTCTTTTACGCTTTCTGCAAATTCTTGAATGCGTTCAGAAGTAAATTCTTTTTCTTTCGTTACCCATTTCGCACCGAATCCATCACTTTGTCCATAGCGCGGAATAAAATGTAAATGAAAATGAAAGACACTTTGTCCGGCTTTAGCGCCGTTGTTGTTTAATAGGTTCATGCCTTCTGGCTGAAATGTTTCATTGATTGCTTTAGCGATTTTTGGTGCCACCGCAAATAAATTACCAGCTTCTTCTGGTGTCATATCGTAAACAAATTCACGATGTGTTTTGGGAATAAGTAAAGTGTGACCTTTAGATAATGGCATAATGTCCATAAAGGCGAAAACATGTTCATCTTCATAAAGTTTTACGCTCGGAATTTCTCCAGCAATGATTTTACAAAAAATACAATTTGTCATGAGGATCATCCTTTCCATTTTTCTTAGTTTACCATAATTGTCATAACATAAAAGAATTCGACAGTTAGTTTTGATACAATGGTTTACATAGAAAGAAAGAGGTGTGGCAGATGGCTATTTTGGAAGTGGACGCGTTAACGGGTGGGTATACACGTAAACCCGTTTTGCAAGAAGTAACATTTTCAATAGGAAAAGGAGAGCTTGTTGGGTTGATTGGTTTGAATGGTGCCGGCAAGAGCACTACGATTAAACACATTATTGGATTAATGCAACCCAAGTCAGGACAAATTCGATTAAATGGCAAAACCTTTGAAGAAGACATGGACAGTTATCGTTCGTCTTTTTCGTATATTCCTGAAACGCCGGTATTGTATGAAGAACTAACTTTGCGTGAGCATCTGGAACTAACAGCGATGGCTTATAATATAGATTCCAAACAATTTGAAAAACGCTCTGCCGAATTGTTAAAAGAATTTCGTATGGAAAAACGTCTGAAATGGTTCCCTTCGCATTTTTCTAAAGGAATGCGTCAAAAAGTAATGATTATGAGCGCGTTTTTAGTAGATCCCGCGCTTTACATTATTGATGAACCTTTTGTTGGGCTTGATCCACTTGGTATCAAGTCTTTATTAGAGCAAATGGAAAAACAAAAGAAAAAAGGCGCTTCAGTGTTGATGTCGACGCACATTTTGTCTACTGCCGAAAGGTATTGTGATCGCATCATTTTGCTTCATAACGGACGTGTTCGAGCAAGTGGCACGATGGATGATTTACGCAAGGCGTTTAATATGCCAGAAGCATCATTGGATGACTTGTATATTGCGATGACCGAGGATGAGCTAAATGAAGAATTTGCATAATATTTGGTCTAGAAGACTTCAAAAATACACGGTAGAAGTTCAAAATTACTTAAAATTTGTCTTTACAGGTCATATTGCAGTTGTGTTGCTTTTTGCACTCGGAGCAGCAGGATTTGCTTATAGTGAATGGATTCAAGATGTGCCACCTCAATTTCCAGGAGCATTGTTATTGGCAGTGATTTTCGGCTTGTTACTAGCGCTTAGCCCTCCGTCAACATTGTTAAAAGAAGCGGACATGGTGTATTTTTTACCGCTAGAAAGTAAATTAAATGACTTTTTAAAACCTGCTTTAAAATGGTCGTTTTTATCTCAATTGTATTTACCAATTATCGTCTTTATTGTTTCGTTGCCGATGGTTAATGCGTTATATGGCTTATCGTCAGCGTTTTTAATTGGTTTTCCAATTTTGTTATTATTGCTTAAATGGTGGAACGTTCAAACGGAATTTGCTTTTCGAAAGCAAGGGGCCGGAAAAGAGGTTTGGCTTGATCGGTTATTTCGTTTTCTGCTGGTTGGACTGTTTGCTTACTTCTACATAGAAGAACTATTAGTAGTGGCTGTGCTTGTTTTGTTTGTCATTATTTTTTATGGCAAATGGATTGCGCGTAAAGCAGTTGGAAAACCTTTTGCTTATGAGCATTTTATAGGTCTAGAAGAAAACCGCATGCTTCGCTTTTATCAATTTGCGAATTATTTTACTGATGTCCCTCATTTAAAAGGCAAAATAAAAGCAAGATCATGGCTAAATTGGATTTATGGGTTTATTAAGCCAAGTCCAAAAAACGCGCATTTGTATCTTATCTGGAGAACGTTTATCCGTTCAGATGAATTGTTTTATTTGTGGGTGAGGTTAACGGCAATTATTTTAGTGGGTGCATGGTTTATGCCGTTCCAAATTGGAATTGCTTTGTTTTCAGGAGCTTTGGCGTTTGCGACGACCATTCAAATTTGGCAAGGGCTGACACATACACAGCATTTTCGGATGGACAATTTATTTCCATTGACGCGTTTTAGCAGACAAGATGCTGTCTGGAAACTCATTATCCAGCTGCAAACCTTGCAAAGTATAACAGCAGTTGTTGTTCTACTTATGATGGGTGAATTTATCACTGCGTTGTTAACGTTTGTCGTGATCTTGGCCGTTTCTCTTATTACGGTTAGTGTATTAAAAATTAAACAAAGCGAGACATATGAATAGATATGTCTCGCTTTGTTTTTTATTTCTGATTAAATTGAATAGCAGCTGTTCCTAAAGTTTTAGCAGCAATCAACATCGCTTCTTCTTTAAAATCGAATTTTGGATGGTGATGCGGATAAACATCTCCTTCAGGCATCGCACCTGTAAAGAAGAAAGATCCTGGAATTTTTTCTAAGTAATAAGCAAAATCTTCGCCACCCATTTGAGGTGGACAGTCGTATACTTCAGTAACGCCTGGAATTGTTTGTGCGATGTCTTTAACAAACAAGGTTTCTTGTTCATGGTTCACCACTGCTGAATAGCCACGCGTAAATTTAAAATCATATTCGCTATTAGTAGCTAAAGTAGTTCCTTTAATCACACGTTCCATTTCTGTTTCCATTAAGCTGCGGACATCTTCTTTAAAGGTGCGAACCGTACCAGATAAAACCGCTTGATCTGCGATAATATTAAACGGATTCTGTGCAACAAACGAGCCAATGGACAATACAGCTGATTCTAATGGATCCACGCGGCGAGAGACTAAGGTTTGAAGGGTAGAGACAATTTGAGCACCCGCAACCACTGCATCAACAGTCTCGTGAGGACTGGCTCCGTGGCCACCACGACCTTGTACTTTTAACGTGAAACTATCGGCAGCCGCCATGATGGGACCCACACGCGTGTCAATTCGTCCATAAGGCGTCATAGACCAAAGATGCGTGCCAAAAATCGCGTCGACTCCATTTAACACACCTGCTTCAATCATCGATTTTGCACCACCTGGAACAAGTTCTTCAGCATGTTGATGAATCAATACATAAGTTCCGGACAATTCTTCTCGCATATTGTATAAGATTTTTCCAAGTACTAAAAGCGTAGCAGTATGACCATCATGGCCACAAGCATGCATGACGCCATCAACTGTAGAACGATAAGAAACGTCTTCTTTTTGATCTTGAATCGGAAGCGCATCAAAATCAGCGCGCAATGCAACAGTTTTTCCAGGGTTTGTTCCTTGAATTCTTACGACGACTCCATTGCCGCCAACACCGTGTTCAACGTCGATTCCTAGTTGTTCGTAATAATCTCGAATATAGCGAGCTGTATTTGTTTCATGAAATGAAGGTTCCGGATTCATATGCAAATGGCGTCGAATTTCTACCATTTCAGGATAAGCAGCATCTAATTGATTATATAATGTAGTCAGCATCGTCAAACCCCTTTCTTTTCTAAAATCATATCACATAAAAGTATGAAAGAATGAAAAGGTATCGACTATAGCACATACAAAAACAGGAAAATGTAAAAACACGCAACCCAACTCTTACTGACAGAGTGGGTTGCGTGTTTTTGGTTATCAATAAGTAAAGTTTAAATAAGATGCTGCAAAATACACGATGAGAATGATTACAGATGGCAACGCATAAGACCATGTAGAAGCACTTTCTTTTCTATACAGTCCAAACAAAGCCAACAATGACATAATCAACACACCAACTGCAATAATCATATTCGCCCCAGAAACGCCTGAAATAATCGTTCCAGACGTATACACTGGATCAGATAAAGCTAAAATAATCATATTGAAAATATTACTACCAAGAATCGCTCCAACCGCCATATTGACGTTGCTCAATCGTAAAGCAACAAAAACAGAAATAGCTTCGGGAAGAGAAGTAGCTGCTGCAATAAGGAAACTACCTATAAAACTTGAACCAATACCAGTGATAAACGCTATTTCGTCTCCTGTAATCGACAACGCAGTACCAGCTGCTAAAATTACTAAAGCCGCAATGACAAAACGGAAAATAGCGGCTTTAGATGACAGAGAAGCACTTGGGTTGTCAGGTTCTTCTTCTGACTCAGCAACTTCTTCTGCTTCAGGGTCAAGTGAAGGTAATTTGTTGATGGCAATCATACCAATAATATAAGTAACCGCGATAATTAATGCATCTAAACCGACACCTAAAATTTGTGTATCTAGGCGCAGCCAAAGTGCTAATATCACCAATACGGTTAATAAAGTACCAAGAAGTGCTGTGTAAATATTGTTACGTGAAGCACGATTTAAAATACGACGTCCTCGCAAAAGAAAATCAAAGCCAGCGAGAATAAACAAATTGAAAAGGTTCGAACCAATCATGTTTCCAACTGCGATGTCGGCGTTGCCAATCGCTGCTGCTGAGAAACTAGTTGAAACTTCGGGAAGGGAAGTGGCGCCTGCTAATAACAGCGTACCTACCATCATTCCACCCATGGCTGTTTTAGAACTGATTACATCGGCGTATTGAGACAGCTTGATGGAAGCGAAAACCGTAAGTGCCGCTGCTAATATGAAGATAACGAAAACCAATTTATTTCCTCCTTACGATATGCAACAAACCATTAATCTAAGGTTTGAACTTATCATTCTTCTTCTGGTTTTGCTCGATAAGTGCTGATATGTGACACACCTGAGAAAATATTCGGACGTTGTGTACTAGGTTCGCTTTCAGGCTTAGCCGAATGAGCTTTTGCGAAAGCTTGAGATTCTTTCCATTGTTCATAAAAAGCAGGAGACTCCCACTCTGTCAAAACAATGTACGTATCTGAATCGAGCGGTCTCAAAACACGGAATGCAATATAACCAGGCTCATTTTCAATCGCACCAGCACGGTTTTTAAAGCGGTGTTCAAAAATAGGACGCCCTTCTTCTGAAACCGGAATATTGTTGAGAACAAAAAATCCTTTTTCATTGAAATGCCCTGTTCCATCAACTACTTCATAACGACGAGGTGTCTGGAAAATAGTTTTGTCCTCTGTTTCATGCATCATCAAGGTAGTTCCTTCACCTTGCATAAGAACCATTGTTTCTTGTGGATACTTATCGCGCATTTTTTTCATGTAATCGTATGTTCCTGTTGTCATATAAAAATTCACTAATACCCCTCCTAATTATAGATACTTACTAGTATATACTTCCCTATAGAAAACTACACGAAACAGGTTTGTCGAACAAGTGAAAAGAGAAGCGTCTAATTTATGACAAATGCGCTTAGAATCTATACAATGTAGTACGGAACGTCTATAGTATAGACGGATATAGGAAGATAAAAAAGTGTAGCACATCGAAGGGATGAAGAATTTATGACATTCAATGATACTTATCTTCGCGCAACGCGTGGAGAAAAAACAGATCACGTACCGGTTTGGTATATGAGACAAGCTGGACGTTCACAGCCAGAATACCGCAAAATCAAAGAGAAATATTCGTTAGAAGAAATTACGCATCAGCCAGAATTATGCGCATACGTAACAAAGCTTCCTGTAGATCAATACAATAACGATGCAGCGATTCTTTATAAAGACATCGTAACACCCTTACCTGCAATCGGAGTAGACGTAAAGATCAAATCAGGAATCGGTCCTGTTATTGATAACCCAATTCGTACGATGGCAGATATCGAACGTCTAGGAGATATTAATCCTGAACAAGACGTTGACTATGTTCTTGAAACGATTCGCATATTAACGCAAGAGCAATTAAATGTGCCGTTGATTGGGTTTTCTGGTGCACCGTTCACATTAGCGAGTTATATGATTGAAGGGGGCCCTTCGAAAAGCTACAACAAAACAAAAGCAATGATGGTTTCAGAGCCGGCCATGTGGTTTGCCTTAATGGACAAACTAGCTGACACAATCATTCCTTACGTAAAAGCACAAGTGAAAGCAGGAGCAAAAGCAATCCAAATTTTTGATTCGTGGGTTGGTGCATTAAACGTTGCAGATTATCGCATTTTCATCAAACCAGTAATGGATCGTATTTTTGCTGAATTACGTACAGAAAATGTGCCATTAACAATTTTTGGAGTAGGCGCAAGTCATTTAGCAAAAGAATGGCACGAACTTCCTGTAGATGTGGTTGGATTAGATTGGCGCTTGCCGATTTCTGAGGCACGTTCAATGGGCTTAACAAAAGCGTTACAGGGCAACTTTGACCCAGCTTATTTATTGGCAGATTGGCCAGTAATTGAAGAACGTGCGAAAAATATTTTGGATATGGGCATGCAAAATGATGGTTATATCTTTAATCTTGGTCATGGTGTGTTCCCAGAGGTCAATCCAGATACATTGAAACGGTTAACATCATTTGTTCACGAATACAGTGCTACACACAAACGTAATTTAAAATAAAACCAAAATTTATAATGAGGTGATTATGTTGAAAAAGAAAATGGGATTATTAGTAATGGCATATGGAACGCCTTACTCAGAAGATGATATTGAACGCTACTACACGCATATCCGTCGTGGCCGTAAGCCAAGCGAAGAAAGTCTAGAAGACTTGAAAAGTCGATACAAAGCAATTGGGGGTCTTTCACCACTTGCAAAAATTACATTAGATCAAGCGAATGGTCTATGCGAACGTTTGAATGAAGTTCAAGATGACATTGAATTTAAAATGTATCTAGGCCTTAAGCACATCGAGCCCTTTGTAGAAGATGGTGTTGAAGAAATGAAAAAAGACGGCATTACAGAAGCAGTTTCGATTGTCTTAGCACCACATTTTTCAACTTTCTCAGTAAAATCGTACAATGGCCGTGCAGCAGAAGCAGCGGAAAAAGCAGGAATTTCATTAACTTCTGTTGAAAGCTGGTACAAAGAACCAAAATTCATCCAATATTGGACGGAAAAAGTAAATGAAACTTTTGACGGAATGTCAGAAGAAGAACGAGCTAAAGCGTGCTTAATCGTATCTGCACATTCATTGCCGGAGAAAATTATTGCAAATGGTGATCCTTACCCAGAGCAATTAAAAGAAACAGCTAACATGATCCAACAAGCTACAGGCGTTAAAAATGTGGAAATCGGTTGGCAAAGTGCTGGACAAACAGGAGAACCTTGGATTGGACCGGATGTTCAAGATTTAACGCGTGATTTGTTCGAACAAAAAGGCTACACATCATTTGTTTATACTCCTGTTGGTTTTGTAACAGATCATTTGGAGGTTCTTTTTGATAACGACTACGAATGTAAAGTGGTATGTGATGACATCGGCGCACATTATCATCGTCCGGAAATGCCAAACGTCCAGCCTTTGTTTATTGACGGATTAACAGACGTCGTATTACGCAAGCTAGCAGAAAAATAAAGTGGATGAAAGTGTGGATAAATCGTGGCTGTAAAAGCGCATAAAGTAGTTGTCGTGGGTGCTGGTATTACAGGATTATCAGCGGCATACTATTTACAAAAACATGCTATAGAGCAAGGTCTGGCGATCGAAATTACATTAATTGATGCAGCTCATCGTTTCGGCGGAAAAATCCAGACTTTGCAAAAAGATGGTTTTGTAATTGAGCGTGGGCCAGACTCGTTTGTTTCTAGAAAAAATAGCATTCAGCAATTAGCTAAAGAATTGGGAATTGAAGATCAATTGATTCAAAGTGCTCCGGGAAAAACCCATGTGGCGGTTGGAAATCGATTGTATCCGATACCTAACGGATCAGTAATGGGGGTACCTACAAATTTCGGATCATTTTTGACATCAGGAATTAGCTCTTGGTTTGGCAAGGCTCGTGCTTTAGGCGACTTTTTTTTGCCTGCCTCAACAGTAGTCGAAGACCAACCACTTGGGAAGTTTTTAAGACGTAGATTTGGAAATGAATTGGTCGAGAATTTAATCGAACCCTTATTTTCCGGAGTTTTTGCTGGAGATATTGATCGGTTGAGCCTCAAGGCTACATTTCCTGAATTACTCGAAGCTGACAAACAAAAGGGCGGGTTAATACGCGGCTTAAAGAAAAATAAAGTAGTGGATTCGAGAGCGTTTGATACCGAAAGAGAAGGATTGTTTCAAACCTTTACAGGAGGGCTTGAGACATTAATCCAATCCTTGGAAAAAGAACTTGATAACTGTATCATCTTAAAAGGCGTTAAGGTTGAGAAATTTGAGCAGCAACAAGAGCAAGTTAAACTTTATTTGACAAATGACTCTTCGATTATTGCGGATGGTGTGATTTTCGCATTGCCTCATGGTAAATTGATGCCTATTTTTGAACCACACGGCTTGTTAAAAGGGTTAAAAGATATCCCTTCAACTTCTGTTGCTACGGTCTCTCTCGTCTTTCCAGAAACTGCTGTCATTGATGATCTCGATTGCACGGGGTTTGTCGTAGCGCGTAATAGTGATTTCACGATTACGGCATGTTCGGCAGCACATTTGAAATGGCCGAGCTTAACACCTCCCAGAAAAAAAATTTACCGAGCATTTATTGGGCAAGTTGGTGATGAGGCTGTCGTTGAGTTATCAGATAGTGAAATTGTCAAAGCTGTTTTAGAAGACTTACAAAAATTGCTCGACATTCGAGAAAGTCCTGAATTTACAGTTGTTTCTCGTATGAAAGAAGCGATGCCACAATATTTGGTAGGTCATGGAGAGCGGATTGCCTTAGCAAAAAAAGAAGTTCAGACTGCTCTGCCAATGCTACAAATTGCGGGCGGATCTTTTGAAGGGTTTGGGTTGCCTGCTTGTGTTAACCAAGGCAAAGCAGCCGCCAGTCAATTGATCGAGCGATTTAAAGCCTTACCAAGTGACTTGGAGGAAACTGTTTAATGAAAAAAATTCTATGGCTGGGGCTACCGTTTCTTTTGCTTGGTGCGTGTGGATCAGAAAAAAGCGATTCGTCAGGTGCTGGAGATTTAGTAGAAGAAGTAAAAGTAGCATTTAATACTGAAACACAAGCCGAACCTGCTGAAGATGTTGTTCTTTCCGTTACTGTTACACAAGGTGATGATGAAGTAGACGATGCAGAAGAAGTTGTTTACGAGGTATGGCAATCAGGAGATCGCGACAACAGCGAAATGATTCCAGCTGAGTATACTGAGGATGGCGTCTATGAAGCGGAAACAAGCTTTAAAGAAGAAGGGGTTTATTATATGCAGGCGCACACAACGGCGCGTTCACTGCATGTAATGCCAAAACAAAAAATTATAGTGGGGAATCCAGATCCTGCGTCTATTAATGCGGATGATGGTGATGATTCACAAGGCATGGATAAAATGGAAGATCATTCTGGCCATTGATATAAATCGACAAAGATACTGCTTAAGCGGTATCTTTTTTTTTATAGAGTTTTAAAAGTCGCTTCGGCAGCAAAGGTGTGGGAACCCACACCTTTGCTGCGCCTCCATTGAGTGTTATAGTACAGCGATTTTACTATTGATCAAAAGTCAAAAAACGAAGCAACGCTAGTTAGCGCTACTCCGTTTTTTCTAAGTATGTTCTAGTTAATCTTATAATTCGTGCAAGCGTCACATTGAGTACTATAACATTCGTGTTGCTCTTCTATTTTTTCTCCACAAGACGCACACTGTTTCGGGGGCAAGTTCTTGAAAAATTCCACTACGTTTTCAATCATAACTTCCATCTCCTTTGTTATAGTACTGTTGTCATTAGAGTAAGTGTATTATAACAGTTTTGATTCGTCAACCCTAAATCGTGAATTTATTTGAAAAATCCGTTAAACTAAAAAAGAGAACGCATCCAAAAGGAGAGAGATTATGTATTTTGTAGATAACAAAGGCATTACAGATCCACAAATTAACTTAGCAATTGAAGAATACTTATTAAAAACGATGGATGTAGAGAAAGATCCATTCTTGCTGTTTTATATTAATGAGCCTTCGATCATCATCGGCAAGAACCAAAATACAGCTGAAGAAATTAATACAGAGTATGTAGATTCTAATGGAATTCACGTAGTTCGACGTTTGTCTGGCGGTGGCGCTGTTTATCATGATTTAGGAAATTTAAATTACAGCTTTATCACAGTAGATGACGGCAATAGCTTCCGCAACTTTCGAAAATTCACTGAGCCTGTTGTAAAAGCATTGCAAAGTCTAGGTGTGAATGCCGAACTTTCAGGTCGCAATGATTTGATGGCAGAAGGACGAAAAATATCAGGAAACGCCCAGTTTTCAACGAGAGGTCGCATGTTCAGCCACGGAACATTAATGTTCGATGCAGAAATTAATGCAGTGGTTTCTGCGTTGAAAGTAAGCAAAGAAAAAATCGAATCAAAAGGCATCAAGTCGATTCGCAGTCGTGTAGCGAATATTTCCGAGTTTTTAAAAGAACCTATGACGGTTGAAGAATTCCGCATGGCTATTTTGTATTCAATCTTTGACGGCGAAGAAAATGTTCAGTACTACGAACTGACAGATCAAGACTGGGAAAACATTCACGAGTTGTCAAAAGAACGTTATGGCAACTGGGATTGGAATTATGGAAAATCTCCTAAATTCAATATTAAGCATTCACATCGATTCGCAGTTGGTGGCATTGATGTTCGATTGCAAGTTGAAAAAGGCATTGTACAAGACGCAAACATTTATGGCGACTTTTTCGGTGTTGGTGACATATCTGAAGTTGAGCAAGCGATTGCTGGATCTAAATACGAGCGTGCCTCTTTAGACAAAGCGATTGAAGGTATCGACATTCCAAAACTTCTTGGCGGTATTACGACAGAAGAGTTTTTAAAATTAATTTATTAAGAATTTCCGTAGAGTCTGCTTTTATGCAGGCTCTTTTGTTAAAATAAAAAGAAAAAGGAAAGGGGGAATCATGGTGGCTATTCAACGAATCTTCATAGTAGAAGATGATTTGAAAATTGCGGAGTTATTAGCTGAAACTTTGAGAAAATATCATTATATGGTAGAAACTGCAAAAGATTTTGATCAAATTATCGAAGAATTCGAAGCTTTTGATCCCCATTTGATCTTACTAGATATTAACTTACCTTCTTACGACGGTTATTACTGGTGTCGTCAACTCCGACAACAAACAACATGTCCGATTTTATTCATTTCAGCTCGTTCGGGAGAAATGGATCAAGTCTTTGCTTTAGAAAACGGAGGCGATGATTTTATAACGAAACCTTTTCATTATGAAATCGTCCTTGCAAAAATAAGAAGCCATTTGCGTAGAGCTTATGGTGAATACGCGCCAAAACAAGAAGAGCGATCTATTAAAGTAGGCCGCATTGTTTTATTTATGGAACGAATGGAATTGCACGTTAAAAAAGCAATCATCCCATTGCAGAAAAAAGAATGTACGATTTTAGAATTGTTGCTGACTCATTACCCAAAAGTGGTGTCACGCGAGCAATTACTAGAAGAGCTATGGGATGATCAAGCATTTGTCGATGAAAATACTTTGAATGTCAATATGACGCGAGTTCGAAAAAAACTAGCTGATTACGACGTGCAATCAGGTATTGAAACGGTAAGGGGAGCTGGATACCGCCTACTGCTTCATGAGGAGGAAGCGTAATGCTTCGATTATTCCTAAAAGAACACGCAGCCTTTATTGTCTTTCAAGTAGTGTTAGTAGCATTTATTATGTTGTTGTATTGGTTGGATGGGTTTCGAAATGTGGATACCGCGATTTACTCGTTTGTTATTAGTACCGTGCTAGTTCTTACGTTCTTAACGGCGCGATTCGCTAGACGCTATCAATACTACCAACGAATTTTGACAGCGCCGCAAAATTTAGAACATATGCTTCAAAGTGAAGGCAAATCGCCCGAACAAATTCAAAACGAAATTTATTTACAAAAACTGTATCGCTTGTACCAGCATGAAGTGCAATCTTTGTATGCCACGCAAAATCGTCATTTGCAATTTATGAATCAATGGGTACATCAAATGAAAACACCTTTGTCGGTGATGCATTTATTGCTACAAGAAGAGCAAGAGCTCGACAAGAATAGTGTCCGCGAAGAAATGGAGCGTTTAAAAGCAGGGTTGGATACTGTTTTGATGAATGCGCGTTTAGACACGTTCGAGCAAGACATGCAAATCGAACAAATTAATTTACGGTCTTTGGTTAGTGAAGTAGCAACGGAAAACAAACGATTGTTTATTTCAAAACGTGTTTATCCAGAAATTTCAATCGCAGAAGATCAAATTGTAGCAACGGACCAAAAATGGATGAAGTTTATCATTGGGCAATTTTTAACCAATGCTGTGAAGTATACATTTGAACCGAATAAAAAAGTGTTTATTGCTGCTGAATGTTTAAATGGCAATACGCTGCTAACAATACGTGATGAAGGAATTGGTATTTCTTCTACTGATTTGCCCCGTGTCACAAAAGCGTTTTTCACAGGAGATAACGGACGTAAAACGGGAGAATCGACAGGGATGGGCTTGTACTTAGCAAAAGAAATTTGCGGGAAACTAGGTCACGAACTGTCAATATCGTCTGTTCAAGAGAAAGGAACGACTGTTTCTGTTTTGTTCATTAACCAAGATTTTGTAGTCCAGGAGGATCATGATGACAGTAGTAGAAATCGACGAGGTAACAAAAGTATACGAAGGGAAAGTGACGCACCGAGCAGTTAACCAGTTAAGCTTTGACGTCGCACAAGGTGAGTTTCTTGCGGTGATGGGTCCTTCTGGTAGTGGGAAAACAACCCTATTAAATTTAATTTCAACAATTGATTCGTTAACTTCTGGAGAAATCTTAATTGATGGAGTCAATCCGCATTTATTGGATAAAGATGAGCTAGCTTTGTTCCGGAGACGGGAAATGGGTTTTGTTTTTCAAGATTTCAACTTATTGCAAATGTTAACAGTGGAAGAAAATTTAGTGCTGCCATTAACACTTGATTACGTTCCTGTAGACGAGATGGCTAAACGAGTGCTTGTCGTTGCCAAGCGGTTAGGACTAACATCAATCCTCCATAAAAAACCAAACGAAATTTCAGGTGGAGAAGCTCAGCGGACAGCAATTGGCCGCGCGCTTATTCACCATCCTGCATTAGTTTTAGCAGATGAACCGACAGGTAATTTGGATTCTAAATCGGCGCGTGACGTGTTGGAAATTTTATCGAATGTGGCAAAAGAAAGCAACACAACTATCATTATGGTTACGCATGATCCCATTGCGGCGAGTTATTGCAATCGTGTTCTTTTTATTAAAGATGGAGAATTCTTTAACGAAATTTATGGAGATGAACGACGCCAGACTTTTTATCAGCGAATTTTGAATGTCCTGTCGTTATTGGGGGGCTCGGTAAATGACTTTTCGGCAACTCGCTTACCATAATGTCATCCGCAATCGAAGAAACTATGCAGCGTTTTTCTTAGCTAGCGTTTTTTCAGTCATGGTATTTTTTGTTTGTTCGATGTTCATTTTCCATCCGCTTTTTGAAAAAGACGGATTGCAACTGCTTGCTATACAAGGCATGATGATTGCGGAAGTCGTGTTGTATATTTTTACGTTGTTTTTTCTATTCTATTCGATGAGTGCATTTTTACAGGCCCGTTCGAAAGAATTTGGTGTTTTATTGCAACTCGGAATGACCAAAAAGCAATTGAACAAATTAATTTTTTTTGAAATGCTGATTATTGGAGCGGTTTCAACTACGACAGGCATTATATTTGGTTTTGCTTTTTCAAAATTCTTTTTTATGATTGGACGAGAAATTATAGAGCTAGACTCGTTGCCACTTTACGTTTCATGGGAACCTTTCTTATTGACGATTGTAGCGTTTGCTAGTCTGTTTGTTATTATTTCTTTTGTTAGCGTTGGGTTTATTCGAACAAAGCGCATCATTGATTTACTGCATGGCTTTTGGAAAGTTGAAGAAGAAACAAAATCATCCACTATGTTATCGATTATGGGAATTATTTTTTTAGCTGCTGCTTATTTGTTTGCTGTAAACGTGTCAGATGAGACTGTCTACTACATTATTTTCATCGTTCCACCACTGGCGACTTTCGGCACTTACTTATTTTTCACACATACGATTAATTATTTATTAAATTTATGCAAACGAAAAAAATCGATATATTGGAAAAAAACGCGGTTGGTGTCATTAGCGGAAGCTTCGGTTAAATTAAAAGACAGTGCACAAATGTTTTTTATTGTCACAATTGTTTCTACTGTTGCTTTTTTGACAGTTGGAACTTTAGCGTCTTTTATGTCTTATACAGGAGATTTCCGTGAATCTAATCCACTCGGTCTTATCTATATTTCTTTTGATGGGAACGAACAAGAAGCAGAACATATTGAACGACTCACCAGTCAATTGGAAAGCGAACAATTATCTTATGATTTAGTCGAATTTACAGTTAAGCGGCAAACTTCCGAAGCTACTGGAAACGATGTCGACATTTTATCGCTATCACAGTTTAATCGCTTAGCAACTGCGCTCGATTTTGCACCTGCACAATTAACAGAAGGAGAAGGCTTGTTTGTGCCGTTTTCATTAGAATCATTAAAAGCGCTAAAAAGTTCCAGTGCTGATACGATGCTGATTGAAAGTGATGTTCCGTTATCGATTCGCTCAACATACCCACATGTTGTTTTTCCTATTCATACGTTAAACATGAATACAATTGTTGTGAGCGATGCTGATTACGAAGCAATCGATGAGCCCTTACTTGGCTATTCAGCTGGAAGTTCGGATTTTTCTTATTATGCGTTTGATGTTTCAAATTGGACTGAAACGATGAATATCGGTAATCGATTATCAGAAACGATGTATGAAATCATCGATGGACCGAGTGTTAGTAAAGTTAATTACTTTTTTGAAAATCCTGGTGCAGATTACCGTTGGTTTAAATCTTCGTTTGCGTTGCTTTTGTTTATTGGGGTATTAGTAGCCGGTGTTTTTTTACTTGCAGCCGGAAGTTTTATTTACTTTAAACTGTATACGGGTCTTGAAAGAGACCGTAAGCAATACAAATTACTAAACCGCATGGGGATGACAGATAAAGAACTGGGCAAAATAGTCAACCGCCAGTTGGTTCCGCAATTCTTTCTACCGTGGGTTCTTGCGTTACTGCATAGTGCTTTTGCTTTTATCTCTTTACAAGTAGTTTGGGATGAATTTGCTGAGTTATCGATTATTTTCGAGATGTCGATCGTACTTGGCGGCTTTACAATCGCTCAAATATTGTATTTTTTCTTGATTCGTTGGCGCTATGTCGCACACTTACAGGCACCGTAATTCTACGGTGCCTGTTGTATTGTCTGAAGATTTATTTTATAATGAAAACAGATTGAAATATGAATGAGTATTCATTCAACCTGAAAGAGGGATGAAAATGAATTTAATGGCAAGTGTTCATGAGATGGCAGAAAAAAACGCTGCTAAAGCGGCATATAGCTTTATGGGGAAAGATACGAGCTACGGGGAATTTGATCAAACAGTTGCACTTTTTGCAGATGCTTTAAAAGAGTTAGGCGTGGAAAAAGGGGATCATGTCGCATTTCTTCTAGGCAATACACCACATTTCTTGATTTCACTGTATGCAACGATGCGTTTAGGTGCTACTGCTGTACCAATCAATCCTATTTATAGTCCAGATGAAATCGCTTATATTGTTAACGACAGTGATGCAAAAGTAGTGGTAGCACTCGATATGTTACTTCCAGTCATTGAAAAAGCTCATCAAGCACTTCCAGGTGTTGCGACTTATATCATTTGTGAAACAGATCCTTCAACACCTGAAAAAATGGAACAATTGCCTAAAGAAGTCTTGGGGAAAGTCTATTCGTTTTCTAATTTGCTTGCAAAAGCAACAGCAAATAGTGTATTGGCAGAAGTTGATCAAGATGATACTGCAGTCATTTTATATACATCAGGTACTACAGGAAAACCAAAAGGCGCTATGTTAACACATCGAAATCTTTATTCCAACGCGCGCGATGTTGGAGCGTATCTCCAAATCGGTGAAAGTGATCGCGTAGTGGCAACTTTACCGGTATTTCACGTGTTTGCGTTAACGGTTGTTGTAAACGCACCTTTGTTACAAGGAGCGACTATCATCTTAGTGCCACGTTTTAATCCAAAAGAAGTATTTGAAGTAATTAAAGCAACTAAAGCAACTGTTTTTGCAGGTGTACCAACAATGTTTAACTTTATGAACCAATTACCGGAGGTTGACCCAGTAGACTTTAGTTCTGTGCGTCTTGCGGTTTCAGGAGGTTCTGCTATGCCTGTAGCTTTGCTTCATGAATTTGAAGACAAATTCAATGTCCGAATTTCAGAAGGATATGGGTTGTCGGAAGCTTCTCCTGTGACTTGTTTTAACCCAATTGATCGAGAACGAAAAGCCGGTTCAATTGGAACTTCTATCATCAATGTTGAAAACAAAGTTGTAAATGAATTAGGTGAGGAAGTTCTAGTCAACGAAGTCGGCGAATTGATTGTTCGTGGACCAAACGTTATGAAAGGCTATTACAAAATGCCAGAAGAAACAACTTCAGCAATTCGTGATGGCTGGTTGTATACAGGAGATTTAGCACGTGTCGATGAAGAAGGTTATTTTTATATTGTGGATCGTAAAAAAGATATGATTATCGTTGGTGGGTATAATGTCTATCCGAGAGAAATCGAAGAAGTATTATTTGCTCATCCAGCTGTTATAGAAGCAGCAGTCGTTGGTCTACCTGATCCGAATTTTGGGGAAGAAGTTAATGCCTATGTTGTATTGAAAGACCATTCGGTTACAGTTGAAGAATTACAAGCTTATTGCGCAGAGCATTTAGCAAAATACAAAGTACCAAGACAGGTTGAAATTCTTAAAGAATTACCAAAAAACACAACTGGGAAAATTTTACGTCGCTCCTTAAAAGATCAAGCAATGAAAAAATAGAACCTTTAAACGAATAAGATTTATAGAAGGCGAATGGTTTCCAAATATAACTCTTTATACAAAAAGACTCCGAGCATTTTCAGGAGTCTTTTTAGTTTAAAATATGAACTTTTAGTATGGCTCTATGTCTTTTTGGTGGATTTTTTATTATAGTTAAAAAGTACGCATGACTAGATTTCAAAAGGGAGTAAACCAATGAAAAAAGCAATAGAACTTAGCGATGTTAACTCCTTGATTTCTGTGACAGATCCTAGGATTTCGCCAGATGGAAAAAGTATTATATTTGTTCAAAAGACAATTGATAAAAAAGAAAATACATACAATGCTCAACTTGTCCAACTGGATTTGGAAAATGGTCAGCAAACACAGTGGACTTCTGGACAAGAGCAGGTTAGTTCACCACGATGGTCTAGAGACGGGAAGAATGTGGCATTTTTAACAAATCAAAATGGAAAAAATCAATTATATATCTTGTCAATTTCAGATAAAAAAATATGCGCTCTGACGAATGGTGAACAAAATATAGATCGTTTTGAATGGGCCATTTGTGGAACGGAAATTTGGATCAACGGTTTTCTACAAAAAAAAGTGAGCTGTTTCAAAAAAAATATTCGGAACAAACAAGTAATGATGAATATCGACAAATTGGATTAATTGATAGTAAAACGAAAAAAATTGAACTAGTCCTAACAGAAGAGACTTATTATCAGCTAGAAGCTGTATCACAGGATGGGAAAAAAATAGTTTATGGATTGCGTACAGTTAGCTTATCCACTCAAGCTCTCTATGTATATGATGTTGACACAAAACAACACATAAAGATAACAGACGAACAGGGCTATTATCACGGTGCGGCTTTTTCTCACGATGATTCAAAGCTCGCTTTTACAGGAAGCAATAGACGATACGGCGATGCGACACATACAGAGCTTTACATCGCTGATTTACAAACACAGACGCGCTTTTGTTTAACAGAAGGTATGGATGCGCCTGTTGGTGATTTTGCGAAAAGTGATACACAAAAAGCAAATGCACCAGCTGTTGTTTGGACAAAAGACGATCATTTATATTTCCAAGTATCGACGATGGGAGACGTGCGTTTGTACTTTGCATCACTTGACGACATGATTTTTCCAGCATCTCCTGACATGGAGCATGTGTATGGCTATGATGTTTCCAAAGATGGAAGCTTTGCAGTTCTAGCTATTAGCAGTCTCCTTCAGCCAGGAGAGCTTTATCAGTTGTCAATCACAACAGGCGAAATGCGGCCTTTGACTTTTTCAAATCAACTATTTACAGAAAATACAAAGTTGGCAGAAACACAGCCGACTATCACTATGGGTGCAAAAAATTCAGTTCATGGCTGGTTAACAGAACCTATCGATATGCAAAAAATGCAGAAATATCCGTTGATCATTAAAGTTCAAGAAAGCTCTCAAGATATGTATGCCAATACGTTTTCGCTTGAATTGCAATTACTAGCAGGGAAAGGTTTAGGCATTTTCTTTGTTAATCCAAGGGGCAGCCATGGCTATAGCCAGGAGTTTGCAAATGGGAGAAATGAAGATGCATACGAAGATTGGATAAGTGCAATAGAAAAGACTGTCCAAGCGACTGACTGGATTGATGCGAGCAAAATAGCAATAGTAGGAAGCAGTGATGCACAACAACTAACGTTAAAGTTAAAAAGTAGGGCGATTAAAGCGAAATTCATTGCTCTTTCAGAGAGTGGTCAACCTGTACTATTTTCAAGTTCATCTAATTTTTATATGATGCAGTTATGGCAAGTCTTAGAATCAATCAAAAAACAACTATAAAAAACTGGAGCAGCTGAGAAAAGCCGCTCCAGTTTTAAATTTACTTGCCTTTAAATAACGGTTTTCGTTTTTCACTAAAAGCATGAAGTGCTTCAACCCGGTCTTCTGTGGGTATAGTGATTTCATATGCTTTTCGTTCGATTTGTAAACCTGTGTGTAGATCGGTGTTCATGCCATTTTTTATCGCGAATTTTGCTTGTTGAAGAGCGATAGGGCCATTTGCAAGAATAGCATCGGCAAATGCTCCGGTCACATCAACAAGTTCATCACGCGGTGCTACGCGTGTTAACAAACCGAAATCAAAAGCTTCAGCAGATTTTAATTTGCGAGCAGTCAAGATTAACTCCAACGCTTTTGTTTCACCGATTAAACGAGGCAAACGCTGCGTACCTCCTGCTCCGGGGATAATGCCTAAGCTCGTTTCCGTCAGACCAAGCAGTGTATCATCTGTAGCAATGCGGAAGTCACAAGCAAGTGCCAGTTCCATGCCACCGCCAAACGCAAAGCCATTGATCATTGCGATGGTTGGCTGTGGCAAGCTTTCAATCGTTGAAAAAACTTCACCGATTTTGAAAATATTGCGTTTAACATGTTGCTCGGTTAAGTTTTTTCGTTCTTTTAAATCTGCACCCACACTAAATGCTTTTTCGCCGGAACCTGTAAAGATTACTACGCGGATATCTGGGTTAATGCGGATTGCTTCTACGACCTGACCGAGTTCTAAAAGCATGTCATAATTAAAAGCATTCATTGATTCAGGTCTGTTTAACGTAATAAAAGCCAAGTGATTTCGCTGTTCATAATGAATTGTGTCCATTTTCATCCCCCTTATGTCATTCCATCCATATAAAAACATATCACTTTTTGGACTATTTTGCCATCAGACTCTATAATGAAAAACATGGGAGGGACTGCATTTATGAATCAAATTACCGTTATCCGTATCTTCCGGATTGTCTGGCTGGCAGTCAAAATCTTTTTACAAGTGACGTTTTTCCAAAAGCGAAATCGTGGAAAATGGACGCCGTTAGTTGAAAAAAGATGGAATGAGATGATCACAAAACAAGCAACAGAATACAAAAATCTAGCTTTAAAACTAGGTGGACTGATGATCAAGCTTGGTCAATTCTTATCAACACGTGCAGACATTTTGCCGCCATCTTTTCTTGCGGAATTAGAAGGTTTGACAGACCGTGTGCCTTCTGTACCGAGAAAAAGCATCGTCTCTGTACTAGAAGAAGAGTGGAACACACCGTATACAGATTACTTGGATAAGTTATCAGATTCGGCAGTAGCTTCAGCTTCTATTGGTGAAGTGTATAAAGGGGTATTAAAAGACGGTACGGAAGTAGCAGTGAAAGTTCAGCGTCCAGGAACAGATCGTATTTTACGTGCAGACTTTAAGGCCATTCGCATTGTTATCTGGATGACTGAAAAATTCACGTCATTCGCAAAACAAATTGATTTTAAATTATTGTACGTAGAAATGACACAAACTATCGGGGATGAATTGAATTTCGTGAAAGAGCTTCAGAATGGTCGTTCTTTTGCTGAACGTTTTGATTCGATGGAAGATGTTCGCATTCCATTGTATTTTGACGAATATACAACGCGTCGTGTACTGGTAATGGAATGGATTGAAGGAGCTCGCATTACAGATTTAGCATTTATTGAAAAAAATGAGTTAGATCGCCGTGAAATATCGCAACGTCTGTTTATTTTGTTTTTAGAACAAATTCTATATGGTGGGCAATTCCATGCAGACCCTCATGGAGGTAACATTTTACTTGAACCTGACGGTGGCATAGTATTGATCGACTTTGGAATGATCGGCAATATTTCACAAAAAGATTCTCAAGCTGTGTTGCGTGCAGCAGAAGGCATCATTTTTAAAAATTATGATCAAGTACTGGATTCGCTTGAAGAACTACGATTTTTGTTGCCACAGGCTGATCGTGCTGTTTTGGGTGACACCATTTCACGACTTGTCGAAGCTTATGAATCGAATGAGTTGTCACAAATGGATAGTTTTGTCGTTGAACGCTTGTTGGAAGACATGCAAGAAATCGTCCGGACACAGCCGGTTCAATTGCCAGCAGAATTTGCCTTTTTTGGACGAGCGGCTTCTATCTTTGTCGGTGTCTTACACATCTTAGACCCGAAAGTAGATTTAATGGCGCTTGCCCGTCCCCGGATACTCGAATGGGCTTCTTCACAAAAAGAAGGCAAAGGCATCTTCGGCAAAGAAGATATTTTACGCTGGGTGTTGAACGCTACAGGTCCGTTACGTGTATTCCCACAGAAAGTCATCAATTATCTTGAAGAGCCAGAACGTCTCCGCCGCTATTTTGAAAACCGTGACGGTCGTGAACGTGAATATCGACGTGATTTGCAGTCAAGGATGTTTGCAGGGATTTTCACGATCCTGTCATTCACCGGAGTCTCCGTATCCGTCTGGTTCTGGAACGAACCGTACATGTGGGTCTCATCTGTATTCTTCGTAGGCTCACTATGGGTCTACCGGTCAATTAAATAAGAAAAGTGAAAGTGCCTGTTCAGCTCCGACAGGCATAAGGCAGACCAGCAGTGTGGCGTTCTTTGCCACACAGGTGGGTTGACTTATGACCCGAGAAGCTAGGCACTTGCAACTGGACAATAAGAAAAGCGATAGTGCCCGTTCAGCTCCGACAGGCATAAGGCGGACCAGCAGTGTGGCGTTCTTTGCCACACAGGTGGGTTGACTTATGACCCGAGGAGCTAGGCACTTGCAGCTGGACAATAAGAAAAGCGATAGTGCCCGTTCAGCTCCGACAGGCATCAAACACGCACAAAAAAGAGTTGCCAATTCAAGTCTGTTACGTTGACTTGAATTGGCAACTCTTTTTAAATAATGATCCACAGTTGTCATGTCATTTTTCAGAAGCAGTGTATTTACAATGGGACTAATCGAGCGGTTGTTGTTTGCGCGGCGGGAATGTTCGTTTAGTTACGTAAGCCATTGGATGATTGTGAACACGCTGTGCTTTTTTGAAATAACGGCGAAGCGAGCCTGCGAAAGAGTGTTGATTTCGCAAAGCGATAGGAGATACATCTAAATAAACGGACTCACTGTTACTCAAATAAATAATACTGCCTTTGCCGCTGCTATCGCTTTCAATCAAATCGATGGCATCATAATTAAACCAAACGCATTCTTTATTCTTTGGAGAGTGTGTTGGAAAGAAAATGAGCGGATTGCCATAATATTCACCAATAATGATAGGGGGCTTATGTTTTACGCCAACTGCTTTTTGAGCATAAAGCGTAGCGCTTTCCAAAGAAGCACGATAAAAGCGACAGGAAGTTGTGACTGTTTTATAAACGGCCTCTTCTACCACAAGCTCACTGCGATCTTCAATCACACGCATCCATGTGCGATGACCATCTATATAAGGTAAAAGAGCATAGGTATTTGTACAGATTGTGTACGAGGACGGTCTGTGATTCTTTCTACTCATGAAAAAATAACCCCCTAAATTTACTTTACATTCTTATTATAATAAAAAATGGAAATTCCGCAATACGAATTAGATTGAAAATAAAAATTTTTCTATTTAGTTGTAATTTTCAAATAAATATTGATTTCTTCTATTCCTTTCATGTATACTAATGAAAAGCATTCGGGGTGAAGTAGAATGGAAAACTATTATTCTTATGCTGATTTCATGAAAGCAATGGCACAAACTAAAAAAATTACAGAAGCGGAAAAAATGCTGAATGATATTTACCTAGATCTATTCTTAAAGCACGTTCACCGCTCGCAACAACAAGAACAGCTGATGGCACTTATCGATGAAGCCCTGGACAGTCACGACCAAAAAGCGTTCACGTTATATGCTACTCAATTACAAACTTTAAATCATGAAGAAATCGAATAAATAGCTTCTTTAAAAAGAATTGGAGTTACTCCAATTCTTTTTTTCTGTTCATTTAAAGAAATGACTAAAGGTATCCCAAACACTTTATTAAAAGAAAGTATTTTATCTTTTCTTCAAAAAAACATACGTTCGCTTTTTGTTAGTGGTTTTTTAGGGCATATGTTAAAATAGAAGTATTGAAAGAATGGGAGGACGCCTAGTTATGAAACAGGAATTTAATCTTCAAGCCCCTTACGAACCTGCAGGTGACCAACCGCAGGCTATCACGGAATTAACACAAGGCATTATTGACGGAAAGCGTTGCCAGACTTTACTAGGTGCGACGGGTACAGGTAAAACCTATACAATGTCTAACGTCATTCAGCAAGTAAAAAAACCAACGCTTGTAATGGCCCACAATAAAACCTTGGCAGGCCAGCTTTATAGTGAATTCAAAGAATTTTTTCCAGATAACGCGGTTGAGTATTTCGTCAGTTATTATGATTATTACCAACCCGAAGCATATGTTCCTCAATCCGACACATTTATCGAAAAAGATGCCAGCATTAACGATGAAATAGATAAATTACGTCACTCAGCAACAAGTTCGCTATTTGAACGAGACGATGTCATTGTTGTCGCCTCAGTTTCTTGTATTTACGGACTTGGTTCACCAAAAGAATACCGTGAACTCGTTGTGTCATTGCGAAAAGGAATGGAAATTGAACGCAATCAGTTATTAAGAAAATTAGTAGACGTGCAATACGAGCGCAATGATATTAGTTTTACTCGCGGTACATTCCGGGTACGTGGAGATGTCGTTGAAATTTTCCCTGCTTCACGCGATGAAAGATGTTTGCGTGTAGAATTTTTTGGCGATGAAATAGACCGAATTCGTGAAGTAGATGCGTTGACTGGCGAAATTATTGGCGAACGTGATCACGTCGCTATTTTCCCAGCATCTCACTTTGTTACGCGTGAAGATAAAATGGCTAAAGCTATTGAAAACATTGAAATCGAACTAGAAGAACGTCTCAAAGAAATGCGTGCAGAAGATAAATTGCTAGAAGCGCAGCGACTTGAACAGCGAACACGTTACGATTTAGAAATGATGCGAGAAATGGGGTTTTGTTCAGGTATCGAGAACTATTCGCGTCATTTGACATTACGTCCTGCAGGCGCGCAACCTTATACATTAATCGATTATTTCCCAGAAGACTTTTTACTAGTTGTGGATGAAAGTCATGTCACATTACCACAAGTACGCGGTATGTTTAATGGTGACCAAGCACGTAAAAAAGTATTGGTTGAACATGGTTTCCGCTTGCCCTCTGCAATGGATAATCGCCCATTAACGTTTACTGAGTTTGAAGATCACATTAGCCAAGCTGTTTTTGTATCGGCAACACCAGGTCCATATGAATTGGAACACACGCCAGAAATGGTCGAACAAATTATTCGTCCGACAGGCTTATTAGATCCAACGATTGAAATTCGACCGATTGAAGGGCAAATTGATGATTTGATGTACGAAATTCGTCAACGTGCAGAAAAAAATGAGCGTGTACTAGTGACTACATTAACAAAGAAAATGTCGGAAGATTTAACGGCTTATTTAAAAGATGCCGGTATCAAAGTAAACTATTTGCACTCCGAGATTAAAACATTGGAACGGATTGAAATTATTCGTGAATTGCGTATGGGTGTTTATGACGCGCTAGTCGGGATTAACTTATTGCGTGAAGGGCTGGATATTCCTGAAGTTTCATTAGTTACGATTTTAGATGCGGACAAAGAAGGCTTCTTACGTTCTGATCGTGCACTTATTCAAACAATGGGACGCGCAGCAAGAAACTCAAATGGTCACGTTATTATGTATGCAGACCGCATAACGGATTCGATGCAGCGTGCAATGGACGAGACCACACGTCGACGTACCATCCAAGCTGAATACAATGAAGAAAATGGTGTAACGCCAATTACGATACAGAAGAAAATCCGTGATGTGATTCGTGCAACAAATGCTGCGGAAGAATCAGAAGAATACATTTCAAAAGCAGTATCGGGCAAAAAACTCAAAAAAGAAGAGCGCGTGAAGCTGATTAGTTTATTAGAAATAGAAATGAAAGAAGCGGCGAAAGCACTCGATTTCGAACGTGCCGCAGAACTGCGTGACACAGTTCTTGAATTGAAGGCGGAAGGATGATGGAAGTTGAAAAATACAGAGATACGGATCCAAGGAGCACGCGCAAATAATTTAAAGAATATTGACGTTGTCATTCCACGTGACAAACTTGTCGTGATGACCGGGCTGTCAGGATCCGGCAAATCTTCATTGGCATTTGATACGATTTATGCTGAAGGGCAGCGACGTTACGTAGAGTCTCTGTCTGCGTATGCACGCCAATTTTTAGGTCAAATGGATAAACCAGATGTTGATTTAATTGAAGGGTTGTCACCGGCAATTTCAATCGATCAGAAAACAACCAGCAAAAATCCGCGTTCTACAGTTGCGACGGTCACAGAAATCTATGATTATATGCGGTTAATGTATGCACGTATAGGCAAGCCTATTTGTCCGAATCACGGCATTGAAATTTCATCGCAAACGATTGAACAAATGGTAGACCGTATTGTCGAATACCCAGAGCGCACCAAAATGCAGATTTTGGCGCCGATTGTTTCAGGGCGTAAAGGGACGCATGTAAAATTGCTCGAAGATATTAAAAAACAAGGGTATGTTCGAGTTCGCGTTGATGGAGAACTCATCGACCTTGACGACAACATTTCATTAGACAAAAATAAAAAACATAGCATTGAAGTAGTGATTGATCGCATTATTATTAAAGAAGGTATTGCACCACGGTTGAGTGATTCTTTGGAATCAGCTCTTCGTTTAGCAGAAGGACGTGTATTAGTTGATGTGATGGGCCAAGAAGAATTATTGTTTAGTGAACATCATGCTTGTCCGATTTGCGGATTTTCAATCGGTGAACTAGAGCCTCGAATGTTTTCGTTCAACTCACCGTTTGGCGCTTGTCCAGAATGTGATGGTCTAGGTGTAAAATTAGAAGTTGACCCAGAGCTAGTAATTCCTGATTGGAGCGTATCACTTAGTAAAGGAGCCATCGTTCCTTGGCAACCGACGAGTTCGCAATATTATCCGCAATTATTAAAAGCGGTTTGTGAACATTATAAAATTGATATGGATATTCCAGTTAGTGAGCTGCCAGAAGAGCATATCAATATTATTATGCGTGGCTCTGGAGTGGATAAAATCCGTTTCCGCTATGAAAACGATTATGGTCAAAAGCGTGACAACTACGTTAACTTTGAAGGTGTACTTTCGAATGTGGATCGTCGCTATCGCGAAACTTCATCAGACTATATTCGTGACCAAATGGAAAAGTACATGGGACAACAAAGCTGTACGGTTTGTGAAGGTTATCGCTTGAAGCCTGAATCGCTGTCAGTTAAGGTGAATAACTTACACATTGGTACAGTAGCGGAATTTTCGATTGTGGAAGCGTATCAGTTTTTTGATCAACTCACATTATCCGAAAAAGATATGCAAATTGCGAAATTGATCTTACGAGAAATTCAAGAGCGTATCGGCTTTTTAATTAATGTTGGACTAGATTATTTAACGCTCAACCGAGCATCTGGAACTTTGTCCGGAGGGGAAGCACAGCGGATACGTTTAGCAACTCAAATCGGTTCGAGACTCACAGGGGTCTTATATATCCTTGATGAGCCATCTATCGGTTTGCACCAGCGAGATAACGAGCGACTGATTGAGACCTTAAAAAGCATGCGAGACATTGGGAATACCTTGATTGTCGTCGAGCATGACGAAGATACGATGTTAGCTGCTGATTACTTGATCGATGTAGGTCCAGGAGCAGGCGCGCACGGAGGAGAAATTATTGCAGCGGGAACTCCCGAAAAAGTCATGAAAAACAAAAAATCATTAACTGGTCAATACTTGAGCGGTAAGAAGTTTATTCCAGTGCCTACGGAGCGTAGAAAGCCGACAGAACGGAAAATTTCTATTCGTGGAGCGAATGAAAACAACTTAAAAAAAGTAGATGTCGATATACCACTAGGTTTATTTATAGCTGTAACAGGTGTTTCCGGTTCAGGCAAAAGTACACTCATTAATGAAGTTCTTTATAAAACATTGGCACATCGCTTAAATCGAGCAAAAGCCAAGCCGGGTCACTTTGACTCTATGGAAGGCACCAAAGAACTTGAGAAAGTTATTGACATCGACCAATCGCCAATCGGGCGCACTCCGCGATCAAATCCTGCGACTTACACGGGAGTGTTTGACGATATTCGCGATGTCTACGCTACGACAAACGAAGCCAAAGTTCGTGGCTATAAAAAAGGACGATTTAGTTTCAACGTCAAGGGCGGACGCTGTGAAGCTTGCCGCGGTGATGGTATTATAAAAATAGAAATGCATTTCCTTCCCGATGTCTACGTGCCATGCGAAATTTGTCACGGGAAACGTTACAACCGAGAAACGTTGGAAGTAAAGTATAAAAACAAAAGCATTGCAGATGTACTGGCTATGACTGTAGAAGAAGGCTATGCATTTTTCGAAAACATTCCAAAAATCAACCGCAAATTGAAAACGATTGTGGATGTTGGACTAGGGTATATCAAATTAGGTCAACCGGCTACGACGCTATCCGGTGGTGAAGCACAGCGTGTCAAACTAGCATCCGAACTTCATAAGCGTTCGAATGGTAAATCTTTTTATATTTTGGACGAGCCAACGACAGGACTTCATGCAGATGACATTTCTCGTTTGTTAAAAGTTTTACAGCGTCTTGTCGAAAATGGGGATACCGTATTAACAATTGAACACAATCTTGACGTTATCAAAACTGCAGATTATATTATCGATCTTGGTCCTGAAGGTGGAGATAAAGGCGGTATGATTTTAGCAACCGGCACTCCAGAAGACATTGCTGCTGCTGAAAACTCATATACCGGCAAGTACTTAAAGCCAATACTAGAGCGCGATCGTGAGCGTATGAATGCGGTTGTCAAAGGAACAGGACGCAGAAAAAAAGCGGTAAAATGAAACTTTTCCCGCTTGTAAACGTATCAACTAAGAAGAACCGATCTGTTTGCTTATGAGCAACTAGACGAAGAGGAGGCCGCGATACATGCAAAGCGAAAAAGAACGCATTTTAGATATGGTTGAAAACGGTACGATTTCAGCACGTGAAGCAGTTGAGTTATTGCGCGCGATAGATGGCAATAGCGCATCTGCAAATGAGCCGAATTATGGCCGTAACAATCAAAAAGACAAGCAAAGCAAACGTGGATTTTTTAGACCAGAAGACATTATGAAAAAAGTATCAAAAGACTTTTCAAAAAATGTTTCTAAAAACGTATCAAAAAATGTTTCGCGTGACTTTAATGATTTAGGCAACCGGATGATGGAATTTATGCAGACATCTGTAGGTAAGTTAAAAACAATGGAATTTGACTCACCATTTGGTGAAGCTGTTCAGTTTAACCACACGTTCACAGATGAAATGACAGATTTAAATACCATCATTGCCGATATTGCAAATGGACAATTAGAGATTTTCCCATCACAAGATGGGATGTTACGCGCAGAATGCAACGTGAAAGCCTATCGTTCAGAATCAGTCCAACAAGCAAAAGAAGACTTCCTAGATAAATTCGTGTTTATTGCTGACGATCATAAATTGCGTATTATTAGTGATTTAAAAACAACGCAAGTAAACGTTGTTCTTTATGTACCAGAAGCAGATTATGAACACATTACAGCTCGCTTGTTTAACGGTGGATTTACAATGAAGCGATTAAATGCTGCATTGATTAAAGTGAAAACAGCAAACGGCAAAGTTGATTTGAAAAACGTAGAGTTTGATGATGCTGAATTGGAAACTGCTAACGGCGCGATTCACGTATATGAAACAACAGGGAAAGTACTAGAAGCTGAAACTTTAAATGGCCGAATCTATATCGATGGAGATATTCAAACGATTGCTTCTAAATCGTTAAATGGCAATATTGTTGCGACAACAAGATGTAAACAAGCACGTAAGTTAGAAGCTAAGACATTAGCAGGTAATGTGGAAATATACATTCCATCGCATCTACCACTTAAAGGTGAAGTATCTTCTAACTTAGGGAAAATGGATGTCTTGCTTTCAGATATCGACTCTACGCATGAACAAGGTCAATTTATGCAAAAATCGATTCGTTTCTCAAAACAAGGAACTGAGCCAGCTGCGGCACCATTGCTTGTATATGGTGAAACAAAAACAGGTTCTGTCTTGCTTCGTTATTTAACAATCGAGTAAAAGTAATTCAAAAATGGACTGCCTATTTAAAGGTAGTCCATTTTTTTGTTTTTATAAGCAATGCATAGCATCTTCTGCTTTGTCCCACGACACTTTATAGCCTTGGCCTTTAGCGCAAAAAATAGAAGTAGAGGTGTAAAGCGGATCTGCGTTTTTATCGTAATCAATTTTTTCGATAACTTGCAATCTGTTATGACAAAAATCATACCCATCGAAAAATAAGGTAAGTGAACCTTTACCATGAGTAAAAGCGGCGAATTCTGTACTGTAATTCATAAATGTCGCAACGGGTACACGACCTTCAATCGTTGTTTTTCCATCAACTGTCTCTGGTGTTTCGAAACTGCCGTAGGCTTGTTGTATATCCGATAGCACTTTTCCCATTTGTTCAAGAGTTACTTTGATTTTAAAGCGGTACATCGGTTCAAGTAAACGGTTTTGTGCTTGTTCGAGTCCTTGACGAAGTGCACGAAAAGTAGCTTCTCTAAAATCTCCACCTGATGTGTGTTGATTGTGTCCACGTCCTGTGACAAGCGTCACTTCCACATCTGTTAAAGGCGAACCTGTTAATAAACCGTGATGATCGCGCTCGGTCAAGTGATGCAAAACAAGGTTTTGATTGCCATTAGACAAAGCGTCGGCGTGGCATGTATTAGCTACTTGAAAACCACTGCCACGTTGACCTGGCTCTAGTTTTAAATGAACTTCTGCGTAATGACGAAGTGGTTCAAAATGACCATAGCCCATAACAGACGTTTGAATCGTTTCTTTATAAAGAATTTCAGGATCGCCAAACTGAATTCGATGACCAAAACGTTCAAATACTACTTGTTCTAAAACTTCTAATTGAATGATACCCATTACTTGTATTTGAATTTTTTGGAAATACTCATCCCAATAAACGGCTAAAGAAGGATCTTCAGCACCGAGCATCGTAAAACTTTTTAACACTTCTTTTTCATGAACTGCTGAGTCAAAAAGAACTGTCGACTTTAACGTTGGCAGCACACCGGATTGGTTGTTGTCTTGGCATGCGCCAATCGCATCACCAACAGAGGCTTCTGATAATCCGGTGATTGCGAATAATTCACCGGCATCCGCGTGTTCTACTGTTTGAAATTTTTTGCCATTATACATTCGGATTTGTGACACTTTTTCTACTAACCGCTTTGGACCGTATGTCAGCTTGTCGCGAACATGTAATGTTCCGCTAAAGGCTTTTAAAAAACAAACTCGATTGCCATTATCATCGTGGCGTATTTTATAAATGCGAGCACCAAATTCTTCTTCTTCTCGGTAAGAGCTGATCGTTAATTGATCGAGTTGCGTTAAAAATTCTTGAATGCCGGTATCTTGCAAAGCGGAACCATTCGCACAAGGGAAAATCTGATTTAGCGAAATCATCTGTTGAAAACGCTCGAGCCAAAGTACTTCATTGTAACCAGAATCTAAATAATGCGTTAATAATTCTTCATCCCGTTCTGCAATAAATTCAATTAAAGATTCACTCATTTTTCTATGTTGGAAAGCAGTTGTGATGTCACACGCATTTTTAGAAAAATTTGACCGAATGTCAGTTAGTACTTGATCGGGATTTGCATTTTCACGATCGGTTTTATTGATAAAAAAAAAGGTAGGGATTTTATGTTTTCGAAGAAGCTCCCATACGGTTTCTGTATGTCCTTCGATGCCATCAACTGCACTGATGATTATAATGGCATAGTCCATAACTTGAATCGATCGTTCCATTTCAGGTGAAAAATCGATATGTCCAGGTGTATCAATAAGGAAATATGTTGAATTGTTAAACGAAAAAGTCGCTTGGTCTGCGAAAATAGTAATGCCACGACTTTTTTCAATGCTGTGGCTATCGAGAAAAGCGCTTTGGTGATCAACACGTCCACGCTCGCGAATACTTTTTGTATGGTAAAGCAATTGTTCTGAAAAAGTCGTTTTGCCGGCATCAACATGCGCCAGAATGCCAATGGTTTTGTTCATGTTGTCACCTCTTTAGTTTTAGTTTAGCAGAATTCATATTTAATGATAAGAAAAAACGCGAAAGTCGTCGTGGCTTTCGCGTTTTAAAAATTGCTTTACTATTGACCCGCTTCAAAGCATGCAATACCAAAACAAATAGCTTGTGCACAACGCTTGCGGTAAATTCCTGATTTGAGCAGTTCGACTTCTTGTTTATGGGTCATAAAACCACATTCTACAAGAATAGCTGGCATATGCGTATCTCGTAGCACAGCAAAGTCTGCTTGTTTGACGCCGCGATCTTTTCGTCCTGTAACAGCAAGTAGCGATTGTTGAACGGCAAAAGCTAACTGCTGAGTAGCTTTTTGTGGTTTTGTATAAGTAAATGTTTCGATGCCACTAGTAGCGTTGAATATATGGCCTAATGCGTTAGCATGAATCGAAACAAACAAATCTACTTTCAACCGGTTTGCAAGGCTTGTGCGTTCGTGTAAAGGCACATCTTTGTCGTTTTGGTGACTAAATAATACAGTGTGACCTTCTAGTAGCAAACGTTTTTTTACTTCTTCTGCTACAGCCGAATTGAAATGGAATTCCCTCAGCCTCCCGTCAGGCGAACGCTTTCCAGGTGTGTCTGGTCCATGCCCTGCATCAATCATAATCTTCATTAAGTGTAACCTCCTTTTACTGTTATATAGGGAGGTGAGCTGTAAAAGGGGACAAAAATCTTCAAATTTATTTTTTCCATGTTAAAATGAAAGCAAACCGCACACGAAAACTAGCATTTTGATAGCTTTCTGAAATGTGTGGACAGGAAGTGAGGAGCAAAATGGGACAAGTAACGACGAAACAAGTGATGAATACGTTTGATCTGGAATTGATCAGCGGAGAAGAAGGGATCGGGCGTCATATTCCCATTAGCGATATTTCTAGACCTGGATTAGAAATGGCAGGATATTTTACTCATTATCCCGCAAATCGTGTACAATTGCTCGGCAAAACAGAGCTTTCTTTTTTTGCCATGCTGACAGCAAAAGAACGTTCAGAGCGAATGATGAAACTTTGTACAGATGACACACCCGCTATTATCGTCTCACATGGCGTACCTGTTCCGGAAGAATTAATTGCAGCATCTAGTAATCGTCACGTACCAGTCATGACGACACCTATGTCGACAACGCGGTTTTCAAGTTTGTTGACTAACTTTTTAGAAAGTAAACTAGCACCGACAACGGCAATTCATGGTGTTCTTGTGGACATTTATGGTGTAGGTGTATTAATAACAGGTAAAAGCGGTGTTGGTAAAAGCGAGACGGCATTGGAGCTTGTTAAAAAAGGCCATCGTTTAGTAGCAGATGATTGTGTAGAGATTCATCAAGAAGGTGAAAATACACTTGTTGGTTCTGCGCCTAAATTAATCGAACACATGCTTGAAATTCGAGGAGTCGGCATTATTGATATTATGACTTTATTCGGAGCAAGTGCAGTTCGTACATTTAAACGCATTTCTTTAGTGATTGATTTAGAAATTTGGAATCAAGAGAAAACTTACGATCGACTTGGCTTAGAAGAAGAAAAAATGAAGATTATCGATACAGAATTGACGAAATTGACCATTCCTGTTCGTCCCGGTCGAAATTTATCCGTTATTATCGAAGTAGCTGCGATGAATTATCGGTTAAAACGAATGGGTGTTAATGCTGCAGAAGAATTTTCAAAGCGTCTTAATGATGTGATTGCACAAGATACAAATTAAGCGAATGGGAAGGTGCACAAAATGTTTTCATTATTAGCTTCAATAGACCCAGTCGCTTTTTCACTCGGACCCCTTTCGGTCCGATGGTATGGCGTAATCATTGCTGCCGGTATTGTCATTGCCTTTTTAGTAGGACAGCGTGAAATGGTTAAACGAGGGTTGCATAACGAATTTTTAACAGATTTATTAATATGGGCAGTACCACTCGCAATTGTCGGTGCACGCATTTATTATGTAGCCTTTGAATGGGATGCTTACAAAAACAATCCCACCGAAATCATTGCTATTTGGAACGGGGGAATTGCGATCCACGGTGCGTTAATTGCTTCTGTAATTGTCGCATATGTGTTTACAAAAAAACGTAATACTTCTTTTTTGAAAGTAGCAGATATTTTAGCGCCAAGTATTTTAATCGGACAAGCAATTGGTAGATGGGGTAACTTTATCAACCAAGAAGCGCACGGGGGAGAAGTAACACGTACCTTTTTAGAAAATTTGTTTATTCCGGATTGGATTATCAATCATATGTACATAGATGGAGCTTATTACCATCCAACATTCTTGTACGAATCGATGTGGAGTTTAGTAGGTATCATCATTTTACTCTTGCTACGAAAAGTAAATCTCGTGCGCGGAGAAATGTTTTTCTTCTATATGATTTGGTATTCAGTGGGTCGTTTCTTTATCGAATCGATGCGCACAGATAGTTTGTATGTTGTTGGTGAACTTCGTGCAGCTCAACTTGTTTCTGTCATCGCAATCTTACTAGCAGCGGCGTTAATAGTTTACCGTCGTGTAGCAATTAAAAATCCGCCTCATTACAAAGATAAATAATGAAGAAAAGAGCGATCAGATGACGACATTGAAAAATGGATTGAAAGCAGGGTTAAAAACGACTTGGTCATTAGGAAAAATTATTTTTCCTATTACTTTGCTCGTTACCATGCTCCAATATACACCTGTTTTGCCTTTTGTCATCAATTTAGTAGCACCTATTATGGGTGTGTTTGGATTAAGCGGTGATGCGGCCATTCCATTGGTTCTCGGAAATGCGCTTAACTTATATGCAGGAATTGCGGGTATACTGTCTTTAGAATTAACGGTCAAAGAAGTATTTATATTAGCCGTTATGCTATCGTTTTCACATAATATTTTTATTGAAACAGGTGTCGCATTAAAAGTTGGTGTTAAGTTATGGATCGTCTTAGTGGTCCGCTTTGGGCTAGCGGCATTGTCTGGTATTGTCATCAACTTGTTTTGGCAAGGCGGGAGAGAAGTAGCAAAGTACGGTTTTGCTCCTGAAGCTTCGACAGTATCTGAAAGTTGGATGGGTATTTTACTAATCGGACTTGAAAAAGCTTCGTTCGGTGTTTTGCAATTAGCATTAATTGTGATTCCGTTGATGATTATGATTCAAATTTTGAAAGACAAAAAATACCTTCAAAAAATATCTGATACACTAGGGCCACTGACACGCGTATTGGGTGTACAGAAAAATGCTTCTTTGACACTTGCTTCTGGACTTGTCTTTGGACTGGCAATGGGAGCAGGTGTAATGATTCAAGCTGTACAAGAAGACGGTGTCAGTAAAAAAGACGCCACTTTGGCATTTATTTTCCTTGTCGCTTGTCACGCTGTCGTCGAAGATACGTTAATTTTTATACCGTTGGGAATTCCGATATGGCCGTTGCTTGCAATTCGAATTGTGACTGCTCTCGGACTGACCATTTTTGTTTCTTATATATGGCATAAAGCAGAAAACAAACAGAAAAGAGTGATTTCTACATGACAGAGAAAAAAATCAGTACGCTTTTATTCGATTTTGATGGCACGTTATTAGACACGAACGAATTAATCATTCAAACTTTCTTAGCAGTGCTTGATGAACATTATCCAGGACGTTTTGATCGTCAAGATACTTTGCATTTTATCGGTCCATCATTAAAACAGACATTTATGGCAATTGATCCAGAACATGCTGAAGAACTGGTAGATCAATTCCGTACTATCAACCGGACGCTGCACGATGAACTAGTTGAAGAATACGATGGCGTAGCAGAAACGCTACGCTTACTAAAAGCACAAGGTTTGAAGATGGCGATTGTCTCAACAAAGAGAAGCGATACCATCCGTCATGGCTTAAAGTTGATGGGCATTAGCGATGTGTTTGATGTGATAGTCGGCTTAGATCATGTTACGAATCCTAAACCAGATCCAGAGCCATTGCATCTGGCTTTAACGCAATTAGGCTCTTCTCCCGACGAAGCTTTGATGATTGGCGATAACTCGCATGATATTGAAGGTGGAAAAAATGCAGGAGTTCGGACGGCTGGTGTGGCGTGGGCCGCAAAAGGTGAAGAGCTTCTCGCTAGTTTCAATCCTGACTTTATGCTTCAACATATAAGCGATTTGCTAGGAATGACGAAAGAAGCAGTATAATGAGAAACACACAACGCCATTTTGTTGAAGGTCCCAATTCACTTTGGCATATTTACAAAACGGTGCCTTTTTGGAAAGTCACTAAAAACTTCTTAGTGATTCAAACCGCTAGGTATACGCCATTTTTACCCATGAAAAATTGGATGTACAAAACTTTTTTGAAAATGAAAATTGGCAAGCATTCTTCTTTTGCGTTGATGGTAATGCCAGATGTTATGTTTCCAGAAAAAATTTCAGTTGGAGAAAACTCAGTAATTGGTTATAACACAACAATTCTTGCACATGAATACTTAATAGATGAATATCGGCTCGGCGACGTGGTCATCGGAGATCGCGTCATGATCGGAGCAAACACCACGATTTTGCCCGGCATCACGATCGGAAACGACGCGATTGTTTCCGCTGCCACGCTCGTCCATAAAGATGTGCCAGCTGGAGCTTTTGTCGGTGGAAATCCGATGAGTATCATCTTTACAGCTGAACAAATGGCAGAGCGCCAAGCAAAATCCTGAAAGCACCTTGTGTTTTCAGGATTTTTTTCGAGTATATCTCTTGACGATGAATAGAAAAATGCGCTAAAATAAAATTACTTCACCACATTAGCGAGATAAAGTAAAATAACCAATATTAGGGAGTTTTATAATGACTATACAAATGTTTGAAAAACCATTAGGCATGAGAGACGATTTTCCGTTTATCGCAAAAAAGAAAGCTGAACTACGGACAAATGGAACAACCATTATTCAACAAGCAGGCTATGAATTGTTGCAGACGCCGACTTTAGAGTATTACGAAACTATCGGTAAAATTTCTGCAATTGCAGACAATGCGCTGTTTAAATTACTAGACAGTCAAGGCGAGACTTTAGTGTTGCGTCCTGATATGACATCACCCATCGCACGTGTTGCGGCATCTAAGCTATTAAAAGAAAAAATGCCTGTACGACTAGGCTATTATTCAACGGTTTTTCGTGCTCAAAAACGAGAAGGTGGACGACCAGCTGAATTTGAACAAATGGGTGTGGAACTAATTGGCGATGATTCATTGTATGCCGATGCAGAAGTAATCATTCTCGCAGGAAATATAGTAAAGAATTTAAACATTGAATCGAGTCGTTTCGTCATTGGACACACTCAATTGCTGCAGTTGATTTTAGAAGATTTCGGTTTAAACCAAGAGCAAATAGAACAAGTACGCAGTACATTTGTTTCTAAAAACAGCGTTGGTTTTGAAACATTAGCAAACCAATTGCCAATTGAATCGTCTAGAGTGGAATCGTTTATCAGCTTGATATCAACAACTACGATTGAAGAATGGCAGCAATGGATCGATCCACATAATGCGAAACAAACAGCTTTGTATGAAGAAATGAAAAAGCTAAAGAAAATATTGGATCGTAGCGGCTTGTCTGATCTAGTAACCTATGACTTATCCTTTAATAGTCACATGACGTATTACACCGGACTGGTGTTTGAAGTATATGCAGCAGGGAGTGGCTTTCCGCTAGGTAACGGGGGACGCTATGATGGGTTGATGAAACAATTTGGATTAGAAGTTGGTGCAACTGGTTTTGGTCTGAGAGTCGATCGGTTGTTAGAACTTATATCAGCTGTGTCTGAAAGACAAGACCATACGTTAATCTTATTTGACGAACAAAACGAAGATGCAGCATTTGACGAAGCACAAAAGCTTCGCGCACAAGGAGCGCGTGTCACACTTCAATTTGCGCCAGCAGTTATGGCCACTGATGAATTTAGCAAACATTTTAGTAAGGTTTTACGATTGGAAGGTGCCAACTAATGGATGCGTTAACAATAGCAATGCCAAAAGGGCGTATATTCGAAGAAGCTTATGAATTATTAGTAAAAGCAGGTTACGATTTGCCAAAAGAACTAGATGATTCACGAAAACTAATTGTTGAAGCACCTAATGAAAACATTCGTTTTATTCTTGCTAAACCAATGGATGTGCCAGCTTATGTTGAACATGGAGTTGTAGATATCGGTATCGCTGGAAAAGATGTCATGCTCGAACATGATCGTGATGTTTATGAATTATTAGATCTCGGCATTAGTCGTTGCTATATCGCAACTGCTGGTATGCCTGATACACTGATGAACAAAGTATCTCCACGTGTCGCGACGAAATACCCAAAAGTGGCATCACAGTATTACCGTGGCAAAGGTGAACAAGTGGAAATCATTGAATTAAATGGGTCGATTGAATTAGCGCCAATGATTGGTTTGGCTGATCGAATTGTAGATATTGTTTCCACAGGTAAAACATTAAAAGAAAATGGCTTGGTCGAATATGAAAAAATTGTCGACATTACATCACGTTTAATTGCCAATCCTGTAAGCTACCGCTTAAAACAAGAACGCATAACAGAGCTAGTGGAAAGACTGAGAAAGCAGGTCATTCTATGAAAGTGACTCGTTTGTCTTCAGGGATTTCCATTAGAAGAACCATAGCAGAAGGTACAGAACAACAAGTTACAGCAGTAAAAGCCATTATTCAAGAAGTCAGAGAGCATGGGGATCGAGCCATGTTTCGTTATACGGAAAAATGGGATGGCGCAAAGCTAACTTCTTTACGCGTCACAGATGAAGAAATTGCGCAAGCGGTAAAACGCTTTGATCCTCAACTAGTAAAAGATTTAACAGAAGCAGCAGCTAATATCCGAACGTACCATGAAAGCCAGCAACAAAACGGATACTGTCTGGGTAGCGAAGATGGCTCTTATGTCGCGCAGCGAGTTAGCGCAATTGAGTCGGCCGGACTTTACGTACCAGGTGGAACAGCCGCTTATCCATCATCTGTTTTAATGAATGTCATTCCAGCACAAGTAGCCGGTGTATCGCGGATTGTGTTAATTTCACCACCAAGTCAAGATGGCACATTATCTGATGGCGTATTGGCATCTGCTCATATTCTTGGCATTACAGAAGTGTATAAATCTGGTGGTGCTCAAGCAATTGCAGCATTAGCTTATGGGACAGAATCTATCGCAGCCGTCGATAAAATTACAGGACCCGGAAATATCTTCGTGGCTCTTGCAAAACGAGAAGTGAATGGTGACGTGGCAATTGATATGATTGCTGGACCAAGTGAAATTGCGATCATTGCGGATGAATCGGCTTATGCTGATGAAGTAGCAGCGGATTTATTGTCACAAGCAGAACACGATCCACTAGCGAGCGCTGTGTTATTGACGACAAGTGAAAAGTTAGCGGATGCAGTTTCAAAACAAGTAAAACAACAATTAGCAAGTTTGCCACGTGAAGCTATTGCTGGTGCTGCGATTGCAGATCACAGCACAATTTATTTGGGAGAAACTATCGAAGAGTTAATCACAGCAGCCAATCAGTTGGCTCCAGAACATTTGGAAATCATGACGGAAGATGCGGAAGCAGTAGCAGAGAAAATTCGTCATGCTGGTGCTATTTTTATCGGACGTTATTCTTCTGAACCCATTGGCGATTATTTTGCGGGTACCAATCATGTGTTGCCAACGAACAGTACAGCTCGTTTTTCAAGTGCATTATCTGTCTATGATTTTATTAAACGAACAAGTATTATTCGCTATAGTGAAAAAGCGTGGGAAAACAATAAAGAAAAAATTGCTCGTCTGGCGCGTCTCGAAGGATTAGAAGGACATGCACGTGCAGTCGAGTCACGATCGTGGGAAAAGGAGACGAACAAATGAGACAAGCTGAAATTAAACGCAATACCAATGAAACCAAAGTCGCCATCCAGTTTTCATTAGATGGCGAAGGCAAATCTATTATTGATACAGGCGTTCCGTTCATGGATCATATGTTGGATTTGTTTATTAAGCACGGGTTATTTGATGGCGACATTCAAGCAGATGGCGATACGCATATTGATGACCACCACACAACTGAAGACATTGGCATTGTTTTAGGACAAGCAGTAAAAGAAGCGTTAGGTGACAAAAAAGGCATACGTCGCTATGGCAATGCGTTTGTTCCGATGGATGATGCATTGGCTCAAGTAGTAATCGATTGTTCAAATCGTCCACATTTAGAGTTTCGGGGTGAGTTGCTAAATGAAAAAGTCGGTACATTTGATACAGAGCTAGTAGAAGAGTTTCTATGGAAATTCGCACTTGAATCACGCATGAACGTTCACGTAATTGTTCATTACGGAAAAAATACGCATCACATTATCGAAGCAATCTTCAAAGCATTAGCACGTGCACTTGATGAAGCGACCATGATTGATACGCGAGTTAAAGGTGTGCCCTCAACGAAGGGGTTGCTAACATGATCATCGGCATCGTTGATTACGGCATGGGCAACTTATTCAGTGTTGAACAAGCATTGAAAAAGCTTGAATGCACGGTCATTGTCTCGGATAATCCTGCTGTTTTAATGGAAGCAGAAGGAATTTTGCTTCCTGGAGTGGGTGCTTTTCCAGACGCCATGGAGCTATTAAACAAAAAAGGCTTGTCTGAGTTTATTCAATCCTTGCCAGAAAAAAACATTCCGCTTCTTGGTATTTGTCTTGGTATGCAATTGTTGTATGAAGACAGTTCCGAAGTAAAACCAACAACAGGCTTGAGATTATTAACAGGACAAATTCATCGTTTTGAAAAAGGTACGTGCCGAATTCCGCATATGGGTTGGAACCGATTGGAATTTTCGCGTATGCCGTATTGGTTAGACGATTTATTAAGTGACACACATGTTTATTTTGTGCATTCTTTTTTAGCAGTTAATACAAAAGAACAAGAAGTGTTTGCAACGGCGAGTTATGGCAACTTGGATGTTCCAGGCGTTGTCGGAACGGGCTTGATTACCGGTATGCAGTTTCATCCAGAAAAATCCGGTGATTTTGGTCATTATTTGTTAGCGCAATGGATTGCAAATGTCAGGAGGACCATAAATGACTAACTTTCAAATTTATCCTGCGATTGATTTACGGGGTGGTAAATGTGTACGGTTATTCCAAGGAGATTACGCGCAAGAAACCATCTATGGAGATTCACCAGTCGACATGGCGAAGAGCTTTGTCGATGCAGGAGCAGAGTGGATACATATGGTCGATTTAGACGGTGCGAAAGATGGCGTCCGGATTAACGATCAAGTGGTTATTAATGCTGCAAAACTCAGCGTTAACGTGCAAGTAGGCGGAGGAATCCGAACAAGAGAAGACATCGAACATTACTTATCAAATGGTGTTGCTCGCGTAATTATTGGAAGTTTAGCAATTCGTAACCCAGAACTTGCTGTGTCATTTATTGAAGAGTTTGGGGCTGAACGGATTGTCATTGGCATCGATGCGAAAAATGGCATGGCAGCAACAGAAGGTTGGATTGAAACTTCAGGACAAGCAGCGACAGAAGTAGCCGATTATTTTGCTTCTAAAGGTGCAAAACATTTTATTTACACCGATATCGCAACAGACGGAACGCTAGCGGGTCCGAATATTGAAGCCAATCGTGTATTAGCTCAATCTAGAGACGCGCAAGTTATCGTTTCTGGTGGTATTGGTTCGCTCGAAGATGTGAAAAACGTAAAAAAAGCATCTGCACAAAGCAATATTGCCGGTGTGATTATCGGAAAAGCACTGTATGAAAAACGGTTTACACTGGGGGAGGCATTGTCATGCTGACAAAACGTATCATTCCGTGTTTAGATGTAAAAGAAGGTCGCGTCGTCAAAGGCGTTAGCTTTGTATCGTTACGTGATGCAGGAGATCCTGTTGAACTGGCTCGTTTTTACGATGAGCAAGGAGCGGATGAGTTGGTATTTTTGGACATCTCCGCTTCTCACGAAGGAAAAGAAACAATGGTTGAAGTAGTGAAAACGGTAGCTACTGAATTATCGATCCCGTTTACTGTAGGTGGCGGAATTCGTAGCTTGGACGATATGAAACGAATGTTGCGTGCAGGTGCTGATAAAGTATCTTTGAACACTGCTGCACTCGATCGTCCAGAACTAATAAAAGAAGGTGCGGACTTTTTCGGCTCTCAATGCGTTGTTGTTGCAATTGATGCCAAGAAAAATGGCGATAGCTGGGACGTTTATACGCACGGTGGTCGCAATAAAACCGAATGGTCGGTTGTTGAATGGGCTAAAAAAAGCGTAGAACTTGGCGCAGGAGAATTGCTGTTAACGAGTATGGACAAAGATGGCTCAAAAGATGGATTTGATTTAGAACTGACACGTGCTGTGCGTAGCGCAGTGGAAGTACCGGTTATAGCAAGTGGTGGAGCAGGAAATAAAGAGCATTTTAATGAAGTATTCAAAGCAGTAGATGCCGACGCGGCGTTAGCTGCATCTATTTTCCATTATAAAGAAACCAGTATAGCTGAAGTAAAACAATATTTACGGAAAGAGGGAGTGAATGTCCGATGACAACAATCCAATATGACCAAAACGGGCTGATTCCCGTCATTATCCAACATGCCGAAACAAAAGAAGTGTTAACACTAGCGTATGCAAACGAACAAGCTGTTCAAAAAACAATGACGACAAATGAAACATGGTTGTATTCAAGAAGCCGCAACGAACTATGGAACAAAGGTGCAACAAGTGGCAATACGCAAAAAGTAACAGCTGTAAGATTAGACTGTGATGGTGATTCACTCATTTATGAAGTCATTCCAAACGGACCTGCTTGTCACACAGGGCAAGACAGTTGCTTTTTTGACACTATCCACGGTGAACACAATAACTCTCCAGGAGATATGTTCGCGCAATTAGCATCTTTAATTGAAACACGTGAAAAAGAAATGCCTGAAAAAGCGTATACTACGTATTTGTTTAACGAAGGCGTCGATAAAATTTGCAAAAAAGTAGGCGAAGAAGCGGCTGAAGTAATCATCGCAGCTAAAAATCGTGATGCGAAAGAGTTAGCAATGGAAACAGCTGATTTGTTTTACCATGTTCTTGTATTACTGCAAGAACAAAAAGTGGGGATTGATCAAGTAGTAGAAGTGTTAAAAGAACGCCACACAACTAAAACGAACAAGTAAATAATAAGGGAATATGCTATAATTACAGCATATTTGAGTATGGAGACGATGTTAATCGTCTCTTTTACTTTTTCGGAGGCTTATTTTGGAGAATAAAAAAAGAAACTACGAAAACGTTCTGTCTTTTATTCCGACAGGAGAATTTTATTATCATAAAGCGTTGAAAGAACTTCAACGTGAAAACTATCCGAAAGCTCATAAATTTTTGCGTCGAGCAACAGAGTTAAGCCCGAAAGATTCGCTTTTTTTAACACAATACGGCATTGTGCTAATGGAAATGCAAGAATTCGAGCAAGCAATAGATGCGCTTATGAAAGCTTATGAACTAGATGCCACAACAGCTGATATTTTGTTTTTCCTTGCAGAAGTTCATGCACATGTAGGCCTGTTTTGGGATGCACGAAAATACGCAAAAAAATACTTGCTTCATGAAACGCAAGGAAAGTATGCAGCAGAAGCGATGGGCATTATTGATTTTGCGGAACAAGAAGATGGGCAGCATTTTGGTGAAGATGACGAAGAAGAAGACAGCGAGTATCATTATAAACAAGAAAAAGCGCGTCGCATGATGGAACAAGGGGATTTTAAAGCGGCAATCGAACTGCTTGAAAAGCTAATCGAAGAAAAACCTGACTTTTGGGGAGCCTTTAATAACCTAGCTTTAGCTTATTTTTATATTGGCGAAGCTGAAATGGCGAAAGCCTTGCTTCATGATGTACTGCGAAGAAACACCGGCAATCTGCATGCGCTATGCAATTTAGCAGTCTTTCATTATTACGAAAAAAACGAAGAATTAGATGATATTCTTGAATTATTGAAAAAAATACAGCCGTATGTATTTGAGCATCGGTACAAACTAGGAGCCACTTTTGCGCTTGTTGGCAAGTATAAAGAGGCGTACCGCTGGCTAAGAAGTCTTCAAAAACGTGGCTTTGAGGGAGATACAGCATTTTATTTCTGGTTATCGCATTCGGCTTATCATTCAGGACACGAAGAAATATCGAGACAAGCCTGGGAACAGTTGAAAAAAATGGACCCGGATAAAGATGGATTTGCTCCGTGGAGCGAACATTCCGCAATGCCACACGCAGATGCACTAGAACATGACCGAGATTATTTGGCTCAAAAACTTGACCATGCCAAAAAAAGTGAGCGGTTATTTGGTTTGTTTTTACTCGGAAAATCAGCTCATAAACAAGAAATTATTTCACATCCAAATTGGCTTGAATCAGATCAACCTTCTGTATTAGAAACTTTTGTTTTAGGATACGCACTAGGTCATCCATTCAAAAAAGAAATCCCTGCTGAGCAAGCATTTTTGCGTGCAATGGAAGTTGCAGAACGTCTTTATGAGTCGCAAGAAATGGTTACAAAAGAACGAGCTGAAGTTTTCCAGCTATGGTTCTTGTTGGTTGAAAAAGCCTACAGCAATAACTATACGTTTAAAAATCCAACGGCTTTAACAGCTGCAGTTGAATTAATGGTGGTCTCTTCCAAAAATGAAAAAATAACAAAAAAAGAAGTAGCTGATCGTTTTGGAATTTCAGTTGCAACTTTGACTAAATACACGAAAGAATTGTCTACATTCTTACCCAATTTAGGTTAAGTCTGCAGGCATAAAAGTTGAAGCTTTAGCTAGAATCTTATACGATTTAGCTACTGAAGAATTAGGAGGCCTATTAACATGACTGAAACAACTAAAATTTATGATGTAATTATTATCGGAGCAGGACCTGCAGGTATGACAGCTGCTGTTTATACTTCTCGCGCAAACTTAACGACATTAATGTTAGAACGCGGCATTCCCGGCGGTCAAATGGCCAATACTGAAGAAATCGAAAACTATCCAGGATTTTCACACATTTTAGGTCCAGATATTTCAACAAAAATGTTTGAACATGCGAAAAAATTTGGTTCAGAATATGCATATGGTGATGTAACAGAAATTATTGATGGAGAAGAGTTTAAGACCATCAAAGTGGGATCGAAAGAATACAAAGCACGTGCAATCATTGTTACAACAGGTGCTGAGTACAAAAAAATGGGCATTCCGGGTGAAACCGAATTAGGTGGCCGTGGTGTCAGCTATTGTGCGGTTTGTGACGGAGCTTTCTTTAAAGGAAAAGAATTGGTTGTCGTAGGCGGAGGAGACTCTGCAGTAGAAGAAGGCGTTTATTTGACTCGCTTTGCAAGCAAAGTAACAATTGTTCACAGACGTGACGAATTACGTGCACAAAAAATTATACAAGACCGTGCGTTCGCAAATGAAAAAATTGACTTTATCTGGAGTCACACAGTTAAAGAAATTCACGATGATGGAAAAGGAAAAGTTGGCGGTGTCACACTAGTGTCTACTAAAGACGGAGAAGAAAAAGAATTTAAATCAGATGGTGTTTTCATTTATATCGGCATGTTGCCTTTGACAAAACCATTTGCTGAATTAGGTATTTTAAATGCTGAAGGCTATATCGTGACCAACGAAAAAATGGAAACGAATGTTCCGGGAATTTATGGAGCGGGCGATGTTCGTGAAAAGACATTGCGTCAAGTAGTTACTGCGACAGGTGACGGTAGTATCGCAGCTCAAGCAGCACAACATTATATCGAAGAGCTTGTAGAGAAAATCGGGATGAAAGCAGAAGCTTAATTGTTTCTTAACTGTTTTGTAATATCCTTGTCATGAGCAAGGTATATAGTTAGAAGAGTAAATTGACCCCCTTTTTAACAATACTTTGATGGGCTGTCTTTCGTGTAACTCGAAAGATGGCCTTTTTTTTATTCTTTTGCATGACACACCAGGATAGATGTATAATGGAGAGAGTTTACAATAGATGCGGAGTGTCGAATGTGCAGCGAATCGCGAATTTACTAGTTATTAAAAACGGACAAGTATTATTATTGAAAAAACCACGACGTGATTGGTATGTGGCACCTGGTGGGAAAATGGAATCTGGAGAATCAGTTTTTGAAGCTGCAATCCGTGAGTTTAAAGAAGAAACAAACACTACACCAATAGGTACAAACCTTAAAGGTGTATATACGATGATGATTCAAGAGCAAGAACAAATTGTGGACGAGTGGATGTTGTTTACGTTTGTCGCGACTGATTTGATCGGAGATCTATTCGAAGAAACGACAGAAGGTTTATTAGAATGGCATCCTGTAGAAGCTTTGGCGCACTTACCAATGGCAAAAGGAGACCGGACAAATTTGCAGTTTGTAGTGAGTCAGCAGGGTGTTCAGTACGGAACATTTTACTACACAAAAGAATTTCAATTAATTAAAGAAACCATCCAATCATCATTCGAAGAGGTGAATCATTTTAATGGATAACCGTGAAGAAGAAACAGAACTGATTATTATTACAGGTATGTCAGGCGCAGGAAAAACGGTGGCAATTCAAAGCTTTGAAGATTTAGGTTTTTTTACGATTGACAATTTACCACCAACTTTATTGTCGACTTTCATTAAATTAATGAGAGATTCCGGAAAATCCATGAAGCGTGTAGCCGTTGTTATGGATTTGCGGGGAGGCGACTTTTTTGACAGTTTGCTAGATGCAATTGATGACATGTCGAAAGATTCAAAAGTCTCTACTAGAATTTTGTTTTTAGATGCAGAAAACGAAACATTGGTTAGTCGATATAAAGAGTCTAGAAGATCTCATCCTTTGTCACCTGGTGGATTGGTGTTGGGTGGTATTCAAAAAGAACGAGACATGTTAAGTGATCTTCAAGGAAGAGCGCAACATATATATAATACTTCTAACATGTCACCTCGTCAGTTGAAAGAACGAATCACCGCTGATTTTTCTTCAAAAACGAGCAATGTGTTTACTGTAAATGTAATGTCTTTCGGCTTTAAGCATGGCATGCCGATTGATGCCGATTTAGTATTTGACGTTCGTTTTTTACCAAATCCTTATTATATTGAAGAGTTGAATCCGTTAACAGGATTGGATAAACGAGTGTCGAGTTATGTATTAAAATGGCAAGAAACACAAACGCTCATTGAGAAACTGACAGATCTATTGGAATTTATGATTCCTCAATACAAGCGCGAAGGAAAAGCACAACTCGTTATCGCATTTGGTTGTACAGGTGGTCAGCATCGTTCCGTAACCTTAGCTGAATACTACGGCGAACTTCTAGAGAAAAACAATAAAGTGATCGTTACGCATAGAGACGTCAAGATAAGAAAGGAATGAGCGCATGGAACGTAAACAGCAACGGAAACGAATTGTTATTTTAGGCGGCGGTACAGGACTTTCTACATTGTTGAGGGGCTTAAAATTATACCCACTGGACTTGACAGCGATCGTTACGGTTGCAGACGACGGGGGAAGTTCGGGGCGTTTACGAAATGATTTAGATATTCCACCACCAGGAGATATCCGAAATGTCATAGCAGCTTTGTCAGATAGTGAACCTTTGGTTACTGAAATGTTCCAATATCGTTTCAAGCACTCCTTAGATCTTGATGGGCACTCATTAGGTAATCTAATGCTGGCAGCTTTAACAGATATTACTGGGGATTTTTCCCATGCTGTCCGTGAAATGAGCCGTGTCCTAAGTGTTAATGGAACGGTATTACCGGCCGCGAACCAAATTGTCACGTTGAGTGCGGAATTAGAAGATGGCACTATTATTGAAGGAGAGTCTAAAATTCCTGCCTATTTACAACCAATCAAACGTGTTTTTATTGAGCCGTATGATGTGAAAGCCATACCAGCAACGATTGCAGCAATTGAAAATGCAGATGTCATCGTAGTCGGTCCAGGCTCTTTATATACAAGTATTTTGCCGAATTTGTTAGTAAAAGATATTAAAAAAGCGATTATTGCTGCAAAAGCGAAAAAAATCTACATTTGTAATTTGATGACACAAGCAGGTGAGACTTATAAATACACAGCTTCTGATCATGTGAAAGCACTTTATGATCACGTAGGTGAAAGATTCTTAGATGCCATTTTACTTGATAAAGTGCAAATGCCAGAAACGATTGCTGAACGTTACGAGAAAGAACAAGCATGGCCTGTTGAGTATGACGAAGAGCGACTAAAGAAAATGGGTCTTGAAGTTTACCGCAAAGACATTGCCAATATCTCTGGTGAAACTGTACGTCACGAACCGACAAAAGTCGCAGAATGGCTATTTGAATATGCTGATGGCCATGCCAGTGAAGATTCGAAGCAGCCATATTTTTAATGCTTTGAAAGGGGGGAACGAATTTTGTCTTTTGCATCCGAAACTAAAAAAGAAATGACACAAATTGAAATAGATGATTGCTGTGGAAAAGCAGAACTTTCCGCAATGATCCGAATGAATGGCACGTTATCGTTTTCCAATCGTCAACTAAGCTTAGACATCCAAACTGAAAATGCGGCAATTGCACGTCGTATTTATACTTTACTAAAGCGTTTTTACAAAGCATATCCTGTTGAATTGCTGGTTCGGAAAAAAATGCGGTTAAAAAAGAATAATATTTACATTTGTAGAATTCGAGAAGGAGCCAAGTATATTCTTGAAGATTTGGAGATTTTAACAGAAGGTTTTCAATTTCAGCATCAAATCGTAAAAAGTTTGATTGAAAAAAACTGCTGTAAACGGTCTTATTTAAGAGGTGCTTTTTTAGCTGGTGGCTCGGTTAACAATCCGGAAACCTCATCTTATCATCTAGAAATTTACTCTCTTTACAAAGACCATGCTGAATCATTGGTTGATTTAATGAATGAGTTTCACTTGAATAGCAAAACGATTGAACGTAAAAAAGGCTTTGTGTCGTATTTAAAAGAAGCTGAGAAAATATCGGATTTTCTTAGCATTACAGGCGCACATTCTGCTTTGTTGAAATTTGAGGATGTTCGAATTATTCGAGACATGCGTAATAGCGTCAATCGTCTCGTCAATTGTGAAACAGCCAACTTAAACAAAACCATCGATGCAGCTTTGCGACAAGTAGAAAATATTCGTTTTATCGATGGAGCAATCGGAATCGATCAATTACCAGAAAGACTTCGTGAAATTGCACGACTTCGAGTGGAATACCAAGATGTAACATTAAAAGAACTTGGCGAAATGGTGTCAGGTGGAACAGTTAGTAAGTCAGGCGTTAATCACCGGCTTCGAAAAATTGATGAGATTGCTACATCACTGAGAAATGGAGAAATGATTGGCCGTTAACGGTTGGTTGTGTATTCATATAGAAGAAAGTTAGTTTTAGAGGAGGATGAGCATGGTTGAAAAACAAGTAAAAGTACAATTGAAAACGGGTCTTCAAGCAAGACAAGCCGCATTATTCGTTCAAGAAGCAAATCGGTTTAGTGCAGATGTCTATTTAGAAAAAGACAATAAAAAAGTTAACGCGAAAAGCATCATGGGCGTTATGAGTCTAGCAATAAGCAAAGGCACAGACATTAAAATTTCTGCTGAAGGTTTGGATGAAGAAAACGCCGTGCAGACCTTGTCGCAAGTAATTGAAAAAGATGCTTAACTATAAGTTTAAGTTGGTTTGTGACTGTCTGTCTTAATTGGCGAACAGTCAATTTTTATTTGAAAAAGAACAAAAAAACTCACAGCCTCGGCTGTGAGTTTTTGTTTTAGATATCTTTTTTGTGATCTTCAGGCAACTTGCTACGTGTAATGACTTGGTCAATCAAGCCGTACTCTAAAGCGCGTTCAGCTGTCATGAAGTTATCACGGTCTGTATCTTTTGCAATCACTTCGATTGGCTGGCCAGTACGTTCTGAAAGAATCTGGTTCAATTTTTCGCGAAGGTGTAGAATGCGTTTTGCTGCAATTTCGATTTCAGTAGCTTGTCCTTGTGCACCGCCAAGGGGTTGGTGAATCATGACTTCCGCATTTGGAAGCGCCAGACGTTTACCTTTTGTTCCAGCTGCAAGTAGGAAAGCTCCCATTGACGCGGCCATACCGATACAGATTGTTTGAACATCTGGACGGATAAACTGCATGGTGTCATAAATCGCCATTCCGGCAGTAATGCTTCCACCTGGGCTGTTGATGTAAATTGAAATGTCTTTATCTGGATCTTCTGCTTCAAGGAACAGAAGTTGTGCAACAATTGAATTTGCAACATTATCATCAATCGCGCTGCCCAGCATAATGACGCGGTCTTTTAACAAACGTGAGTAAATATCATAAGCACGTTCGCCTCGGCTAGTTTGTTCAATTACTGTAGGAATTAAGTTCATAGAATAGTTCCTCCTCGATTAAGTGTTTTACAAACAATGCTGAAAGCTCTCTCAGCTATACTATTATCATACACATCATGGTCAAGGAAGGTCAAATCTAACGAATCATAAAATGAGACTTGATTTAGTCAGAATGTTTTCGTATAATAGAAAAGTCGCGAATAGCGTATAAGCCCTCGTAGTGTAATGGATCACACGTAAGATTCCGGTTCTTGAGATGAAGGTTCGATTCCTTCCGAGGGCATACATAAGTTAGACTCTTCTTGCCATACTAGGCGAGCAGAGTCTTTTTTTGTTTGGGAATGATGAATTTGCATAAGGCGTTTTAATAATAGGGAACAAAGGGAATAGCTGGTAAGTAAAAGTAAGAAAGGATGGGAGAAAATGTTCACCCTGTATACAAGAGCAAACTGTCCGCTGTGCGATAAGGCAAAGTTAATGATTCAACTTGTCAATGAGGATATCCCATTGTCTTATAAGGAAGTAGATATTGAAAGTGATGATGTTTTGCATGAAAAATACATGCTGATGATTCCCGTATTAGAGAAAGACAACAAACTATTGTTATGTGGCAATATTGGTTATGTCGAGTTGGTAGAAGCGTTAGAAATGTGACGCTTCTTTTTATTTGCAATTAATAGAAAGATTAGGTAGAATAGAATTAGTGGGACAGATAAATAAGTGCTGGGACGAAAAATGACCAGACAGAACGGAGTGAAAATATGGATGCATTATCTGACGCTCAGCAAAAGCTGATGCCGGAAATGTCCGAGCTCCTGAAGAAAAGGTATCAAATTTTACAAACAATTAGTTTAGAACAACCAATCGGCAGAAGAACCTTATGTGAAATTGCTGGGGTAACAGAGCGTGAAATAAGAAAAGATACAGATCTTTTACGAAATCAACAATTGATTGAGATGAAAACAGCGGGTATGATCGTGACTCTACAAGGCTTAGAAGTGCTCGAGAACCTGAAAGGTTTTGTTCGTGAGTTATCTGGATTAACGGATATGGAAGTCGAGTTGCAAGAAGTTCTAGGGATTTCGAAAATCGTCATCTTACCGCAAGACAGCGATGAAATTCCTGCAGTAAAATCTCATATTGGAAAAGAAGCTGCTCGTTTTCTTGAAGGTTTGTTTGGCAGTTACAAGAAAATAGCAGTAACTGGTGGAAGCACCATGGCAGCCATTTCAAAAGAATTAGTGGGTAGTAAAGCCGACCAAGCGCTTCAGTTTATTGCAGCACGTGGCGGACTCGGCGAAGATGTTTTACATCAAGCGAATACCATCGCTGCGGCTTTTGCTGAAAAAACAGGAGGTTCATTTAAAACGCTATACTTACCTGATCATTTAAGTGCAGAAGCGTTTGCAATGATGATGAGAGAGCCTGTCATTAAAGAAATGATGAATTTGTATGATCAAACAGAGGTAATTGTACACGGAATAGGCAATGCAAAAGAGATGGCCGTACGCCGTCATTCTTCTATAGAAGAAGTTGAAAAGATTTGTTTGGGCGGAGCGGTTAGTGAGGCTTTCGGGTATTACTTCGATAAAGACGGGGAAATTGTTTATCGCATCCGCACAGCGGGGATTCAATTAGAGCAGGTTCGAAAAACTGACATTGTATTGGCGGTCGCAGGCGGAGCATCTAAAGCAAGAGCGATTTTGTCTTATTCTAAAAATGTAGCGAGTCCGACAGTGTTGATCACAGACGAAGGTGCTGCACGAAAAATTCTTGAACTAACTAAAAAATTGGAGGAATTATAAATGACTTTAAAATTAGCAATTAACGGATTTGGACGTATTGGACGTATTGTATTTCGTGAAGCTTTAACAAATGACGAAGTAGAAGTAGTAGCAGTAAATGACTTAACAGACGCAAAAATGCTTGCGCATCTTCTGAAATACGACTCTGTTCACGGGATTTTAGACGCTGAAGTTTCAGTTGACGGCGATAACATTGTTGTTAACGGCAAAACAATCCGTGTATTTTCAGAAAAAGATCCAGCAAACCTTCCTTGGGGAGAATACGGGGTAGATATCGTTGTAGAATCTACTGGATTGTTCACTGATTCTAAGTCGGCTTCAAAACACATCGAAGCTGGAGCTAAAAAAGTAATCGTATCAGCACCAGGTAAAAATGGTATGAAGACACTTGTTATGGGTGTAAACCACGAAACGTATGACCCGAAAGAGCATAATGTTGTTTCAAACGCTTCATGTACAACAAACGGTCTTGCAGGAATGGCGAAAGTGTTGAACGAGTGTTTCGGCATCAAACATGCAATGATGACAACTATCCATTCATACACAAATGACCAAATTTTGTTAGACTCTCCGCACAAAGATTTCCGTCGTGCGCGTGCAGCTGCAGAATCAATGATTCCAACAACAACTGGGGCAGCTTTAGCGGTTGCAAAAGTATTGCCTGAATTAGAAGGTAAAATTGATGGAATGGCAATCCGCGTTCCAACTCCAAACGTATCATTGATCGACTTAGTTGCTCACCTTGAAAAAGATGCAACTGTCGAAGAGGTTAACAAAGCGTTAAAAGACGCATCAGAAAATGAACTAAAAGGATTAATGAATTATAGCGAACTTCCGCTTGTATCGAGAGACTATAACGGCAACACAGCTTCAGCAACGATTGATGGTCTTTCGACAATGATGGTTGGCGATAATATGGTTAAAGTTCTTTCATGGTACGACAACGAATCTGGCTACTCTAGCCGTTGTATCGACCTTGCGCTTCACATGTACAAAACAGGATTGTAATCCTGAAATCATAGCTTAATTACCAATGAACCTCTATAATAAAAGAGGGTAAAAGGGGCGGGGAACTTACCCCGCTCCTTATTTTTTTTCATACAAATAGGAGGTATTTTCATGCAGCAGAAAATGACCATGAAAGATTTGGATTTGAAAGGAAAACGTGTTTTTTGTCGAGTTGATTTCAACGTACCGATGTCAGATGGCAAAGCAACAGATGACACAAGAATCCGTGCAGCTGTTCCAACGATCGAATACTTGATCGAACAAGGCGCTAAAGTAATTTTAGCTAGCCATTTAGGTCGTCCCAAAGGCGAGGTTAATGAAGAAATGAGACTGGCTGCAACAGGTGTTCGTTTAGGTGAATTGTTACATAAAAAAGTGAAAATCTTGGACGAATCAATTGGTAAAAAAGTCGAACAGGAAATTTCTGAAATGCAAGAAGGCGATATCATTTTACTTGAAAATGTTCGTTTCCATGCAGGTGAAGAGAAAAATGATGAAAAGCTTGCAAAAGAATTTGCTGCACTAGCGGATGTTTTCGTTAATGATGCATTTGGTGCTGCTCACCGTGCGCATGCTTCAACAGCAGGCATCGCAAAGTATTTACCAGCTGTGTCAGGGTTGTTGTTAGAAAAAGAGCTTGATGTATTGGGCAAAGCATTATCCCAGCCAGAACGTCCATTTACGGCGATTATCGGTGGCGCAAAAGTAAAAGATAAAATTGGTGTGATTGATCACTTATTAGATAAAGTAGACAACTTAATCATTGGTGGCGGACTTTCATACACTTTTATCAAAGCACAAGGCCACGAAATCGGAAACTCACTGGTTGAAGAAGATAAACTAGATTTGGCTAACTCATTTGTCGAAAAGGCAAAACAAAAAGGTGTTAACCTTTACTTGCCAATCGATGCAATTGTAGCTAACGAGTTTTCAAAAGATGCTGAAACGAAAAATGTTAAGATTGAAGAAATCCCATCAGACTGGATGGGATTAGATATCGGACCTGACACTGCAGCACTATATGCGGATATCATTAAAGATTCGAAATTGATTATTTGGAACGGACCGATGGGTGTTTTTGAAATGCCAGCATTTGAAAATGGCACAAAATCCGTCGCACAAGCAATGGCTGAAACTTCAGGTTATACCGTAATTGGTGGTGGTGATTCCGCTGCTGCTGTAGAAAAATTTGAAGTAGCAGAAAAAATGGATCATATCTCTACTGGCGGAGGCGCTTCGTTAGAGTTTATGGAAGGCAAAGAGTTGCCAGGTGTCAGTGCATTAACGAATAAATAAAACCATTAGATTGAAAGGGAGTGCTTTTGTGAGAAAACCCATTATTGCAGGAAACTGGAAAATGTACAAAACAGCAAAAGAAGCTAAACAATTTATCGAAAAAATAAACGGTTTGGTACCAAGTACGGAAAAACTAGATGCCGTTATTTGCGCACCATCCGTATACTTAGCGCAACTGGTTGATTCTTCAAAAGATAGCGCACTTCAAATCGGTGCACAAACGATGTCTGAACAAGACGAAGGTGCTTTTACAGGTGAAATCAGTCCTGTCCAATTAACAGATATTGGCGTTAAGTACGTTATTATTGGCCATTCAGAGCGCCGTCAGTATTTCAGCGAAACAGATGAATCCGCAAATCTAAAAGTCAAAGCTGCTTTCGCACATGGCTTAGTACCAATTTTATGTGTTGGCGAAACACTTGAACATCGTGAAAATGATGAAACAGGCTCGGTTGTTGAAACACAGGTAGAAAAAGGTATTACTGGTTTGACGGAAGAGCAAGTCACGCAATTAGTTATTGCTTATGAGCCTATTTGGGCAATTGGTACTGGCAAAACGGCTACTGCGCAAGACGCAAACGATGTATGTGGAATTATTCGCAAAAAAGTGGCGGCTTTGTATCAAGATCAAACAGCTGAAGAGCTCCGCATTCAATACGGTGGTAGCGTTAAACCTGCAAACATTGATGAATTAATGGGTATGGAACATATTGACGGAGCATTAGTTGGAGGCGCAAGTCTAGAAGCTGAGTCATTTGTTAAATTGTTGGAGGCTGGTTCACATGCGTAAAACTCATCCTGCAGCTCTCATCATTTTAGATGGGTTTGGCTGTCGTGAAGAAGCTTTCGGAAATGCCGTTGCACAAGCTAAAAAGCCGAATTTTGATCGTTTATGGGAAACTTATCCGCATGAATTGCTGACAGCTTCTGGCGAGGCTGTTGGGTTGCCGGCTGGCCAAATGGGCAATTCAGAAGTAGGTCATTTAAATATTGGTGCAGGACGCGTTGTTTATCAAAATTTAACACGCATCAATAAAGCAATTCGTAATGGCGACTTTTTTGAAAATGCTGCTTTTCTTGAAGCGATTGCGAATGCTAAAAGCCGTGGCAAAGCACTTCACATTTTAGGACTGTTGTCTGATGGTGGTGTTCATAGCCATTACGAACATCTTTTCGCTTTGCTGAAACTGGCGAAACAGCAAGGATTATCAGAAGTTTATGTGCACGGTTTCCTGGATGGTCGAGACGTCGGACCGAGAACTGCTCTTAAATACGTAGAGCATACAGAACAGCAAATGAAAGAAATTGGTGTTGGTAAATTTGCATCTATTAGCGGACGTTATTATGCAATGGATCGTGACCAACGGTGGGAACGTGCTGGTTTAGCCTATCACGCATTAGTTGATGGCGTTGGCAAAACAGCTGATTCGGCAATCGAAGGAATTACTGCATCTTATGAAAACGATATTTCTGATGAGTTTGTTGTACCGTTTGCTATTGAAGAAAACGGCAAACCAGTAGCAACGATTGATTCGGAAGATTCATTAATTTTCTTCAACTTCCGACCAGACCGTTCGATTCAATTAACTGCAGCGTTTATTCGCGAAGATTTCAATGGCTTCCCGTTAAGTGCCAAACACCCAAGAAACTTAAGCTATATTACGTTTACGTCTTACAGCGCAGAACTACCAACGCGTGTTGCCTTTGAAACGGTAAACTTAGAAAATACCATTGGTGAAGTAATTTCAACTAATGGATTGACTCAGCTGCGCATTGCAGAAACCGAAAAGTATCCGCATGTCACGTTCTTTATGAGCGGTGGACGCGAAAGAGTCTTTCCTGGAGAAGACCGGATTTTAGTCAACTCACCGAAAGTTGCGACATACGATTTGCAGCCAGAAATGAGTGCTTACGAAGTAACAGATCGTCTAGTCGAACAAATCGAAGCTGGCGCACACGATGCGATCATTTTAAACTTTGCTAATCCTGACATGGTAGGTCATAGTGGTATGTTAGAACCAACCATTCGCGCAATCGAAGTGGTAGATGAGTGTCTAGGGCGCATTGTCGAAGCAATACATGCACAAGGTGGCTCGGCAATAATTACGGCTGACCACGGCAACGCAGATGAAGTTCGTACAATTGAAGGCAATCCAATGACGTCACACACGACCAATCAAGTACCAGTAATTTTGACAAAGTCAGACTATGTTCTTCGAAAAGATGGTATTCTGGCCGATTTGGCACCAACCATCTTAAAAATGTTAGACATTGAACAACCGGTTGAAATGACAGGAAAATCATTATATTAAAAGGGAGCTGTTTTAATTGCCAATTATTACACACATTCAAGCACGCGAAATTCTGGATTCACGAGGAAATCCTACAATCGAAGTTGAAGTATTCACAGAAAGCGGAGCTTTTGGTCGCGCTATTGTACCTTCAGGTGCATCTACTGGCGAACATGAAGCAGTTGAGCTTCGTGACGGCGACAAAAGCCGCTACTTAGGTAAAGGCGTATTAAAAGCTGTAGAACACGTTGATATTGAAATTGCTGAAAGCTTAGAAGAAAAATACTCAGTGCTTGACCAAGTATCAATTGATAAGGCATTAATTGAATTAGACGGCACAGAAAATAAAGGCCGTTTGGGCGCTAACGCAATTCTTGGCGTTTCTCTAGCGGTTGCTCACGCAGCAGCAGATTATTTGGATCTTCCACTTTATCAATACTTAGGTGGCTTTAACGCTAAACAATTGCCAGTACCAATGATGAACATTTTAAACGGTGGAGAACACGCTGATAACAACGTAGACATCCAAGAATTTATGGTAATGCCAGTTGGAGCAGCAACCTTCCGTGAAGCCGTTCAGATGGGTGCGGAAATCTTCCATAACTTGAAAGCTGTACTAAAAGAAAAAGGCTATAACACTTCTGTTGGAGATGAAGGTGGGTTTGCACCGAACTTGGGTTCAAACGAAGAAGCTTTGACTACCATCATAGAAGCAATCGAAAAAGCAGGATATAAAGCTGGCACAGACGTATTGTTAGCAATGGACGTTGCTGCTTCTGAAATCTATGACAAAGAAAAAGGCGTTTACAACTTGCCAGGCGATAACACAGTGAAAACATCAGCAGAAATGGTTGATTGGTACGAAGAGCTTTGCAATAAATACCCAATTATTTCAGTTGAAGATGGATTAGATGAAAATGACTGGGCTGGACATAAATTACTAACAGAACGAATCGGTGACCGCGTGCAATTGGTTGGAGACGATTTATTCGTTACCAACACGAAAAAATTGGCTCAAGGAATCGAAGAAGGCGTCAGTAACTCAATCCTGATCAAAGTAAACCAAATCGGTACATTAACTGAAACGTTTGATGCAATTGAAATGGCGAAACGAGCTGGCTACACAGCAGTCATCAGCCACCGTTCAGGCGAGTCTGAAGATGTAACAATTGCAGACATCGCAGTTGCAACAAACGCTGGTCAAATCAAAACAGGTGCACCATCACGTACGGATCGGGTTGCGAAATACAACCAATTATTGCGCATTGAAGATCAGTTGTTCGAAACTGGACAGTACCTAGGACTTAAAACTTTTTACAACTTGAAAAAATAAATTTATACTAGTAGATGTAGATATTCCGGAAACTAGCTCCGCTTCATTATAGAAAGAGAGCAGTAAGTTTCGGAAAAACATGGCTTGTTAGAAGTTTCTCGATAAATTGAGAAAATAGAAGGCATTTGTCTTCTATTTTCTATTGCTATTGTCACCGGTCACAATTTTTGGTAAACTTAATTTTGTTGTGAACGTTCGTTTCAGGAGGTGGAATTTATGCATACGTTGTTAATGACATTACTCGTCATCGTATCGCTCGCATTAATCGTAGTCGTTTTATTGCAATCTGGAAAAAGTGCAGGTCTTTCAGGAGCCATCTCCGGTGGAGCAGAGCAACTTTTCGGTAAGCAAAAAGCTCGTGGCTTGGACTTAGTCCTACACCGAGTAACGATTGTACTTGCTGCCTTATTCTTTATTCTGGCTGTTGCCGTAACGAAAGTATAATGTAGATGATTAAATCGCCTGACCATACATGGTTGGGCGTTTTCTTTTAGTATTAGAATGGAGGAGTTTTCATGCGAGTCTCGCAACCAAAACCATTTTTCTTTAAAACAGGACCACGGGCAGTTCTTCTTTTACACGGATTCACAGGAAACTCAGCAGATGTTCGGATGTTGGGACGTTTTCTAGAAACTAACGGCTACACAAGCATAGCGCCTCATTATGCAGGACATGGCGTGGCTCCAGAAGAGCTGGTTGGCACAGGACCAGTTGATTGGTGGAAAGACGTAGAGCAAGCTTATGATACATTAATAGAAGAAGGGTACACTGAAATTGCAGTAGCGGGACTGTCGCTTGGCGGCGTATTCAGCTTGAAATTAGGGTATACAAAGCCTGTCAAGGGAATTGTTACGATGTGTGCACCTATGAATATGAAAACTACTGATTTAATGTATCAAGGTGTGTTAAAATACGCACGCGATTATAAGCAATACGAAGGAAAAAGTGAAGAGCTTATCGAAGAAGAAATAGAGACCTTCCAAGAAAAACCGATGGACTCATTAACTGATTTACGTGCGTTAGTTGCAGATGTTAAAGCACATGTCGATCATGTATATGCTCCTTTGTTCGTTGTTCAAGGTAGACTAGATACAGTTATTGACACAAATTCAGCTAATATCATTTATGATCATTCGGAATCGATTGATAAACACATTAAATGGTATGAGAATTCGGGTCATGTCATTACACTCGATAAAGAAAAAAAGCAATTGCATGAAGACATTTTTACATTTCTTGAATCATTAGATTGGAGTGTGTAAACCGTCATAAAGGAGGAGTTAGAATTGGGGAATCCCGAAAATTCACTAGAGCAGCGCTTGTTAGTTTTTATGCGTGAAGAAGCGTATAAACCGCTGACTGTACAAGAAATAGAAGAACAATTCGGTTTTGAAGATGCCAATGAGTTTACAAAATTGGTTAAAACATTAGTAAGATTAGAAGAATCTGGAACATTGATTCGTTCAAGATCAAACCGTTATGGTGTACCTGAACGTATGAATCTGATGCGCGGAAAATTTATTGGACATCCAAAAGGCTTTGGTTTTGTCGCACCAGAAGAAGCCGGTTTAGACGATGTATTTATTCCGCCAACAGAAGTAAATGGCGCAGTAAATGGTGATAAAGTATTAATCCGCATTTCTGAAGGATCTTCCGGAGATCGTCGTGAAGGTGCGATTATTCGGATTGTTGAGCGTGGAACAACAAAAGCTGTCGGTACTTTCCAAGAAAACAAAGGCTTTGGTTTTGTCGTAACGGACGATAAAAAGATGAATATGGATATTTTTATTGCTAAAGGTGATACTTTAGGTGCAGTGGACGGTCATAAAGTAGTTGTCGAGATTACGGGATGGCCTGAAGGCAGGATGTCTGCGACAGGAATGGTAACGCAAATTCTTGGTCACAAAAATGATCCCGGTGTTGATATTCTTTCTATTATTCATAAATACGGCATCGAAACGGAGTTTCCTCCAGATGTATTAGAACAAGCGAATAATGTGCCTGATGAAATCGATCCAGCTGATTTGGATAATCGTCGCGATTTACGTGACGAACAAATCGTCACTATTGATGGAGCAGATGCAAAAGATTTGGATGATGCGATACAAGTTAGCAAATATAAAGATGGCACGTATAAATTAGGTGTTCATATTGCGGACGTTAGCCATTATGTGACTGAAGGGTCTGCGATGGACCGTGAAGCCTATGATCGTGCAACAAGTATTTATTTGACAGACCGCGTGATTCCAATGATCCCACATCGTTTATCAAACGGAATTTGTTCTTTAAATCCGCAAGTCGATCGTTTGACTTTATCTTGTGAAATAATTTTTAATGACCAAGGTGAAGTACTGTCTCATGACATTTTCCAAAGTGTGATTAAAACGTCGGCACGAATGACGTATACAGACGTTTATGAAATTTTAGAGCAAGACAACCAAGAACTAAAAGAAAAATATAGCGAGTTGGTACCAATGTTCCAATTGATGAAAGAATTAGCTGAAGTTCTTCGCACGAAACGGATGCGCCGCGGTGCAATCGATTTTGACTTTAAAGAGTCAAAAGTTATTGTAGATGAAAATGGCTATCCGCTAGACGTTGTTGTTCGTGAACGTACAGTTGCTGAACGTTTAATTGAAGAGTTTATGTTAGCTGCCAACGAAACAGTAGCAGAACATTTCCATCGTTTAGATGTTCCAGCTATTTACCGAATTCACGAAGATCCAAAACCTGAAAAATTACAACGCTTTTTCGAATTTGTTACAAATTTCGGCATTTTAGTAAAAGGATCTGGAACACAAATTCACCCACGTGCATTACAAGAAATTGTTGAATCGATTGCAGGAACACCAGAAGAACCGGTTATTTCTACGATGATGTTACGTTCAATGCAACAAGCAAAATATTCTTCTGAGAGCTTAGGGCATTTTGGGTTATCAACAGAATTTTATACACATTTCACTTCACCAATTCGTCGTTATCCAGATTTAGTTGTACACCGTCTGATCCGCACGTACTTGGTAGAAAAAGACATGTCGCAAAAAACAATTGCTTACTGGGATGCCAATATGGATGATATCGCAACACATACATCGGAACGCGAACGTCGTGCAGTAGAAGCCGAACGTGACACAGATGCTTTAAAGAAATCTCAATTTATGGCTGATAAAATCGGCGAACAGTTTACAGGAATCATTTCTTCAGTGACGAATTTCGGTTTATTTATTGAACTGCCGAATACCATTGAAGGCTTAGTTCATGTTTCGAATATGACAGATGATTATTACCGTTTTGACGATCGTAGCATGATGATGATTGGTGAACGCACAAACCGTCAGTTTCGGATCGGTGACGAAATCGAAATTAAAGTAATTGGCGTTAAACCAGAAGAATCATCGATTGATTTTGAAATTGTTGGCATGGTACAAACGCCACGTCGCACAAGAAAAGAACAGCCAAAAGTTATTCGTGCTAGCAAAAAAGAAGGCAGCGGGAAACCTGCACGCGATGGCAAAAAACCAGAAGGCAGCGGACCTACACGTAAACCAAAAAATAAAAAGAAAAAGTTTTATGAAAATGCAGCAAAACAAGGACGCAATAAGAAAAAATAATAAAGCGGCTTTCGGGCCTCTTTATGAATCTAGCTGAGGTGAAACCACATGGCCAAAGGAGAAGGCAACGTAATTGCCCAAAACAAGAAAGCTGGTTTCGACTTCTTCATTGAAGAAACAATCGAAGCGGGAATTGTCTTGCAGGGAACTGAGATTAAATCTGCACGAAACGGCAAAGTTCAATTGAAAGATTCGTTTGTTCGAATTCGTAACGGCGAAGCTTGGATTTCCAATATGCACATCAGTCCTTACGATCAAGGCAACCAGTTTAACCATGACCCAACCCGGTCACGTAAGCTATTGCTGCATAAAAAGCAAATTACTAATTTGTTAGCACATTCAAAAATACAAGGTTCTGCGATTATTCCGTTGAAAATGTATTTAAAGGATGGCTTTGCTAAAGTACTGATTGGTGTGGGTAAAGGTAAGAAAAACTACGATAAGCGAGAAGATCTTAAGAAAAAAGACGCAAAACGAGAAATTGACCGTGCGATGAAAGAACGTAACCGCTAGGGCTTGATGTCTGACCATTCGTACCTTATAATAGGTTTATAGCACATGAAGCTGTTTATACATCTTCCGTGTCTCTTTTAATGAGGGGACGTTACGGATTCGACAGGGATGATCTGGGCTTGGGTCGCGCGTCGGAGGATCGTCTCCGTCACCAACGTAATTATAACAACTGGCAAAACAAACCAAAACCTAGCATTCGCAGCGTAAGCTCGGATCTGCTTTATCTATCCATCGCCCATGTGGCTAGATAAAGCTCAAATTTAGTGGGATACACCGTTTGCTACCATCTGAGGCAACCGGGAGAGATTCTCAGATTAGTGCCCAGGACGCCTGCTTATCGGCAGAATGGCGCATGAAACCTTAATAGATGAGATACACGCGTAGACGCTCAAGTAGCGGAGTTTCTGGACGCGGGTTCGACTCCCGCCGTCTCCATAGTGAGATAAAAAACGTCAAAACCTTTACTGGTTTTGGCGTTTTTTCGTACATAGAATCATATATAAGTCGCTATATCCGTAAAATAGCTGCGCTTTCCTACGGGCTTGCGCCGAACTAACTCGAGCTATGCGCCCAAGTGGATTTCGACACTTCGTTGTCCCGCGGGAGTCTCCTCTGTTTTACTATATAGCTTTAGTTTTATTTTTATAAGAATTAATACTGATAATAAAATTAAAAGCTGAATAAGCTATTACGAATTATCGATAATAAATAGAATAAGCATGATAGATTAAGAAGTATGCGGTTGTAAAAAATGTGACATGGTAATTACATGGGAAATAAAAACGTAGTAGAGCATAGATATAAAGACGACTGGAGGGGAAAAGTAATATGAATTTCGAACTTACTTTTACATTCACACTATTTGGTTTGATATTAGGTGTAGTAACTGCATTTTTCACTAGTAAAATCAGGACAGGAAAACCACAAGAATAATTTGGGGAGTCACAATAATGATTGTAGTTGCTCCTTTATTTAGTTGGTTAATTTCACAATTATATGGAATATATGAAAAAAATGGTTGGGCAGCAGTAGCACTATCTGCTATTTTATTTCCTGTCATTTTTTATTCGGATTAATTGTATTGCTAACAGGAGTTTTTCAAAAGTTAAAAGAAAAAGCTTGAAGCTAATACTTATATTAACAATAGAAATTGCTATACTCGTTTTCAGCGATATGTATAGTATTCAGTGCAGCACGTTATGAAATGTTAATAGAGATGAACATATGACTTCATATGCTCTTATACTAGAAGGTAACAATATTTTTAATATATTCAACGTGGAGATGTCGTTTGGAATTATCCAAGTTGCGGGATAGAAGATGATGAAACACTAGAACAAGCTTGTATTAGAGAATTGAAAGAAGAAACGGGTTGCGATGTAATTGTTAGCATTTGATTTTTGAAAAGTCTTACAAATATATATTCATCGCGGAAATCGTAGGAGATAAGCTTTGTTTAGAGTCTTCTATTGAAGCAAATGGCGGTATATTTGATATTGCATGGATTTTAATTGATGACCGTGAAGAGTTTGATAGGATCACAACTCTATTACTAAATCTACTCGTTAATAATGAAACTAAGAAAATACCTAAGTAAGCTCTGAAACCTCTTATGGTTTTGGCTTTTTTGGTACATAAAGTCATCTTGATGTATCTTTATAGCATTTAAAACTATTAACGTTTTTTCATGAGCTTTTACTAATATACTTCCAATATATCACAACTAAATCAAATTCTATTTCCTAAATGAAGAATCATCGAACTTTTACCAATTAAGAACGTCTCATTAACGGATGACTTCGAAAGAGCTGACGAGATGGGGTTTAGGTATTTCTTACTTTTATTGATGGGATTGTGTTTATTTGTCGCAGGACTTTTTTTATAACAATCTCACTGTTCATGTTTTCACCAGAGAGTGCTGAGATTATTGCCGATATATTGGAGTTGAACAAGTCGTAGGTGTCAATATGTCTATTAAAATGTGAATGATTTGTATTAAAAATAGTCTTACGTATCGTGATTTTCACTTAATAAATTAGGATTTGAAGACAGGAAAATGATAGTGAAATTAGAAATGAATAAAAAATTGCCAAATGACTTTAAAAATTTTTTCATTCTCAATTAACTTGAACAGGTACGTCAAAATGGTTTTTGTTTTTACAGTTTGACTGAGTGTGCTACAATAACGGACGTTATGAGTTGAAGGGAGAATATCCATGATTAAAAAATGGTTTTTAACAATCGTACTTGGAGGATCCATGGTAGCGTTAGCCGCTTGTGGTGATGATACAGCTAAAGAAACAGAAGGTGAAGAAACACCGCAAGAAGAGGTCGCAACCGATCAAGAAAGCGGTGAGCAACCAGAAATGCCTGAACCTGACTTGGAAGGCATTCCAGAAGTTGTCGCTGAAGTAAATGGTGAAAAAATCGTCAAAGAAGATTTCGAATCGACGTATACAGGACAATTCCAACAAATGGCGATGCAAGCACAAGTGTCTGGTCAAGAAGTAGACCAAATGCAGTTGAAAGAACAAGTTGCTGAAAGTTTAGTGGCACAAGAATTACTTGTTCAAGAAACAGAAAAACAAAAACTGACTGCATCAGAAGAGCAAACCAATGCGGCGTTAGAAGAACTAGCTCAGCAAAACGGTCTTAAATCATCTGATGAGTTATTGGCAGCGCTTGAAGAACAAGGTGTTTCTAAAAAAGAAGTAATGACACAAATAGAATCCCAAGTGAAAATCGATCAGTTGATTGCATCTGAAACAGGCGAGATTAAATTGACGGATGAAGAAGTACAAAAATATTATGATGAAGCAAAAGCTCAGCAAGAAGAAGCGGGTGGAGAAGAAATTCCGGCGTTTGAAGAAGTAAAACCACAAATTGAAGAACAATTGAAGATGCAAAAAGAAAGCGAAGCGACACAAACCTTGATCGCTAAACTGCGTGAAAATGCAGAAGTCAAAATTAACTTATAAAAAAACAAAACCAGATTCCTTGTGAATCTGGTTTTGCGTTTTTTTAAAAAGAACAGAGCGACACTGTGTCGAATTGCACTGGGAACAGTGAACAACTCGATAGACTCAAGCATTTGTTTTGAGAAATCGAACGATATATAAAATGATATCTTTGTTTTTAAGTAATAGAAATCCAGGTCTTTTAAAGTCTTTTTCAATCCGCTAGTTTGACAAATAAGAGGTTTTTCCGTATCCTTTAAACTTGTGATATAGATGAACTCTAATCAAAGGGGAATTCATCCTCTGCTGATTTTTAGTTAATCAAATCGGACTTTGACGGTCAGCGGACTCTTGCTCATAAAAGCGAGAGCCTACTGACCGTTAAAACGCGAAAAATGGAAGAGGAGAGAGGCTATATGAAAAAAGTAACCAATGTTTTTTGGATTGCACTTGCACTCGTAATAGTAGCTATTAGCTACGGCGCATTTGCACCTGATAATTTTGCAGAAGTTACAGGGAATATAGAGTCATTCCTGACAACTTCATTCGGATGGTATTATTTATTAATCGTGTCTATCATCGTTTTATTCTGTTTGTTTTTCCTAGTCAGTCCTATGGGACAAATTAAATTAGGTAAAGACTCAGACAAACCCGAATTTTCATTTGGGACTTGGATTGCGATGCTGTTTTCAGCAGGAATGGGCATCGGTTTAGTATTTTGGGGAGCGGCAGAACCGTTATCGCATTTTGCGATTGACCCGGCAACAGCTGAACCTGGAACTGCTGAAGCTATGCGTGAGTCAATGCGTTTCAGCTTTTTCCACTGGGGAATTCATGCTTGGGCTATTTATGCCGTAGTGGCATTAGCGCTTGCATACGCTCAGTTCCGAAAAGGGGAACCCGGATTGATCTCTGCAACGTTAAAGCCGATATTCGGAGATAAGATGAAAGGGCCATGGGGAGTACTTGTAGACGTTATCGCTGTATTTGCTACAGTAGTCGGTGTTGCAACAACTCTTGGCTTTGGAGCTATACAAATTAACGGCGGTCTGGCTTTCTTGTTTGATGGAGTACCGGCAGACAACTTTACCGTCCAGTTAATCATCATTGGTGTTGTTACAGTACTATTTATGATTTCTGCTTGGTCTGGACTAAGTAAAGGGATTAAATATCTGTCGAACACTAATATGGTATTAGCTGTCGCATTATTAGCAGCAGTTATTATCCTTGGTCCAACATTGCTGATTATGAATATGTTTACTGATACAATCGGTACTTATTTCCAAAATATAATTGAAATGAGTTTCCGTGCAGGGCCGATAGATGGTGAAAATCGCGCTTGGATTGATGGCTGGACTATCTTCTATTGGGCATGGTGGATTTCATGGTCTCCATTTGTTGGAATCTTTATCGCACGTGTTTCAAAAGGGCGGACAATACGCCAATTTCTACTTGGCGTATTGATGATTCCGACGTTTATCAGTTTCCTTTGGTTTGCAGCTTTTGGTACAACAGCTATCGACGTGCAACAAAGCGGAGTGGATTTGACAGGTTTGTTGACAGAAGAAAGACTATTTGCCGTCTTTGGTGAATTGCCTCTTGGAGTATTGCTATCAGTAATAGCGGTTTTCCTAATTACGACTTTCTTTGTTACTTCTGCCGATTCAGCAACATTTGTTCTCGGCATGCAAACAACAGGCGGTTCGTTGTATCCGCAAAATACAGTGAAATTGACTTGGGGTGTTGCTCAATCAGCAATTGCTGTAATTCTACTATCTACAGGTGGACTTGATACATTGCAAACGGTGCTAATCATTGCGGCGTTCCCGTTCTCGATTATTATCTTATTAATGATGACGTCCTTCTATAAAGCAGTAACAATGGAATACAAAGCCATTAAACGCAAACGTTAAAACCGCCGCCTTGGCGGTTTTTTCATTACATAGACGCTATAATAAAAACAAAGCACTAAAAAGATGGGGGATTTTAACTATGGAAAGACCACATGTGTTATTAATAGATGGAATGGCTCTTTTATTTCGGTCGTTTTTTGCGACATCTGCTGTTAACCAATATTTTCGTACAACAGAAGGACTAGCAACAAATGGAGTTCAAGGATTTACGCGGCACGTACTAGCTGCTAAAACGATGATGAAACCAACGCATATGGCTGTGTGTTGGGATATGGGGTCTAAGACGTTCCGAACAGATCTTTTCGATGGCTATAAAGCAAATCGTCCGGCACCCCCAGAAGACATGGTGCATCAATTTGATTGGGCACAAGAGCTTTCTGAGCAACTAGGCTGGAAGAACTTCGGTGAAGTAGGAATCGAAGCAGATGATTTTATTGGCTCTTTTACCAAGCAGTGGCAAAACCAAGTCGACTTCACGATCATCACAGGTGACAAAGACATGTTGCAACTATTATCGCCTTCTGTCAAAATCGCGTTTATGAAAAAAGGATTCCACGTTTATGATGTTTATACTGAAGAACGATTTATTGAAGAGTATGGCATTCAGCCGTCACAATTTGCAGATGTGAAAGCCTTCATGGGCGACCCGAGCGATGGCTACCCGGGCGTAAAAGGCATCGGACCGAAAACAGCGCTTCAACTCATTCAAAACTATGGTTCGACAAACAGCGTGTTAGAATCGATTGATGAATTAAAACCGGCACAGAAAAAGAAAATTGAAGAACATAAAGATATGTTGTTGCTATCAAAAAAACTGGCTGTCATCAAATGTGACATCCAGTTGGATGTGTCGTTAGAAGAACTGCTTGTTCCTACGTACACGAATGACCATATTCAATTATGTCGCGACCAACAATTAACATTACTTGCGAAACAGCTTGAGAAAAATGTTGAAATTATTGCCGATCCTTGGGCGTAATTTTAATAAATGTTAAAACTTTACGATTCGCTAGATAAGAAACCGTCCGCATTTTGCTGGGACGGTTTTTTTGTCCATTATCATGAAAATAAAGAATTAAATCGTCATCTAGTTGCTCAAAGCCAATTAATGGCACCCAATGGTAACTATATAGTGGTTTTGAAAACCAGCGAAATGTAAAATAACGATCAAACTTCATGGCGAGCGGACGACTTGCTAGTAATTCTTTTTTAACTTCTTGCAAGTTGTGAATTTTTTTCGCTTCGTATCGTTGGTCGCCAATTTTCTTAAAGTTTCTCAACAATCTCCACGTAAACAAACCGATAGGCGTAGAACCAAGCAACCGGTAGAGCTGATTGCTATCTAGTCCAAGTTCTTCATGAAAACGTAAAATGGCTGCAACAGTAACAGGACCGCATGCAGAAGCGCGGTACTTTTCATAGATGTTTGTGTCGTATTGGGAAAGTCCTTGAAAAGCAATAAGTTTTTTCGTGATAATTACCTCCACGTATTCGCGATCAATTTAGAAATTATTGTTTAGAAGACAAGCTTTTATTTTCAGCCAGCAGATGTTCTAAAGCTATTTTAAAAGTTGTATAAACTTCTAACTCTACTTGAATTCCAGCATGAACAATTTCGCGTACGAACATGGGGTTAAAGCCGACATAAATTGCACGCAAGCCCATTAAGCCAAGAGCTGAGTTTAACTGGCTAAGTTCACTAGCTAAACCATTATAGTCAAATTCCATCAAATTATCAGTGGTGACACCCGTAAAATCAAAGATCACACGCTCTGTGTCCCGATGCTTTTCTGCATACTGCAAAACGGTTGTGCGAATCATGTCAAAGCGATCTGTAAAAATAAATCCAGCGATCGGCACCAAAATTGTTTTTGGAACAACTGATGGAATAATCGGAGCAGACATATTTTCAACTAATTTTTTATAATAAACCAATTGTTTTTGTAATTGCTTTATTTCTTGCTGTGAATCCATCCCGATACCTCCGTAATTTCGTAATGTGTCCAACTTTATTGAATAAGTAGATCATGCTTTCGCAAAATTTACCACAAGCTATAGTATAGTGAAAAAAAAGAGTAGGCTCACGCCTACTCTTTTTGATCATTTAAAAAATTTGTTACAGATTCAGGTGACTTAGCGTTGGCGCTATGAAGGTGAGCTGTTTTTTCGCCGTTTTTAAAGACTAACAAGCTTGGTATGCCCATTACTTCGTACTTTTCAGCAAGTTCTGGAAGCTCGTCGCGATTAACGTCGACCCATTGGTATTGGTTGTATTCTTCAACGATTGGATCAATGAACATATCCATACGTCTGCAGTCAGGACACCAGCCTGCTTGGAATTTTACGATCACCGGTTGTTCACCGTTAAGTACTTCGTTAAATTGTTCGATTGTAGAAAGTGATTTCATTTTATATTGCCTCCTTATAGATTCTCTTTAAGTTTAGCGTGCTTTTAGTAAATCGCAAATTATTTGTTTGGACAAAAATAAAGGAATTTTTTAACGATTAAATATTGCGAAAATAAGAAATGTAATTTACACTAAGAGATACAGGAGAACGTTCTATTTTTTTAATTAAAAAATGAATGAGTATTCATTCAAAAATTCAAGGAGGGTTTATTAGTGGCTTACCAAATTAGAAAAGCGGCTGTACTAGGTTCAGGTGTTATGGGTTCAGGAATTGCAGCGCACCTTGCAAATATAGGGATTTCAGTTGTACTACTTGATATCGTTCCACGCGAATTATTGAAAGAAGAACAAGCAAAAGGATTGACGCTTGATGACAAAGCAGTACGCAATCGAATGGCAACGGGCTCTATTCAAAAACTACTTAAACAAAAACCTGCTCCATTAACAAACCAGAAAAATCTTCAATTGATTACTCCAGGAAATCTAGAAGATGATTTGGATACCTTAAAAGATGTTGATTGGATTATAGAAGTGATTGTTGAAAACCTTGACGTAAAAAAATCCTTATATGAGAAAATTGATGGCGTTCGAAAAGATGGCACCATCATTTCTTCAAATACATCTGGCATTAGCATTAATGCGATGGTCGAAGGACGCTCAGAAGATTTCGGTAAACATTTCTTAGGAACGCATTTCTTTAATCCACCACGTTACTTGAAGTTGCTAGAAATCATCCCTGCAAAAACGACAGCTCCAGAAGTGCTGGAATTCATGACGACATTCGGAGAAGACCAGTTAGGCAAAGGGGTAGTGGTTGCAAAAGACACACCAAACTTTATTGCCAATCGAATTGGCACTTACGGATTGCTTGTTACCTTGCGTGAAATGATGGCACGTGGCTATTCAATTGGAGAAATCGATTCTGTAACAGGACCGTTAATTGGACGTCCGAAATCAGCTACTTTTAGAACCTTAGATGTTGTCGGTCTTGACACGTTTATGCATGTTGCTAAAAATGTCTACGACCAAACTTCAGGCGAAGAACAGAAAGTATTTGATGCACCAGAGTTCATGAAAAAAATGGTAGAAAACGGCTGGTTAGGAGCAAAGTCAGGTCAAGGCTTTTTCTTGAAAAAAGACAAAGAGATTTTAGAACTTGATCCAGAAACTTTGGAATACCGACCAGCTGGTAAACTGAGAACACCTTCACAAGAAGTAGCAAAACAACAAAAAGGTCTTGCAGCTAAAATGAAAACATTAGTTTATGCAGAAGATCGCACAGGCGAATTGCTTTGGAGCATCCTTGCTCCGACATTGCTTTACTCGGCAAAACTAAACGGAGAAATCGCAGACGACATTGTCGCCATCGACAATGCCATGAAGTGGGGCTTTGGATGGCAACAAGGACCGTTTGAGACGTGGGACGCCATTGGTGTTCAACAATCAGTTGAAAAAATGACACAAGAAGGGCATCAAATTCCAACATTTGTGCAAGCATTGCTTGATAGCGGGAACGAAACTTTCTATAAAGAAGAAAACGGCGATCTTCATTTCTTCGATGGTGAAACGTATCAACCAGTTCCAGTCAACGAAAAAGTAATTGACCTAGAACGCTACAAGAAAAAACACGGTGTCATCAAATCCAATTCAGGTGCCAGCTTAATCGATTTAGGTGATGGCATAGCCTTGCTTGAGTTCCATTCACGTTCCAATGCAATTGGCTTAGACATTATGCAAATGATTAATTTTGCAGTTGACGAAGTAGATAAAAATTTCAAAGGACTTGTTATCGGCAACCAAGGCAAGAACTTCTGTGTAGGTGCTAACCTCGGTATGATCTTGATGGAAGCACAAGACGATAATATTTTCGAACTCGATTTTACTGTTAAAACATTTCAAGATGCTATGATGAAAATCAAATACAGCAATAAACCTGTTGTAGCAGCACCATTTGGCATGTCACTAGGTGGCGGTGCCGAAGTTGCATTACCAGCTGCTCATATTCAAGCTTCTATGGAAACGTACATGGGACTTGTAGAAGTAGGCGTTGGGTTAATTCCTGGTGGTGGCGGAAACAAAGAACTATATATGAAGCAATTAAAAGGATTGCCACATGGCGTAACGGTCGATTATCAAAACATCGCGACAAAAGTTTTTGAGTCAATTGCGATGGCCAAAGTTTCAACTTCAGCAGCAGAAGCACGTGAAAACAACTTCTTGAACTTCGTAGATGGCATCAGTGTAAATAGGGATCACCTCATTTACGATGCAAAACAAGTTGCTTTGTCATTATACGAAAACGGCTACCAAGCTCCATTACGTGAAAAAGTTCCAGTCGTAGGAGAACCTGGCTATGCAACACTTCTTTTAGGTGCAGAAGGCATGTTCAATTCGGGCTTTATCAGCGAACACGATTTGAAAATCGCTAAAAAACTGGCATTTGTTCTAGCGGGTGGCAAAGTTCCATACGGCACAAAAGTAGATGAGCAGTATTTGCTTGATCTTGAGCGCCAAGCGTTCTTAAGCCTAGTCGCAGAACCCAAAACGCAGCAACGTATGCAACACATGCTAGTTAAAGGAAAACCATTACGTAATTAATTGTTGATCATAAAGGAGGAACTATACATGCGTGAAGCAGTAATTGTGGCCAGTGCCAGAACACCAGTCGGAAAAGCAGGAAAAGGTTCTTTAAAGACTGTACGTCCAGATGATTTTGGTGCTTTAGTTGTGAAAGAAACGTTACAACGAGCTGGTGGTTATGACGGACCAATAGATGACTTGATCATGGGCTGCGCGATGCCAGAAGCAGAACAAGGCATGAATATCGCCCGCAACATCGGAGCGCTTGCAGGATTGCCAGATACGGTATCAGCGGTTACTGTAAACCGCTTTTGTTCATCAGGTCTTCAATCGATCGCTTATGCAGCAGAGCGGATTATGGTCGGTTCAGCCGAAGCCATTATTGCAGGTGGCGTCGAATCGATGAGCATGGTGCCAATGATGGGGAATGTCATTCGCCCTAACGCAAAGCTAGCTGAAACAGCGCCTCAATATTATATGAGCATGGGCCACACAGCAGAACAAGTAGCGAATAAATACGGCGTTAGCCGTGAAGACCAAGATGCATTTGCCGTTCGTTCACATGAAAAAGCAGCAGCTGCTATTGCAGCTGGAAACTTTAATGATGAAATTGTGCCGGTCGAAGTAATAAAACGGTACGTCGACGAAAATAATAAATACCAAGAAAAAACGTCCATGTTCAAAATGGACGAGGGCGTCCGTCACGGAACAAATACGGCCGGGCTAAGCAAACTACGTTCTGCTTTCTCGGCAAGCGGCTCTGTCACTGCGGGTAACTCATCACAAACTTCTGACGGTGCCGGTGCGTTACTCGTTATGGATCGTGAAAAGGCAGAAGCACTTGGTCTAAAACCAATCGCTAAATTCCGTTCATTCGCAACGGGCGGTGTGCCACCAGAAATTATGGGAATTGGACCCGTCGTCGCAATCCCAAAAGCATTAAAATTAGCTGGACTAACAATTGACGATATTGATGTATGGGAACTGAACGAAGCATTCGCTTCCCAGTCACTAGGCGTTATTCGTGAACTCGGCCTTGATATCGATAAAGTAAACTTTAACGGCGGCGCAATCGCACTTGGTCATCCGCTAGGTGCAACAGGTTCTATCTTAACGATTCGCATGATGAGTGAGTTAAAACGACAAGGCAAACAATTTGGTGTCGTCACGATGTGTATCGGCGGAGGAATGGGCGCAGCAGGCGTCTTTGAAATGCTTTAGAGAATAGGTAAGGAAGAAATTGCTTCAGGCAGTGACTTTGCGACGAAACTAGCACATCTTTGCCCTTCGCTACTTTACGCTCTTTCTTCAAAGTTGCCTGTTTACTAATAAGGAAAATGATATAAACCAATTACCAAGATGTGAAGCAAACCAACAGAGACTCCCGCAGGAAAGCGGAGTTGGTTTGTGTAACATCTGAGTTGAAAAGCAACTCAACCTAAAATACAACTCACCTAAGCAAGTAAAAAATAGGAGGAATACAATATGGAACAAGAAAAAACATTGATCAAAGGTGGAAGTTTTTTAATTGAAGATGCAGATTTGTCACGTGTGTTTACACCAGAAGATTTTACAGAAGAGCAAAAAATGATTGCTAAATCAACAGAAGACTACGTAAATACAGAAGTGATGCCCGTAGTAGAAAAGCTAGAAAACCACGAATTTGAGCATTCGGTTCGTTTATTAAAAACAGCTGGTGAGCTTGGACTTCTAGGCGCTGATGTTCCAGAACAATATGGTGGTCTTGGATTAGACAAAATCGCTTCCGCGTTAATTGCTGAAAAAATGTCCAAAGCAGGTGGGTTCTCGATTACACACGGAGCGCACGTAGGAATCGGTTCATTGCCAATCGTTCTTTTTGGTAACGATGAACAAAAGCAAAGCTATTTACCACGTCTAGCAACAGGGGAAATGATCGCAGCTTACGCGTTAACTGAACCAAGCTCAGGATCTGACGCATTGGGTGCAAAAACTGTAGCACTATTAAATGAAGCAGGTACGCATTATATCTTGAACGGAGAAAAACAATGGATTACCAACGCTGGATTTGCGGACGTTTTCATTGTTTATGCGAAAATTGATGGTGATAAATTTTCTGCCTTTATTGTCGAACGTGAATTCTCAGGCGTTTCTGTTGGACCTGAAGAAAAGAAAATGGGCATTAAATCGTCTTCTACACGGACATTGATCTTGCAAGATGCTGAAGTTCCTGTGGAGAATTTACTGGGTGAAGCAGGGCGTGGGCATATTATTGCGTTTAACATTTTGAACATTGGTCGTTACAAATTAGGAGTAGGTACAATTGGTGCTTCTAAACGCGTAATGGAATTGACGATTCCTTACACAAATCAACGTCAGCAGTTTAAAACACCAATTTCGTCATTCAACTTGACGCGAGAAAAACTAGCAACCATGGCTTCTAAACTGTATGCAGTTGAAAGTTCTGTGTATCGTACAGTTGGGTTGTTTGAAGACCGCATGAGCGGATTTACGGATGAGCAACAGGCAGACGGCAAACTCGTGGCAGACTCGATCGCAGAATTCGCGGTAGAATGCTCACTGAATAAATTTTTCGGTACAGAAACATTGGATTATATTGTAGACGAAGGTGTTCAATTACACGGAGGCTACGGCTTTATGCAAGAATATGAAATCGAACGCATTTACCGTGATTCACGCATCAACCGTATTTTTGAAGGCACTAACGAAATTAACCGCTTACTAGTGCCGGGCACATTATTGCGTAAAGCAATGAAAGGTGAATTGCCTTTATTGCAGCACGCAGAAAAGCTCCAAGAAGAGCTGTTGATGATGATGCCAGAAGAAGTCGGTACAGAAGCGCTAGATCAAGAAAAGTACTTGGTGAAAAACGCCAAGAAAATTGCGTTATTAGCTGCTGGATTGGCTGCACAAACATACGGTACGAAACTTGAAGCTGAGCAAGAAGTTCTTGTCAACATTGCAGACATCGTTAGCAATGTCTTCGCAATGGAATCTGTTGTTCTTCGTACGGAAAAAGCGATTGCTGCTTCAGGTGAAGAAAAAGCCAAGCAGAAACTTCTATATACACAGATTTACTGCCAAGAAGCGTTTGATCAAATCGAAAGAGATGCAAAAGAAACGTTGGTCGCTGCAATCGAAGGCGACAATCAGCGCATGATGCTTTCTGCTTTACGCAAATTAACTCGTTCAACTCCTTATAACGTGATTGCAAAAAAACGCGAAGCAGCAGTTAAACTAATTGATGTTGAGAAATACATCGTCTAAAGAAATGCATAACTCGGCAACCCTACGTCTGTTGGGGTTGCTTTTTTTTATCCATCGACCAAAAGAGTTCTTTTTGGTAAGCTAAGAAAAAAGGGAGATTTTACTTTGATTACTTATTATGCATATCCAAAATGCACCACTTGCCGTAAGGCGAAAAGCTGGCTAGAGAAAAACAGTGTAGATTACCATGAAATCAACATTTCTGAAAATCCACCAACAAAAGAGCAACTTGCAGAAATCCATAAAGCAAGTGGATTGGAACTAAAGAAATTTTTCAATACGAGTGGCTTGGTTTATCGCTCACTTAGTTTAAAAGACAAATTACCGACGATGAGTGAAGATCAACAACTAGAGCTGCTTTCTTCTAATGGTATGCTGATTAAACGCCCGTTAGCGTGGGATGGCAAGAATGTAGTACTCGGATTTAAAGAAGCCGATTATCAAAACAACTGGCTGTAAGCGAATGGCGTCATCTTGTATTTCGTCGCTGTTTATGTCAAACTGAATGTGAATGAACTACATAATTTGGAGGGGTCAAGATGAGCACACCAGCAGAACTTCGTTATTCTAAAGAACACGAGTGGGTTAAAGTTGAAGATGGCAATGCACGTATCGGTATCACTCATTTCGCACAAGCAGAACTAGGAGATATCGTTTTTGTAGAACTTCCACAAGTCGGAGATGAATTGAAAAAAGATCAACCTTTCGGCAGCGTAGAGTCTGTCAAAACAGTTTCGGAATTATATGCACCAATTAGTGGGAAAGTAGTTGAGGTTAACTCTGAACTTGAAGATAGCCCGGAATTTGTTAACGAGTCTCCTTACGAGCAGGCTTGGATGGTTGTAATCGAGGCCCCTTCTGAAGAAGACATCAACGACTTAATGACTGCAGATCAATACAAAGAAATGACAAACGAATAATTGTCTTGAAGCGCCAGCAACAAAGGCGCTTTTTTTTATTTGGAAAATTAGAATGCATATGAAAAGTCATGACAATGGACGTCAGCCAAATTCATTGGTAGTTTAAAAGTAATGCTGTAAAACGATTGTATACATTAACGGCTAGCTGGATGTCTGATACTGATCCTGTGGGGTGAAAGATATGAAAGTAATTGTTGTAGAAGGGCTTAGCGATAAGACGCGTATAGCGCCACTCATTGCAGAACCCGTGACGATTCTTTGCACAAATGGTACAGTAAGTGCAACCAGACTTGAAGAACTCTTACTGCCTTACGAAGACCAAGACATCATCATATTAGTCGATGCAGACGCTTCAGGAGAAAAGCTTCGCAAGTTGGTCAAGCGTGAATTTCCAGAAGCTCGCCATTTTTATATCAACCGGAGTTATAAAGAAGTTGCCACAACGCCACTTAAATTATTAACGGATGTATTGATCACGGCAAATATTCAAGTCAAAAAGCTATTGATAGAGGGATGAAAAAAATGAACGAATGGACACACAAAGAATGGACCAAAGAAAAAAACACACAAGAAGTCACAGCTTTTTATTTGTATGCGCCAATGTGTGGGACGTGCCAAGTGGCTTCTAAAATGTTGTCAGTGATTACGGAATTATTGCCAAATCTGCGAATAGGAAAAGCAAACTTGAATTATGTTCAAGAAATTGCCGATCTTTATGAAGTGGAAAGTGTGCCTTGTTTGTTAATTACAGATGGCGGCAAAGTAAAAGAAAAAATTTATGCTTTTCATTCAGTTCCTTATTTATACGATAAACTAAAAGCTGTTGACGAATACAGTCGGTCATGGTAAATTAGTTTTCTGATAAGAAAGCATAAGTGCTTATTACAGAGATCAACTGGTTATTAATTTCATATCGAACTCTTATTAAGAGTGGTGGAGGGAAGTGCCCTATGAAGCCCGGCAACCGTCATGAAAATGAAATGGTGCCAAATCACACAGAGCGAAAGCTTTGGAAGATGAGAGATTGGTTTCCGTATATTATTGTACGTTTGCCCTTCTGCTTATTTATGCGCAGAAGGGCTTTTTAATTTTAAAATTTAGGGGTGCTTAACGGATGATTGAGTTAAAGAAAGTAACAAAAAAATTCGACATCGGAAAATCGATGTTAACAGCAGTTGACGAAGTCGATTTATCCATTTCAACTGGTGAAATATTTGGTATTATCGGTTATAGCGGAGCGGGTAAAAGTACGTTGATTCGCTTGCTAAACAGCTTGGAACAACCTACTTCTGGAACCGTCGAAATAAACGGCCAAGTAATCACAGCAATCAAAGGCGCAGAATTGCGTAAAGCTCGTCAAAAAGTCAGTATGATTTTCCAGCATTTCAATTTACTTTGGTCTCGTTCAGTAAAAGAAAATATTGAGTTTCCACTAGAAATTGCAGGAGTGGCCAAAGCTCAACGTGGAAAACGCGTACAAGAACTAATTGAACTCGTCGGACTTGCGGGTCGTGAAAATGCCTATCCATCAGAGCTGTCAGGCGGACAAAAGCAACGCGTTGGTATCGCTCGCGCATTAGCAAACGATCCGGAAGTGTTATTATGTGATGAAGCAACTTCAGCGCTTGATCCCGAAACAACAGATGCTATTCTCGAATTATTGGTAGACATCAATAAACGATTAGGACTCACAATTGTGTTGATTACTCATGAAATGTACGTTATTCGCAAAATCTGTCATCGCGTTGCAGTAATGGAAGGCGGCCGAGTAGTTGAACTTGGTGACGTTTTACAAGTATTCCAATCGCCTAAGGAAGACATTACAAAACGTTTTGTTGAACAAGTAGCTGATAGCGGAGATACGCAGGAAACCATTAAAAATCTGCGTGAGTTATACCCGACAGGTGAATTAGTAAAACTGGTTTTTCTAGGTGAACAAACAGAAAAACCCGTCTTAACGAAATTGATTCGAAGCCATGCGGTAGAAGTTAATATTGTTCAAGGAGACATTTCACATACACAACGAGGTGCTTACGGAACGTTGATTTTGCAACTTAAAGGTTCCGAGGAAGAAAGAGCACAAGCGTTAGCATTTCTTCGTGCAGAAGATATTCAAGCGGAGGTGATGCAAAATGATTGAATCCTTATTTCCAAACGTAGAGTGGGATAGCATGTGGGAAGCCACGCTAGAAACGCTTTACATGACAGCTTTATCAACTTTGTTTACGTTTATTCTCGGATTAGCATTAGGTATTTTATTGTTTCTAACAGCACCAAAGCAATTATGGGCAAACAAAATTATCAATTGGTTAACGGGGGCATTTGTTAACATCTTCCGTTCAATTCCATTTATTATTTTAATTATTTTATTAATTCCGTTCACATTATTCTTAATGGGGTCGATTCGTGGACCAAACGCTGCTCTACCTGCATTAATTATTGGTTCAGCGCCGTTTTACGCACGTATGGTATTGATTGCATTAAAAGAAATTGATAAAGGCGTGATCGAAGCTGCGCGTTCGATGGGCGCGACGACAAGCACAATTATTTGGAAAGTGTTATTGCCAGAGTCAAAGCCAGCATTGATATCCGGAATTACGGTTACAGCTATCGCGTTGGTCGGCTACACAGCTATGGCAGGTATCATTGGTGCAGGTGGTCTTGGAACGCTCGCTTTCTTAGACGGCTTTCAGCGTAGTCGTGAAGATGTTACGTTAATGGCTACCATTTTAATTTTAATTGTTGTCTTTATCATTCAATACATTGGTGATTTATTAACGATCAAAGCAGACAAACGGTAATAGCGGATTTTTCGTTCTATAAAAAGCACAATAAAAGGGAGAGATTGAGATGAAGAAATTTGTAGTAGGAACAGCATTAACAGCATTAGTACTAGCAGGATGCGGCAATGGAGAAAGTGAAGATGAATCTAAAACATTACGCGTAGGAGCTTCAAACGTGCCACATGCTGAAATTTTGGAAAAGGTTCAGCCGGTATTAAAAGAACAAGGAATCGAATTAGAAATTGAAACGTACCAAGATTACGTTTTGCCGAACGAAGATTTAGAGTCTGGTGAAATTGACGCGAACTATTTCCAACACATTCCTTATTTAAAATCCCAAATTGCGGATCATGGCTATGACTTTGAAAATGCCGGAGAAATTCATATCGAACCAATTGGTGTGTATTCGCAAAAATACGATTCTCTTAGTGAGCTTCCAGAAGACGGAACTATTTTGATGAGTAACTCGGTAGCAGATCATGGTCGTATTTTGTCTTTACTTGAAGCGGAAGGATTAATTACGCTTAAAGAAGGTGTTGATAAAACAGTTGCTGAAGTAAGTGATGTTGTGGATAATCCGAAAAACTTACAATTTGAAGCAGATTTTGAAGCAGCATTATTGGTGCAAATGTATGAATCAGGTGAAGGAGATGCGGTTTTGATCAACTCAAACTATGCCATTGATGCAGGAATTAGTCCGTTAGAAGATGCCATTGCATTGGAATCTTCAGACTCGCCTTACGTCAACATTATTGCAGTCCGTGCCGGTGATGAAGACAACGAAAATGTTACAGCTTTAGTTGAAGCGTTAAAATCTCAGGAAATCCAAGATTTTATTTTGGAAGAGTGGGGCGGCTCAGTAGTACCAGTAGATTAATTGATAGAAAGCATCCTTCTGGGTGCTTTTTTATTTTGTCTAAATACTTTAAATTTTTCGCGTTTTCTTATAGTGCTTACAATGTTAGAAAGTCTGTGCTATTTTTGAATAATAAAAAAGATACATATGTTCATATAAGGGGGACAGGTTGATGAAGTTCAAGTTTGGTTTATTGCCTCGTATTATTGTGGCAATTATTTTAGGTGTGCTAATTGGTTTAGTGGCACCAGAGAAAATTGTGCGTGTATTTGCTACATTCACATCGATTTTTGGCAATTTCTTAAACTTTGTTGTGCCACTAATTATTCTTGGATTTATCGCACCAGGGATTGCAAAACTAGGAAAAGGCTCTGGTAAGCTACTAGGTGTAGCAACCGGTATTGCTTATGCATCTACGATTTTCGCTGGTGTTTTAGCATTCTTCGTAGGCATAACGGTCTTGCCTAATTTCATGGAACCGGGTTCTTTAAGCAGTATGACCGACCCGGAAAAGGCGTTGGCATCATCGTTTATTAAACTTGAAATGACACCTGTTTTTGGTGTAATGTCAGCTTTGATCCTGGCATTTTTATTAGGTATTGGTATGGCATCTACAGGGGCAAAAACAATGGTTTCGTTTTTTGATGAGTTCCAAGCAATTATTGAAAAGACTATAACGTATATTATTATCCCGTTATTACCGTTCTATATTTTTGGGATTTTTGCCAATATGGCATATGGCGGAGCAGTATTTGAAATTTTATCGTTGTTTGCGATTGTTTTTGTAATGATTTTACTTCTTCATTGGGTCATGCTTTTGTTGCAATATTCAGCAGCTGGCGCATTAAAAGGGATAAACCCATTATCGATTTTGAAAACAATGATGCCTGCTTATTTTACGGCATTAGGAACACAGTCTTCTGCAGCAACAATTCCAGTTACATTGCGCCAAGCGCGTAAATCAGGCGCGAATGAACGCGTCGCGGATTTTACGGTTCCATTATTTGCAACCATTCATTTATCAGGAAGTACGATCACACTGGTATCTTGTGCAATCGGTGTCGTGCTACTAACTGGTGGCGTACCATCATTTAGTAGTTTCTTTCCTTTTATTTTAATGTTAGGTGTGACAATGATTGCAGCTCCAGGAGTTCCTGGCGGTGCTGTTATGGCAGCAATTGGCTTACTTCAAAGTATGCTTGGATTTGATGCAACAATGGTCGCATTAATGATTGCACTTTATATGGCACAAGATAGTTTTGGTACCGCAGCAAACGTCACTGGCGACGGCGCACTAGCACATATTGTCGATCGTTTTACGAATGGACGTAAGAGTTTGCAATAGTTGAGGGATTCAAGCAATTACGACTATTTTCAAAGCTCTATTCTATTGGTAATTTTTGTGCTACTATAACGAAGATATTACACAATAGGGGGAAACATCATGAAGAAATTATGGGCAATCGGGTTATCAGCAGCGTTTTTATTAACTGCCTGCGCAGAAGAAGAAGTTACTGAGACAAAAGAAGCTACTACGAGCAATGAAAGGTCTGACGATAGCCAAGACGTGAAAAAAGAGTTGATGAGGTTTTATATGTCAATTCCAAACACAATCAATGCTGTAGATGAAGGCTTGAATACGTTTGAAACGAACCAAGCAGAAGAAACTTTACCAGAAGGTGAAGAGTTACAAGCAATGAAAGATGCAGCAATCTCTTCTGCAAACGAGGCAACAAAAGCAGTCGATTCACTGGAGATTCCTGAAGTATTAAAAGACCATGAAGAAAAAATTGAATCAGCGTTTACAGCTATGCGCGAATCGTATGACATGAAAGCTGAAGAGTTAACAAAAGAAACACCAACATTTGAAGCTGCAAACGAGAAATTTAGCGAAGCAGATGCTCAGTTAAACGAACTACTTGAAGAACAAGGCTTGGCCGCTTCAAGCATTTACAACGAAGTATCTCAATAAAGAACAAAAACCCCTGACAACTTGTCAGGGGTTTTTTAAATCTAATAGATAAGAAAAAAGTTTTATTTTTAGATTAATTAAATTACTTGAGTGTTTATTTTGTTTTGTATGGGGTATACTTATAACTGTAATCTTAAAAAACACAAAGATTGAAAGGAATGGTTCATTATTGAATCGAACGGAATAGACAAGACGGAGAAGATGGAACAAGCATTTAGAAGTGCCCATGGCTTCGGGATTGATGAGTACCAACACGACACAGACAAAATTGTTGAAGTAGAGCAGCGCCGTGAGCAAGATTATCAGCTAGGCCAAAAAGTAGCCAGTCAAATCGAGCGGCAAGTTCATCGAGACTAACTTGAGTATATAAATACTAAAAGCCAACATCCACAGATGTTGGCTTTTTTAATGATAGAAATTCTCAATTAACATTCTTTTATTGAAAATGTAAAGGCATGATAGTTATCATATTACGGTTTTGTAAATAAGTTAGAAATGCAGTGTTCTAAAAAGATTTTCTCTATTTTGATAAGTAGTTTAATGATTTGCTAGTAAGGTGAATATGAGTTAAGATTAGAATGATACTAATTAAGGATGGTTCGCCATTCAACATTAACTTTATGGAGGTATATACATGTCAACTTTGGTCATTAAAGATTTACACGTTAAAATCGAAGACAAAGAGATTTTAAAAGGTGTAGACTTAACAATTAATACAGGTGAAATTCACGCAATCATGGGGCCTAACGGTACTGGTAAATCAACTTTAGCATCAGCTATCATGGGTCATCCAAAATACGTAGTCACACAAGGAACAATTACGCTTGACGGCGAAGATGTTTTAGAAATGGAAGTAGACGAACGCGCACGCGCAGGTCTTTTCCTTGGTATGCAATACCCAAGCGAAATCTCGGGTGTAACAAATGCTGACTTTATGCGTTCTGCAATGAACGCACGTCGCGAAGAAGGTTCTGAAATCTCATTGATGAAATTTATTCGTGAACTAGATAGCAAAATGGAAGTTCTTGATATGGAACAAGAAATGGCGCAACGTTACTTGAACGAAGGTTTCTCAGGCGGGGAAAAGAAACGTAACGAAATTTTACAACTTATGATGATTAAACCAAAAATCGCTGTTCTAGACGAAATTGATTCTGGACTTGATATTGATGCATTAAAAGTTGTTTCGGATGGTATTAACCAAATGAGAAGCGAAAACTTCGGTTGCTTGATCATTACGCATTACCAACGTCTATTAAACTACATTACGCCTGATCACGTTCACGTAATGATGCAAGGCCGCGTCGTTAAATCAGGTGGAGAAGAACTTTCTCAAAAACTTGAAACTGAAGGCTATGACTGGATCAAAGCTGAACTTGGTATTGAAGACGAGACTGTAGGACAAGCATAATTGAAGGGAGAGACTAGCATGACGGTTGAAACAAATTTAAAAATGACCGAGCAGGACGTGCGCTCTTTTTCAGAAATGAATGGTGAACCTTCGTGGTTTACTGAGCTTCGTCTTCGTTCGTTTGGGGAAGCGCAAAGCTTGCCATTGCCAAAACCAGATAAAACAAAAATTCTAAGCTGGAACTTTACAGATTTTCCAGTTCATGCTGTTGAGAGTTCAGTATTCAATTCTCTCGAAGATTTAACGGAAGATGTTAAAGCTATTGTAGATTTAGAACAAAAAAATCTTTATATTCAACACAATAATACGCCCGCATTTTCACGTGTTTCCGATGAACTTGCAGCGCAAGGTGTTATTTTGACGGATATTTTCACAGCTTTACGTGAACACGGCGACTTGGTCAAAAAATACTTTATGACAAATGGCGTGAAAACGGACGAGCATAAATTGACGGCGTTAAACGCTGCATTGATGAACGGTGGAGCATTCCTTTATGTTCCGAAAAATGTTGTTGTCGAAGAACCTGTACAAGTGGTCTTTTATCACGACGATGCAGACGCATCACTGTTTAACCACGTAATCGTTGTTGCGGATACTAGTAGCAAAGTAACATATGTGGAAAACTATTACTCAACAGTTCAACATGCAAACGGTTTAGCAAATATCGTTTCAGAAGTCTTTGCGGAAGATAATGCACAAATTACTTATGGTGCAGTTGATACTTTGGCAGAAGGATTTGTTACGTATGTCAACCGACGTGGTATTGTAGCTCGTGACGCACGCATCGAATGGGCTTTAGGCATGATGAATGATAGCGATACGATTTCTGAAAACACGACACATCTAATCGGCGATAATTCTTATGGCGATACGAAAAGTGTAGTTGTTGGACGAGGATCACAAAAACAAAACTTTACAACTCAAGTTGTTCATTGGGGTAAAGATTCCGAAGGTTTCATCTTGAAACACGGAGTTATGAAAGATTCATCTTCTGCTATCTTTAACGGTATTGGTAAAATCGAACACGGTGCAACTAGATCAAACGCAGTACAAGAGTCACGCGTATTGATGTTAAGTGAAAAAGCTCGTGGCGATGCAAACCCAATCCTATTAATTGATGAAGATGATGTAACGGCAGGACATGCGGCATCAGTTGGTCGCGTAGATCCGCTTCAATTGTATTATTTGATGAGTCGCGGTATCACAAAACAGGAAGCTGAACGTCTTGTTATTCACGGTTTCTTGGCACCGGTAGTACGCGTATTGCCAATCGAAGGCGTTAAAAGACAATTGACGGAGGTTATCGAAAGGAAAGTCCGCTAATGATCAACAAAGAGATAAAAAGCTATTTTCCAATACTCAATCAAGAAATAAATGGCCACCCACTAATTTATTTGGACAGTGCTGCTACTTCACAAAAGCCGGTACAAGTAATTGAAGCATTAAAGGATTATTACGAACACGATAATGCAAACGTACACCGAGGCGTTCATACACTTGGGAACCGCGCTACTGAAAAGTATGAAGGTGCACGCGAAAAAGTCCGTAAATTTATTAATGCAAATTCAATGGAAGAAATTATTTTCTTGCGGGGAACGACAACTGCCATGAACCTCGTTGCGCAAAGCTACGGCAGAGCCAATGTGCAAGAAGGCGACGAAATTGTCATTACCTACATGGAACACCACTCTAATATTATTCCATGGCAGCAATTAGCTAAAGAACGTGGAGCTATTTTAAAATATGTTGAGCTTGAAAAAGACGGCACGATTTCGTTGGAGCAAGTCCGCGCAGTTGTGACGGAGCGAACAAAAATTGTCTCAATGGTTTATGTCTCGAATGTTCTTGGTACAATGAACCCGGTAAAAGAAGTTGCACAAATTGCCCATGAACATGGTGCGGTTATGGTTGTTGACGGAGCGCAAGCAGCTCCGCATCTGAAAATAGATGTTCAAGAGCTAGACTGTGATTTCTTTGCATTTTCAGGTCATAAAATGTGTGGTCCTACTGGAATCGGTGTTCTTTACGGTAAAAAAGAATTACTAAATAATATGGAACCTGTAGAATTTGGTGGAGAAATGATCGACTTCGTTGGTTTATACGATTCGACGTGGAAAGAACTGCCTTGGAAATTTGAAGGCGGGACACCTATTATTGCAGGCGCTGTAGGATTAGGCGCAGCCATAGATTTTCTTAACGAGATCGGTTTAGACGAAATTGAAAAGCATGAACATCAAATGGCTGCTTACGCAATGGAAAAAATGAACTTGATTGAAGGATTAGATATTTATGGACCAACCGATCCACAAAAACGTGCGGGTATCGTCACGTTCAACTTGAACGATGTTCATCCGCATGATGTCGCTACTGTTCTTGATATGAGCGGCATCGCGGTTCGTGCAGGTCATCACTGTGCGCAACCTTTAATGAAATGGCTGGAAGTTTCAGCCACAGCACGCGCTAGCTTCTACTTATACAATGAAGAGTCAGACGTTGACCGTTTAGTAGAAGGGCTGCGTTCGGCAAAGGAGTATTTCAACGATGTCTTCTAATAACTTAGACCAATTATACAGACGCGTAATTATGGATCATTACAAAACGCCTCGCAATAAAGGGACGCTCGAAAATAATAGTGTTAATATTGAGATGAACAATCCGACCTGCGGAGACCGCATCCAACTGACTTTACAGGTCGAAGACGGCATCGTCAAAGATGCGAAGTTTGACGGTGAAGGATGTTCGATTTCAATGGCTTCTGCTTCTATGATGACGCAGGCTGTCAAAGGACAGGAAATTGATACGGCATTAAAGCTTTCTGGCATCTTTTCTGATATGATGCTTGGTAAAGAGTACGATGATTCGATTGACCTTGGTGACATTGAAGCATTACAAGGTGTCTCTCAGTTCCCGGCCCGTATCAAATGTGCGACTCTAGCGTGGAAAGCCATGGAAAAAGGCGTACAAAACGAAGAAAAATCGTAATAGAGAACGGAGGAACGACGATGGCGAAAAAAATGCCGGAAATCGGTGATTATAAATATGGGTTCCATGACAAGGATGTTTCAGTTTTTAGATCGAAAAGAGGATTAACTGAAGATATCGTAAGAGAAATTTCAAAAATCAAAGAAGAGCCAGAATGGATGTTGAAATCCCGTCTGAAAGCATTGAAATTGTTCTATTCAATGCCAATGCCACAATGGGGCGGCGATTTAGCTTCATTAAACTTTGATGAAATTACGTATTACGTAAAACCATCTGAAGCGAGTCAAACTTCATGGGATGAAGTTCCTGAAGAAATCAAACGTACGTTTGACAAATTAGGGATTCCAGAAGCAGAGCAAAAATATTTGGCTGGTGTATCAGCTCAGTATGAATCTGAAGTTGTTTATCACAACATGAAAGTTGAATTGGAAGATATGGGTATTATTTTTAAAGATACTGGATCTGCACTTCGTGAAAACGAAGACCTGTTCAAAGAATACTGGCAGTCAGTTATTCCAGCAGCAGACAATAAGTTCGCGGCATTGAATACGGCAGTTTGGTCTGGTGGATCATTCATCTATGTGCCAAAAGGCATTAAAGTGGAATCACCACTACAAGCTTACTTCCGCATCAACTCGGAAAACATGGGGCAATTTGAACGTACATTAATTATTGTTGATGAAGGCGCAAGCGTTCATTATGTAGAAGGCTGTACAGCTCCTGTTTACACAACGAATTCACTTCACTCAGCTGTTGTGGAAATCATTGTGAAAAAAGATGCTTATTGCCGTTATACAACGATTCAAAACTGGGCAAACAACGTCTTTAACCTTGTAACGAAACGTGCATTTGTGTACGAAAACGGGACAATGGAATGGATTGATGGCAACATTGGTTCAAAATTAACAATGAAATACCCAGCAGTTTACTTGAAAGGCGAAGGCGCTCGCGGAATGACTTTGTCAATCGCGATTGCTGGTAAAGGCCAACACCAAGATGCTGGAGCGAAAATGATTCACTTAGCACCAAACACATCTTCTTCTATTGTTTCGAAATCAATTTCAAAACAAGGCGGAAAAGTTTCATACCGCGGAATCGTTCATTTTGGACGTAAAGCGGACGGTGCACGTTCAAACATTGAATGTGATACATTAATTATGGACAACCAGTCGACTTCTGATACAATTCCATATAACGAAATCTTAAACGATAACGTTTCTTTGGAACACGAAGCGAAAGTTTCAAAAGTATCTGAAGAGCAATTGTTCTACTTGATGAGCCGCGGCGTTTCTGAACAAGAAGCAACAGAAATGATCGTAATGGGCTTTATCGAGCCATTCACGAAAGAACTTCCAATGGAATATGCGGTTGAAATGAACCGTTTGATCAAGTTCGAAATGGAAGGCTCGATCGGTTAATCGATTTACACAAAACCTTTGGTATGACATTGTTCATACCAAAGGTTTTTTTATATGCTTAATAAGTTTAAATTAATTTTAAACGTGTATAGTACTAGAGAAGATAATTATAAGGAGGAATGCTAAACATGAGTCAAAAATTCGATGCATTAAAAGAAAAACTAAAAAATGCAGACTTAAGTCAAGCAAAAGAAATCATGGGGCAAGCTAAAGAAGCTTACGACGATGGACAAATCGACGAAGCAGAAAAAAACGAACTAATGGAATCTGCAAAATCAATGATCGGTAGTAAAGGATTAGGCGGATTATTCTAAATACTGATATGACTTATTCAGTAACTCTAAATAAGCTTTGGCATACAAAATGTATGCCAAAGCTTATTTTTTAGTTTCTAGTTAGATTTTGATTAGTAAAGAGTAGTTGCATTAGCTTATTCTCTTTTAGCTAAGAAATAATTGCTTTTGACTTATGTTTACTGGAACTTATAGAGGAACTTCTCTTTAAAAAAGACGTTCTATTTTTTCTATGTTATCATAAAATAATAAAGAGTAATGGAGGCGAGACAATGATCTATGTAGGGTTGACGGGTTGGGGAGACCATCCGGATGTCTATAGCCCAGGCTCAAAGAAAACAGAAAAGTTAACTGATTATAGTGCTCACTTTCCGATTGTTGAATTGGATTCTTCTTTTTATGCGGTTCAACCAGAACGAAATATTCGAAAGTGGATAGATGAAACGCCTTCACAGTTTCAATTTGTTGTTAAAGCGTACCAAGGAATGACAGGTCACTTACGCGGTGAAAATCCATTTGAAACACGTGAAGATATGTTTGAGGCGTTTTGTAAATCAGTACGACCTTTAAAAGAAGAAGGCAAGCTCGCGATGGTATTGTTGCAATTTCCACCGTGGTTTGATTGTCAGAAAGAAAATGTAGATCAACTCCGCGATATTACGGAAAGACTAACAGAATTTGAGTTGGCTATCGAGTTTCGTCACCAATCTTGGTATGCTGGAGACATGCGTGAAAAAACCTTACGTTTTTTACGTGACAACAGCTTGATTCATTCAGTTTGTGACGAACCACAAGCAGGAGACGGTTCGATTCCACTCGTACCGATTTCTTCTAGTAAAGAAAAAGTTCTATTTCGCATTCACGGACGCAACGTCCACGGTTGGTTAAATCCAGGACAAGCACAAAACTGGCGAGAAGTTCGTTATTTATATGACTACAATAAAGAAGAACTTGAGGAAATTAGTCAGGCTGTGAAATCTATGGCCGTCACTACCGAGAACATCTATGTTGTTTTTAATAATAATTCGGGTGGGCATGCTGCAGGAAATGCTAAGCAATTTCAGCAAATGAATAAGCTATCATTTGATGGACTTTCACCAAGGCAGTTGGATTTATTTGAAGGAGGATTTTAATGATTTTCGTCATTATGGCGCTTGTTGGCGTGATGTCTGGCATCGTCGGTGCTTTAATAGGATTAGGTGGAGGGGTAATACTAGTTCCATCTATGCTTTTTCTTGGAACCAGTTTTGCGTTTTTTCCTGAGCTTTCACCTCAAAAAATTGTCGGTTTGTCTGTTATTATGATGATTTTCACAGGCCTTTCTTCTACTTTAGCTTATATGAAAGTTCGAACTGTTGATTATAAAAGTGGACTTATATTCTTTACAGGAAGTGCACCGGGAACAATCATCGGTGCTTTTGTTAATAAAAATTTGGATTTGCCTTCATTTAATCTATATTTTGGGATTCTCCTTGTTTTTCTATCGTTGCTTTTGCTGATGCGCGATCATCTCAAGGCAGTTCACTGGTTTGTAGATAACGGACGCAAAACGACATTTATAGACAAAGAAAATAAGCAATACGTCTATGGTTATCCAATTTGGTTTGCTTTATTGCTGACATTCTTCGTTGGATTTGCTTCAGGATTGTTTGGTATTGGGGGCGGATCGATAATTGTGCCAGCGATGATTTTATTGTTCTTATTTCCACCTCATGTGGCAGTTGGAACATCGATGTTTATGGTTTTTCTCTCAGCATTAGTTAACTCGGTTACTCATATTTCTTTAGGAAATGTGCCATGGATTTATACAGTAGCTGTAGTACCTGGAGCATATATTGGAGCACAAATAGGGGCTAAATTAAATAAGCGTCTCAATTCAGAAATGTTGGTAACAATTTTACGAATTGTACTTCTGGTCTTGGGGGTACGTTCGATTTACGAAGGAATACTGAGTCTTTAAAGAGGTGTTTTTTATGAGCGAAACCATTCATATTTATCATACCAATGATGTACACAGTCATTTTACAAACTGGCCACGTATTAAAGCGTTTTTAGCAGAGCGTAAAAGATGGCACGAAGAAGAAGGAGACGTCTGTCTGATTTTAGATATCGGCGATCATGTCGATCGTTCTCACCCTTTTTCAGAAGGTACAGCTGGAAAAGGAAATGTCCAATTGCTAAATGAAGCACAATACGATGCTGTGACGATTGGCAATAACGAAGGCATTACATTGTCAAAAGATGAGCTAACTGAATTGTATGTTCAAGCTGATTTTAACGTAGTGGTATCAAATTTGTTCGATTTGCAAGGACGACGACCAGATTGGGCAGAACCTTATCACATCTTTCATACAGCTGGTGGCAAGCGCATTGGGTTAGTAGGTGCTACAGCAGAGTTTACGCCGTTCTACCGCAAGTTAGGCTGGCAAGTTACTAATGCGAAAGAATCGATTGTTGAAGCTGTGGAACAAATAAAAAATAGAACAGATTTGATTATTTGCTTGTCACATTTAGGCATTAAAGAAGATGAGTTATTGGCAACACTTTGTCCAGATATTGATATTATTTTGGGTGCTCATACACATCATGTTTTCCATGAAGGAAAATGGCAAGACAATACATTGCTTGGCGCCGCTGGGAAATTCGGGATGTTTGTTGGTCACATAACTGTAGAAAACATTTTCAAAAAATCCTCTGCACAGTTAGTTGAAGTTTCTCAATTACCTGAGATTGAAGATGGATTTGATGAGTTGCTAGTTGAACAAGGAAAACTGCAAATGAATGAGCTGATTTTTACTAGTGACAAAACATTAAAAGCAGAATGGTTTAAAGATTCCGAGCTTGGGACTTTATTTGGTCAAGCGCTAATTGATTTTGCAGAAGCCGATTGTGCGTTGTTTAATGCAGGGATTTTTATGGAAGATATGCAACAAGGAGCTATGACACGTTATGATTTTCATAAAATGTTGCCGCATCCGATCAATCCGTGTTTAATTGAGTTGAGCGGTGCAGAGTTAAAAGAAATTTATTTGCAATCCTTAAACTCAGAATGGCCACAACTCGAACTAAAAGGGATGGGTTTTAGAGGTGTGGTATTTGGTAAGATGATTCATTTAAACATGAAAATCGTGAATCACCGGTTTTACATTAATGGACAACTTGCTGTAGCTGACCAAATGTATCGATTAATTACGTTGGACATGCTGACATTCGGTTATTTTTTCCCTAGTTTAAAGAGAGCGTCAAAAACATATTTTATGCCAGAATTTCTTCGTGATGTATTTGGTCACTATTTTTATAGCAAAGCTATAAAGTAGATGTATTATTCGGAATATAACAGTTGTTGATTTCGGAGTGATTTTGGGCTATGCTAATAAAGAATTAGATATTGGTGGGTAGAGGCTGCAAGACTAATCAGTAAGGTGTGCGAGTTTGACCGCGTTGAACACATCTGAAAGGAAGTTTTGCCGAAGTTCATTTTCTGTGGTCTAAGAAAACGAACTGGGGTCATTCTGAAAAAGAATGTCACTGTCATTTAAGCAACAGCTTAAATGGAGAGCTACAGGGTTGTTTGATGTTTTATTGCACAGACGAATTGTAGAAGGCTGACTTTATCCAACTGGAGAGGTCAGCTTTTTTGTCTCATTTTTCACCCATCAAAAACAAGGAGGAGCTTTTATGGAGAACACGATTTATTCGATTTTACCACCGATTATTGCAATCGTCATGGTGTTATTAACGCGCCGTGTCTTGTTGTCTCTCGGTGCAGGTATTGTAGCCGCTGCCATCATTTTAACTTGGTTTGCACCGCTTAATGCGTTGCAAGAAGTCTATACATCATTCGCAATTATTTTTTGGGCTGATGGGTTTAACGCTTACAACGTCTTTATTATTCTTTTTCTTTTATTGCTGGGCATCATTACAGCATTTGTTAGTTTGTCAGGGGGAAGTTATGCTTTTGCAGAATGGGCTTCTCAGCACATTAAATCCCGAAGAGGGGCTAAGATTTTAACTGTCGTGCTAGGCATGGTAATTTTCATTGATGATTATTTTAATGCACTGGCAGTTGGACAAGTAGCACGTCCGATAACAGACAAATACAAAGTGTCGCGTGCAAAGCTTGCTTACTTTATTGATTCGACAGCTGCACCAGTTTGTGTGGTTTCTCCCGTATCAAGCTGGGGTGCCGCCATTATCGGTATCATTGCAACTATTTTAGCAGGTCAAACATTCGTTGAATATTCTGCGCTCGAAGCATTTCTTTGGATGGCACCGATGAACTTTTATGTGGTAGCTTCACTCGCAATCGTCTTTTTTGTCGCTGTCCGGGATGTCGATTTCGGTGAAATGAAAAAACACGAAGTACTAGCAATTACAAAAGGTCAGCTTTTTGACTCAAATAAAACCATTCCAGGTGAAATGAAAGAAGAGTTTCCAACGCATTCACATGGACATGTTAGAGATTTATTATTGCCGATTTTACTATTGATTGTGGGTACAATTACAGCCATGATTTGGACTGGTTATCAAAATGCTGACCAAGTTTTCGACATTTGGTTGATTTTTGAAAACACAGATGTGCCTGCTTCGTTAGTAGCGGGTGGATTATTAGGTGCTCTGACATCAATCGTTTTGTATATGATGCAAATGAAAAAAAACAAAACAGCGACGATGGGCTGGGTTGGAAAAGGTATTTGGGCCGGCATCAAATCTATGATGGGCGCAGTCCTGATTTTAATCTTTGCTTGGTCGTTAACATCATTGATAGGCTTACTAGAAACAGGCGCTTATTTAGCAGGTGTCGTGTCTGATGGTAATATTCCAACTGCTGTTTTACCGGTGTTGTTGTTTATCTTAGCAGGTGTTATGGCTTTTTCTACAGGAACTTCATGGGGCTCATTCGGTATTCTCTTACCGATTGCTGGAACAATTATGATCGAAGCAGATCCTTCACTATTATTACCAGCGTTATCAGCTGTTTTAGCAGGCGCAGTGTTTGGAGATCATTGTTCACCAATTTCTGATACGACTATCTTGTCTTCGACAGGAGCAGGGAGTAATCATATGGATCATGTTTTGACACAGATTCCATATGCTTTGACCGCTGCCGGCATTGCGTCGATAGGGTATTTAGTCATAGGCTTTACAGGCTCACTGGCCATTTCATTAGTTGTTGTCTTAGTGGTGCTAGCAGTACTATTTGTGGTTTGGTCACAACGAACAACTATTATTGAAAAACAACAAAATGTTTAATAGAAACATGGTAGAGAAGCTCTTTCTCTGCCTTTTTACTTTTGTAGCAATAGTTTTTTTGAATTATTTTTCGAAATTATCTTTACATTAAAGCGGGCTCTCGGTATACTAATTTTAGATTAACAAATAATCTGAATACATTCAAAATTCCTATTTTTATGTAAAAAGAATGGGAAACAAAGGGGGAAGAGAGATGGAACGTTCGCAATGGGGTACACGTGCCGGCTTTATTATGGCAGCCGTCGGCTCTGCAGTAGGTCTTGGTAACATTTGGCGTTTTCCGTATGTTGCCTTTGAAAATGGTGGGGGTGCCTTTTTCATACCATATTTATTTGCTCTACTAACGGCTGGTATACCAATTTTAATTTTAGAATTTACTATTGGCCATAAGTACCGAGGATCTGCACCATTATCATTCTTCAGAATGGGTGGTAAGAAATTAGAATGGCTTGGTTGGTGGGCAGTATTTGTGTCCTTTGTTATCTCTGTGTACTACGCCGTTATTATCGCCTGGGCAATGCGCTATACTATTTTTTCTTTCAATCAGGCATGGGGCGAAGATACACAAGATTTCTTATTCAATGAATTTTTACAACTTACGGTTAGTCCAGGACAAACAGGTGGAATTGTTTGGGGCGTCTTTATTCCTTTAGTATTAGTTTGGGTGATCACACTCGGAATTTTACTTGCTGGAGTTAAGAAAGGAATTGAAGTCGCGAACCGGATTTTCATCCCAACTTTAGTCGTCATTTTCTTAGCCGTCGTAATTCGTGCCGTGACATTAGATGGAGCATTAGTAGGTTTGGAAGCATTTTTCCAACCTGATTTTGGAGCCATTATGGATCCATCGGTTTGGGTCGCAGCTTATGGACATATATTCTTTAGTTTATCTGTCGCATTTGCTATTATGATCACGTACTCAAGCTATCTTCCTAAAAAATCAGATATCACAAATAATGCTTTTATTACAGGATTCGCCAACTCAAGCTTTGAATTATTAGCAGGTATTGGTGTTTTCGCAGCACTTGGCTTTATGGCATCACAGCAAGGCGTTGAAGTAAGTGAAGTAGCTACAGCGGGCGTTGGATTAGCTTTTGTTGTATTCCCACAAATTATTAATGAGTTCCCAGGATTTAACGGATTGTTTGGATTCTTATTCTTCCTTTCGTTAACGCTTGCAGGACTAACTTCATTGATGTCTATCACTGAAACATATGTTGCTGGATTCTCTGAGAAATTCGGAATTTCCCGCGTGAAATCAGTCGTTTTCGGTGGTGGTGCAGCAGCTTTGATTTCGATCTTGTTTGCAACTCAAGGCGGTTTGTTCTTCCTAGACCTTGCAGATTACTTCATCAACCAATTTGGTGTTGCAGCAATTGGTCTAGTAGAAGTCGTTCTAGTCGTTTGGGTATTCCGCAAAGCAGATACACTTAAAGCTCACGCAAATGAAATTTCTGATATTCAACTAGGTGGCTGGTGGAAATTCAGCCTTGGCATCATCACACCAATCGTTTTAGGTTATATGATGTTCGGTCTACTAAAGTTGAATATTTTGCAAGAGTTTGAAACTGAAACTGGAAACTACGAAGGGTATTCGAATATGTTTACCTTATCAGGGGGTGTAGCAGTAGCTGCAGCCGCAATCATCTTTGGTATTCTGTTCTCTGCTGCAAAATGGCATAAAGAACAGGGAGAATATGACGAGCGCAATTAAAAGGGGGAGCATAATATGTCTACAGGCTCAATTGTAGTTATGATTATTGGTATAGTTATCATTTGGGGCGGCTTAGCAGCTAGCATTATGCACGCTGTCGTGAGTAGCAAAAAGAATAAAGCAAGAGACGCTGCAAATAACGTTTAAAAGAAAGGTCCGGAAACGAAAAGTTTCCGGGCTTTTTTTGTGTTGGAGTAATATGGAAACTTGTGAGAGAATAAGCTTTATGATACATTTGGAAAGGAATTAGATTCTCACTCATATCATATAGACAGGGGAAGATGTGCATGGCAGAAAAGCAAGAACATCTTAGAAAGCCTGATTGGTTAAAGATTAAGCTAAACACCAATGAAAACTATACGGATTTAAAGAAAATGATGCGTGAAAACAACTTGAATACTGTTTGCGAAGAAGCGAAATGTCCGAATATCCATGAATGTTGGGGAACGCGGAGAACTGCTACTTTTATGATTTTAGGCGCTATTTGTACAAGAGCATGCCGTTTCTGCGCCGTAAAAACGGGCTTGCCAAACGAATTGGATTTGCAAGAGCCTGAGCGCGTCGCAGCATCTGTTAAAATAATGAACTTAAAACATGCTGTTATTACAGCCGTTGCAAGAGACGACTTAAAAGATGGCGGTTCCACTGTCTTTGCAGAAACAATTCGAGCAATCAAACGTGCAAATCCCTTTACAACTATTGAAGTTTTACCGTCTGATATGGGTGGAGTCTATGAAAACCTTGAACGGCTGATGGATGCAAAACCAGATATTTTAAATCACAATATCGAAACAGTACGTCGTTTGACGCCAAGAGTTCGCGCACGTGCTAAATACGACCGTTCTTTGGAATTATTAAAACGATCAAAAGAATTGCATCCTGACATTCCAACAAAATCTTCTTTGATGATTGGTTTAGGCGAAACGAAAGAAGAAATTATTGAAGTCATGGATGATTTGCGTGCGAACGATGTAGATATCATGACAATCGGTCAATATCTACAACCTTCAAAAAAACATTTATTTGTACAAAAATATTATTCGCCAAAGGAATTTAAAGAATTCTGGGAAATAGCGATGACCAAAGGGTTTTCACATTGTCAATCAGGCCCACTGGTTCGAAGCAGTTACCACGCGGATGAGCAAGTCAATGCAGCTGCTAAAGAACGTCAGCGCCTCGGAGAAGTGCAAGCAGCTGCTATACACAGCTAATGGATGGTGAAAAACATGATTATCTTAGATCAATGGAAATATGACATATTAATCGATCACCGCGAAGGATTTCAAGAAGAAGCCATTGCAGGTCGTTTTAGCGAAATCTTGTCAAAATACGATTATATTTTAGGTGACTGGGGATATGGACAGCTACGCTTAAAAGGCTTTTTTGAAGACACTAACCACAAAGCAACTTACGATACAAAAATAAGCACCTTACAAGACTATCTTTACGAGTATTGTAATTTTGGCTGTGCTCATTTCGTCATTAAAAAAGTTGAAAAAATTGCGCCACCAGTAGAAGAAATAGAACAAGAGACTCTCGAAGCGGATGCATAATCCGCTAGAGGGTTTTTTTTTTACAATATGATATGATAAATGAGAGAGATTTTCAAACGCCTATTGGAGGGTATTTTTATGTATTTTATTGATCGCAACAAAATAACTGAAACAGTTCGGTACATGAATTCATTATTGGAGTTTTATGAAAGACAACAGGAATGGATATCATTCAGCGATCAGTTAGCGCTAGAGCGTGTAGGCGCAAACGTCATTGAGTCTATAATTGATGTTGGGAATTCGATGATTGACGGCTTTATTATGCGTGATCCAGGTAGTTATGATGACATTATCGATATTTTAGTAGATGAAAAAGTAATCACCAAAGAAATGGATCAACCTTTGAAACAAGTTATTGCTTTACGTAAAATGCTCGTTCGGGAATTTATGAAAGTAGACCAACAAGCGATCATAGTCGCATTCAACGAAAATTTAGTTGCGTTAAAAGCATTTGGACCAAAAGTTGAACATTATTTAGTTCATGAATTAGGAGCAGTTTCAGCATTTATTCCGGAGACAACAGATGACAAATAAAAAAACCTATAAAGCGTATTGCCTAGATTTGGACGGAACAATTTATCGTGGAAATGATGCAGTTGAAGAAGCGGCTAAATTTGTTTCGCGTTTGCAACAACAAGGCATCGAACCGTTTTTTGTTACCAATAACGCTTCTATGACGCAGCAACAATTAAAAGACAAAATGACAGGTTTCGGCATAACGGCCAAAAAAGAACGGATCATATCGTCAGCAATTGCAGCTGCGAAATACATTAAACATTGGTACCCAGGAAAAACCGTTTACATGATTGGTTCAGAGGGGTTAGATCAAGCGCTGAAACAAGAAGGGATTGTGCGAGTAGATGAATTAGCAGATATTGTGTTAATCGGGCTTGACCGTGCGCTTACGTATGACAAACTAGCGACTGCATGTTTAGAAATTCGTAAAGGAGCGGTTTTTCTATCGACCAATAAAGACCTAGCTTTTCCTTCTGAAAGAGGGTTTCTACCTGCCAATGGAGCCATAACCAAGTTAGTATCTGCTTCAACAGATGTAGAACCTGTTTTTATCGGCAAGCCAGAAGTTCATATGCTCGAAGCCATTCAACTGGAGTTGAGTTTTAGTAAAAGTGAGATGGTTATGATCGGCGATAATTATGATACCGATATTCAAGCTGGAATCCGCTTTGGTATTGACACGATTCATGTGAATACAGGAATTAGTTCAACAGAGACAGTTCTTGGAAAAAAAGAACAGCCAAGCTTCCTTATTGAAAACTTAGGATTTTGGGAAATTTAACTAATACAAGCGCGAAAATAAGCCCAGCAATGAGACCTTAAGTCACAGTGCTGGGCTGAAGTATGTGTTTATGCAGTTTTTGAGAATAAAAAGTCACTTTTACTTACTTAAAATAACGGGTTTTCTTCTATAAACTCATAAACTTTTTTCGTTAATTCATCTGGAGTTTCTGCCTCGACGATTTCACCATTGACAAGAGCATATAGAGACTCGGAACATTTTGTGCAATAGCTTAAGCAGCCGTATTCCAAAACATCGAGATTGGGATCTCGTTCGAGTTTTTCAAAAGAATCTTGTGCGCCATTGGCGATATTGCTAATGCAAAATTCAACAATTGGATTCATTCTAAGTCACCTCACTACAACAAAATCCTACCTTTTTTAGCGACTAGAGTCAATTAATTGATTTCTACTGAAAGCATTGTGAAAGTTATCACAATCAGCTATACTCATATGTGAGAAATTGATCTGACAAACGAAAAATAAAGGAGATTTTTATGCGAAAATTAGTGTTACTTGGAGGCGGTTACGGCAATATGCGAATTTTGCTTCGTTTGTTGCCAACTAGCTTACCACCAGATACCGAAATCATTTTGATCGACCGCACTCCGTTCCATAGCATGAAGACGGAATTTTATGCATTGGCTGCAGGTACAGAGTCCGATCATGAAGTTCGTGTGCCTTTTCCAGAGCACGAGCGCTTAACGCTTGAAAATGGCGAGATAGCCGAAATCGTACTCCAGGAAAAATGCGTAATTATGGAGAGTGGAAAACGAGTGGCTTATGATGACTTAGTCATCGGATTAGGTTGCGAAGATAAATATCATGACGTGCCAGGTGCTGCTGAATATACACACAGTATCCAGACTATCGGAAAATCTCGCGCCACATACAAAACCTTGCTTGGTTTGCCAGCAGGTGCAGTAGTAGGGGTAGTAGGGGCAGGGCTAAGTGGGATTGAATTGGCGAGTGAACTTCGTGAAAGTCGAAAAGACTTAAACATTAAATTGTTTGATCGCAGCCCGAGAATTTTGCGTGACTTCCCTGAACGGTTAAGTAATTTTGTGAAAAAATGGTTTGACAACCATAATGTTGACGTTGTTTCAAATTCAAATATTACACAAGTCGAACCAACTTTGCTTCATAACCATGAAGAAACGATCCCAGTAGATGCCGTTGTGTGGACAGCGGGCATTCAACCGGTTAAACCTGTTCGTGATTTAGGAGTAGAAAGTGATGCGAGCGGGCGAGTCGTTATTAATCAATATCATCAGTTGCCGAATGACGAACATGTTTACGTAGTAGGCGATTGCGCAGCATTGCCAATGGCTCCTTCTGCACAACTAGCAGAAGAACAAGCAGAACAAATCGTCAAAGTGTTGAAATCAACATGGAAAGGCGAAGCTTTACCAGAAACAATGCCCGAGATTAAACTGAAAGGTTTCCTTGGCTCTTTAGGAAAGAAACAAGGATTTGCTTATTTAGCAGATCGCACAGTTACTGGTCGTATCGCTCGTTTGATGAAGTCAGGCGTACTGTGGATGTACAAATGGCATAATGGTTAATTGAGAAAAGTGTAAAAGCCTGATCAGCTCTGACATCCTGAAGGGCTAGGCATTGGAGCCTAAACAAAGAAAAGCGCTCAGTTTTGAGCGCTTTAGACTGCAGACAAAGTATCTCAAAAATGAATAGCAGTGTATAAATCCAATCGGTCTTCCGTGGGCTCAGCTTCAGCCTCCTCGTCACTGACGTTCCTGCGGGGGTCTTCAGCTTTCGCTGTCCCACAGGAGGCTACGTGGATAGCCCGGTTGGGAGCATAAGGCTCTAATCAAAATGAGCAGTCTGCTAGTCCGCTTCCAACTAAAAAGAGCCCCAATACGCTTGGTATTCGGGCCACTCCAGGATCCGGAGCGCAAGGCGGCGAAGGGCAGAGAGGTGCTTTTGCATCGCTGCGCTAGCTTTGTCCGCGGAAAGCGTCCGCTTGGAGCGCAGGATCTAGTCCAAATACGATAAAAAGAATATTCATTCTTTAACTATCATGAATATTTTTTTGTCTACAAGCTCAAGCGCTCAGTTTGAGCGCTTTTTTTATTTCATGTCAGAAAATCCGTGTTTTTCAAGTTCACGGTAAACAGGTTTTAATTGGATATAACCTTCACCAACAACTTCTCCTTCTACCAAGACCAATGGATAAAAGAATTCATCTTCCATAATACGTTGTGCATAATTTTTTTGATGGTCGAGTGAAACTGGTTTCTCAATATCAATATAGGTAATTGAAAATGGTTGATCTTTGTACTTTCTTGAGATGGCAGCTTCTAACCACTCATACGTATCGATCGATGAAGGCGCGTTCACACAACTTGCGCAGATTACATCAGTTCCATAGACTTCAACAGATACTTCTTTTTGCATAAATTTTAGTCCTCCTATGAATTCATTAGTGGCTTTTTCCTGCTAATCACATTATAATGATTATAATGAAAGGAGTCGATATAAATGACTGAAGCTTTGCTAGAAGATCAAGTAATGGAAGTCTTAGATAAATTACGTCCATTCCTTTTGCGAGACGGTGGAGACTGTGAACTTGTCGATATAGAGGAAGGTATCGTAAAACTTCGTCTGCTCGGTGCATGCGGAAGCTGCCCAAGCTCGACAATTACATTAAAAGCAGGAATTGAACGCGCGTTAGTGGAAGAAGTTCCTGGAATAGTAGAAGTAGAACAAGTATTTTAATGACAAGGGGCCTTTTTAGGTCCCTTTTTCTTTACAACTAACTAGCAGTAATTAGTTTATTGCTTATAACGCTATAACCTAAGGTGGACGGCTTGAAAAATGATGGAAATCATTGCTATGATATAACTAAAGGAAGGTGAACAAATTGGCAGAAGTAGTTGAAATTACAGAAGCAGCCTCATTCCAAGTAAAAGAAATGATGCGTCATAACGAAGAAGAAGGATCCTTTTTGCGCGTTGCTGTTAAAGGTGGCGGATGCAGTGGATTGACATACGGTATGGGATTTGAACAAACCAAAAGTGAACAAGATGATCTTTATGAGCAATTTGGTATCCCGATTTTAATTGCTAAAGACGATGCACCAATTTTACAAGGTACAGTAGTTGATTACAAACAGTCTCTTATGGGTGGCGGATTTACAATTGAAAATCCAAATGCTATCGCATCATGTGGCTGTGGAACGTCATTCCGTACCGCTAAAAAACAAGGTACTCCTGAAAATTGTTAAAAGTCGGTCACAAACCGGCTTTTTTCTTTTGGATAAGTCAATGTTACCGGTATTATTCGGTTGAATTAAAGAGACAAAAGGTCTAGTATAGAGGGTAGATGTTTATCGGTGCGCCAAGGTTTGACCGCTTTGACGATATTCGATTAAAAAATGACTTGAAGGTGGTTGCGATTGTATTGAAAAGACCGTCAATATTAGTATTAGGAGCAGGTTACGGTGGGTTAATGACTATTGTAAACTTGCAAAAAGTTCTGGGCACAGATGCTGCAGACATTACATTAATCAACAAAAACGAATATCATTATGAAAGTACATGGCTTCACGAAGCAGCTGCAGGAACATTACTTCCAGAGCAAGTACGATATGACATTAAAGATGTAATCGATAGTGTCAAAGTTAAATTTGTACAAGCAACTGTTGAAGCAATCGATGTAGTTGGAAAAAAAGTGAGTACAGACAATGGCGAATTTACATATGACTACATTGTTATCGCTCTTGGATTTGAAGGAGAGACATTCGGAATCGAAGGTCTTGATAAATATGCGTTGTCAATTGCTAACGTAAAAGCTGCACGTTATATTCGTGAGCACATTGAATTCCAATTTGCTAGCTGGTCTACAGATGCTGTTAAAGATGATAGTCGTTTGACAATTATCGTTGGAGGAGCTGGGTTTACGGGAATCGAATTCCTTGGTGAATTAGCTAATCGCGTACCTGAACTTTGCAAAGAGTATGATGTACCACGTGAAAAAGTTCGTGTTGTCTGTGTAGAAGCGGCTCCAATGGTATTGCCTGGTTTCGATCCAGAGCTCGTTAATTATGCTGTTGGTCATTTAGAGTCTAAAGGAATTGAATTCTCTATCGGTACGCCGGTTGTAGAAGCAACTCCAGAAGGCGTTAAAATCAAAAAAGGCGATGATGAGTTTGAGTTCATCAAAGCTGGCACGGTAGTTTGGGCAGCAGGCATTCGTGGAAACAGATTAATTGAGTCTACACCAATTGAAAACATGCGCGCTCGTGTAAAAGTTGAGAAAGATCTACGTGCTCCAGGTTACGATGATGTATTCATTATCGGCGACTGTGCATTGATGATTAACCCAGAAACAAATCGTCCTTTCCCACCAACAGCGCAAATTGCGATGCAGCAAGGTGAGAGCGTTGCGAAAAACTTAAAATCGTTAATGAACAATGAAACGACGATTGAATTCACTCCAGATCTAAAAGGAACAGTTTGTTCACTTGGTGATGACGATGCAATCGGCGTGGTCTTTGGTAAAAAAGTTACAGGTAAAAGAGCTTCGTTCATGAAGAAAATGATTGATAACCGTGCGTTATTAATGATTGGTGGACCAATGCTTGTGGTGAAAAAAGGTAAATTTAACGTTCTAAAATAAATAGTGTAAAAGCTCTCTTAACGGAGAGCTTTTTTATTTTGTTCATTAACTAATAGAAAGTAATAAAGTAAATTTATAGTTGCGTTTGTTTTTGTTCTGTACTACATTATCAGAATAATAAATAGTTAAAAGTGGAAGAGTTTTGGATGACAGCTTTCAAAAAAAGCTCTCAACGTCAATCAATGCCCATATTGTTCAGGACAGGTTATTTACAATTACGACTGGGCGGTTCAGAAACGTACTCTTGCTGTTGGGGTTCAGACAAAAAATAATACGGCAACAAATAGGAATAGATAGTGAACGGCTGAAAAAACTGTTCACTTTTTTTAGTTCTAGCGATTTTGCAAAACAGATGGCTTTTGTATGGTGTCATAAGTGACAAAGCAATGAACTCTGTTCTGCTAGATTGAAAGCCTTTGTTTTTTCGGGTAAACTGAGGAAAGGAATAACGGAGGTTAGAGTTTATGAACAGTTCATTTACAATTGTGCAATTGATTATTTCGATGTTGCTATTCTATGTTATGTTTTTCGGAATCGGCTTTTTATTAAATATGTTGCTTCGGATGACATGGCTAATGGCTGTTGTTTATCCGGTCGTCATTTTATTAGTTGTGGATGATGTTGGCGTATTTGATTATTTCACGAATCCAGGAGAATCTTTCTCGATGCTTGGAGATACGATTACCTCTATGACAGCTAGTGATATTGCTGTGTTATTAGCCGGTTGGGCTGGCGCCATTACGTCTGGTTTTATCATGAAAATCTTACGCAAGATGGGTTACCAAATGTTTTAAAAAATCGCCGATCCGGGTAACGGAGTCGGCGATTTTTTATGGGATGATCAACTGAGTATTCCGTAATAAACAAAAGAAATAGCGATACCCGTTAATGCACCCATGAACACTTCACTTGGTTTATGCCCAAGTAGTGTTTTGAGTTCGTGTATTTTTTCTTCTTCTTTTTTCTGTGGCCATTTTCTTGTTTCTTCCATAAAAACGTAAATGTCTTGTCTCATTTTATTGATAGTTAAAGCTTGTTGACCTGCCTGGAAACGAACGCCAGTAGCATCGTACATCGTAATGACAGCAAACATGGTGGACACTGCAAAAATTGTAGAGGAAACACCGTGTTCAAAAGCGACTGCAGTGGTTAAAGAAGTTACTGCAGCTGAATGTGAACTGGGCATTCCACCAGTTGACGAAAAAAGCTTCCAGTCCAGTTCGCGTGTCACTGCATATTGAATAGGGATTTTGATAAATTGAGCAAATACGATAGCGAACAACGCAATCATAAGAGGAGAATTAGAGAAAATTTCCACCTAGTGTCACAGCCTTTCTGTCTAAATATATTTTTCAAGTATATCATAGACAGAAAATGTGGAAATCATTTTTTTCCTTCGTCGCACGAACTACTCGAAATTCGAATTAAATGCTACACTTGAAAAGAACATATAAAAGGAGGAGTTTTATGCAAATCAAATTACAACAACATTCACAAGATAACAAAGCTGAAATCCTTATCGTCGGTTTGAGTCGACATCCTGAAAACAGCAAAGGTTGGGAAGAGTTTACCAAGCGTTTTGATGGCAAATTAGAAAGCTGGATTAAAGAAGATTTATCATACGATTTAAAGTCTTTGATTACATATCCAACACTTTCTGGAGCGATTCCGCGCGTCTTGTTTGTCGGGTTGAATGATCGCAAAAAATTGACTGAAGAACAGTTGCGTTCTAGCTTTGGGTTAGTTGGAAAAGAACTAGCGAAGAAAAAAATACAACACGCTGCCATTTATACAGAGTCGTTTGAAAACGACCACATTAGCGCTGAAGATGTGGCGTTTTTAGCAGCAGAATCAATCACAATGGGTGGCTATCGTTTTGACGATTACAAAACTTCATCGAATGAAACACAAGTGGAATTAGAATCTATAACTTTCTTAGCCGAACAGCTGGAAGAAGATACTGAAGCAGCTGCAACTGTTGGCGCGATTTTCGGACAGTCAGTAAACGATGCGCGAACACTTGTGAACATGCCGGCGAATATTTTAACGGCTACTGCAATGGGAGAATACGCAAGAGAACTTGGCGAAACTTACGGCTTTGAAACAGATATTTTAGGGAAAGCTGAACTAGAAGAGCTAGGTATGGGGGCAATCCTTGCAGTCAACCAAGGTTCAATTGAAGAGCCGCGTTTAATTGTCTTAAAGTACAAAGCGACAGAAGGCTTTGAAGACCCGTTAGCGCTTGTTGGCAAAGGGATTACCTTTGATACTGGTGGCTACTCAATCAAGCCGAAAGACGGCATTGTGGGCATGAAAGGCGATATGGGTGGAGCTGCTGCAGTACTCGGCGCGATGAAAATTATCGGCGAGCTACAGCCTAAACAAAACGTTATCGCAGTAATCGCTTCAACAGATAATATGATTTCTGGAAATGCTTTTAAGCCTGATGATGTAATCACGTCGATGAGTGGCAAAACTATTGAAATTCTAAATACTGATGCAGAAGGTCGTTTAGTATTAGCTGATTCTGTTAGCTATGCAAAACAATTAGGTGCAACTAAAATAGTGGATGTTGCGACATTAACGGGGGGCGTTGTCGTTGCATTGGGGAAAGACAAAACAGGTGCTTTGACGAACGATGAAGCATTTTTCGAAACGTTCTTAGAAGCTTCTATGGAAAGTGGCGAATTTGTTTGGCGTTTGCCGCTAACAGAAAGCGATAAAAAACGCATACGGACAAGTAATGTTGCAGATTTGAACAATTCACCAGGACGTGATGGACATATGATTTTTGGTGGCGGATTTGTGGGAGAATTTGCAGGGGATACGCCTTGGATTCATTTAGACATTGCCGGCACTTCAGATGCAGACGGTGCACATGACCTCGGACCAAAAGGTGGAACGGGTGCAATGGTGCGGACACTTGCTATGCTAGTTGAAAAAATGGCAGATGAACAATAAAAAAGATCCATACAATAAAAAAGCTGTCTTCAAAAGTCATTTTTCATGACAATGGAGACAGCTTTTTTTATTCTTCAGGAGCTTTACGATTCAAAATATCTTCCTTTTTTTCCTTTATTGCAGACTCCATATCGTCACGCACTGTTTCGTCAGCGACTTTAATCCCGGACATATAAGCAGCCCGTCCAATCAAATGACCACCTACAGGAGCTGTGATAAACAAGAACACAATAGCGATAATGAGTTGCGTATTGAATATGTCTTCAATTAACCAGAAATGGATAAATGTTGCGAGCAATATACACAGAACACCCAGTGTCGAGCTCTTAGAGGCTGCGTGTGTACGCGTATAGACATCTGGTAGACGAATAAGCCCGAGTGCCGTTACTAAGCTAAATAAGACGCCTGTAACCATTAATACAATGATGAGGATATTAATGATGATTGTTTCGATCGAAAATCTCTCCTCTCTCAAGGAATTTCGCAAAAGCAGTCGTTCCGATAAAGGATAAGATACTTAACAGGACAATGACCTCAAGGAAAAACTCTGTCCCAATGATCAATGACAGTAAAGCGATGATAGATACCAATGATATACCAATTGCATCTAGCGCCACAACACGATCAGCAATCGTAGGCCCTTTAACAAGTCGGAAGAGCAGTCCGGTAAATCCAATGCTCACGAGAACTAGTGAAATCCAGTAAAACAGCATCATGGACGGCTCACCTCCAATATAGCACGTTCAAATGTCTCTTTGATCGAATTGACCGCATTGTCAATATCATCAAAATCGAGCGCATGAATATAAAGGCGTTTCTGATCATCGGAAATACCTACAACTAATGTTCCGGGAGTTAATGTAATTAACGCCGATAGCAGTGTAATTTCCCAATCCTCTTTTAATTCTGTCTCCATTTCGAAAATCGCAGGCTTTAAATTCATGTTAGGTTTAATAACAATTAGTAAAACTTGGACACTCGACTTAAAGAGTTCTCTAAAAAATAACAGAAAAAGAGAAACAATAGCCCAGACTCTTGATGTATAAAGTCGATGCGAAAAAAACCGGCGCATCAAGATAATAATTCCAAGTCCAACTAGAAAACCGATTGCGAATCCTGAAGGACTAAAGGAAACAGTCATGAACATCCAAACAAAGGCTAAGAAGAAATTTAACAATATTTGTAAAGCCATATGTCACCTACTCCTTTAATACCGCATCAATATAGATGGATGGATTCAACAGCACTTCACCCGCTTCTGAAATAAGAGGCATGAAGAGTTCCGCGCCGACCCCGAATACCACTGTAATGGCAACAAGGATGACCGTTGGAATAAACATTTGATAGAAAACAGATTTTTTTAATGGAATGGTTTCAACCGGTTCACCCCAGAAAGCATAAACGAAAATACGCACAACGCTAAGTAGCACGATTAAGCTAGTGGCCAAAATAACGATGCTGCCCCAAAATTGAGGACCTTCAAAGCCACCTTGAACAATTAGTAGTTTACCCGGGAATCCGCTGAGCGGCGGAATACCAGCTAAACCAAATGCTGTTACGAGATAAACCCACCCTAGTACTGGGTAGGTTTGGATTAATCCCCCCATTTTTCGAAGGTCTGTCGTACCAAACAAGACTGCAACAATTCCAACTAAGAAAAACAAAGCGGCTTTGATTAACATGTCATGGATCAAATAAAAGATAGATCCATCAATACCCGGTTGATTTAACTGAGCTACACCAAACAAAATAACTCCGACTGCAATAATAATGTTGTAAATAATGATCTTTTTAACATCAAAATAAGCGAGAGCGCCAATACAGCCGGCAAGAATGGTTAGAATGGCGATAATTCCGAGCAATTCGTGAGTAAATCCAACATTCATCGTAAAGAACAATGTGTATGTACGCATAATTGCATAAACACCAACTTTTGTTAACAAAGCTCCGAATAGTGCGAGTATCGGAATCGGTGGTGCATAATAAGATCCCGGCAACCAGAAATACAAAGGAAATATAGCGGCTTTGAAGCCGAATACCATTAAGAACATGACCGCAATAACGGTGAGAATACCGGTTTCTTCGATTTGGGGAATCTTCACTGCCAAATCCGCCATGTTTAATGTACCTGTAATCGAGTAGAGAAAAGCAACTGCGGCTACAAACAAAGCAGATGAAATAATATTCACGAGCAAGTACTTAATCGATTCACGAAGCTGTGGCTTTTCGCCTCCGTGGACAATTAACGCATACGAAGCCATGAGCAACACTTCAACAAAAACGAATAAGTTAAAAATATCGCCTGTCGTAAAGGCACCGTTAACACCAACCATTAAAAACAGTACAGCGGGATAATAATACGATTGTTCACGTCTAATGCCAATCGTTGGGAAACTATAAAAAATAACAAGCAACACGAGCGCAGAAGCTGTGACCACTAATAGAGCAGACAAATGATCAGACACCATGGAAATACCAAAAGGCGCAGGCCAACTTCCGAGTGTAACAGCTTGAACGCCGTCTGTATTGACCTTAGCGAGTAGCACCAATGCAGATATCAATGCAGTACCCGCACCAACAACCGTTAATATGCGTTGAAGCTTAATATTTTTTGGAAAGATCATCAGGATAGCAGCAAAAAACAACGGAATGATGATTGGGAAAAGAAGTAAATTACTCATAATCTTCAGTTCCTCTCAGCAAATCCATATTGTCGGTACCGAGCTCCTGATAAGAACGGTAGGCGAGCACTAAGAAAAAGGATGTTACAGCAAAGGAAATAACAATCGCCGTTAAAATCAATGCTTGGGGCAGGGGATCTGCATAATCGCTGACACTAACGCCATCAGCTACAACGGGTGGAGAATTGCCTCCAAGCCCACCCATTGTCAATAACAAAAGGTGAGCGCCATGGCTTAGCAAGCCAGTACCAATAATAATACGAATCAAACTTTTCGAAAGCATTAAGTACACAGCTGCCATAAAGAGAAATCCAATAGCAACTGACATAATTATTTCCATTATTCATCCTCTCCAATCGTTTGAATAATGGTCATCGTTACACCGACAACAACCAAGTAAACTCCGGCATCAAACAACATCGCTGAATGCAGAGAAGTTTTGCCGAAAAGTGGTAAATCAAAATAACCAAAAGCATGTGTGAAAAATGGAACATCAAAAATAATCGCAGCAGAAGCTGTAGCTAGTGCCAATAGTAAACCAGTTGCCGTCATCGTAACGTAATTTATCGGCAATATTTTTCTCACGGTTTCAATATCGAAAGCTAGCATCAATAAAACAATTGCACTAGTCGTCAATAACCCGCCTACAAATCCGCCACCAGGTGTGTAATGCCCTGCAAAGAAGATGTGGACAGCAAACATCAAAATGATGAAGGTCACAACTTTAGTGGCCGTTTGAAGCATAACATCATTTGTTCTCATGCTGATCCTCCTTTTTAGTTAAGCGCAGTTTGATCATCGTGATAATACCAATGCCAGCAATTCCAAGCACCGAAATTTCAAACAAGGTATCAAATCCACGATAATCAACCAAGATTACGTTGACGATATTTCCGCCACCGGCTTCTGAGTAGACCGTTTCTTTATAAAATTCGGAAATAGAAGGCAACGCTTTTTGTGAGTGAGAAGCAAGCGCAACCAAAGTCACCATGACACCGACACCAACTGCAACAATTGCATTTCCAAGTTTGAAGCGCATACGTTCTTCTTTTCGACTGATCTGAGGCAAGTGGTAAAACGCTAATAAGAACAAAGCAACCGAAATGGTTTCGATGACGAGTTGTGTTAATGCTAAGTCGGGCGCACGGAAAATAACAAAAAACAAAGCCACAGAATAGCCAACTGCACCTAGTGCAATAATACCCGTAAGTCTTGACTTCGAAAGAAGAATCGTTAATGTCGAGCCGACTAAAGCTATTAAAATAACAATTTCGTAAAATCCAACAGGAGCTAAATTCGTTAAATCAATAGCAAATGCATCTGTTAAAAAAAGCGTTCCAATTACGATGAAAACAACAAAACTGAACATATACACCAAATACGAACGAATAAAGCCAGTCATGTATATGCGAGAAAACCGGTTCGCGCCTGTATCACTTAAAAATACAATATTATCGTAAAGTGCATTTAACGTGTCCGGGAAGCGATCATAACTCTTCTGCCATTTGCGGAGCGTCCAGAACATGAGAAGGCCAACTCCGAAAATGCCGAGTGTCATAAAGAACTCAGGTTTAAACCCATGCCATGCTTCCACGTGGATTTTAATATCATCTGGCGAACTATATAAGAAAGGCTGCATAGCTAAGACAGCGGGTTTCACGAGCCAGTCACCAACAAGATTCGGGATAAAGAAAATCACAATTACAAGAAGTGACATGAAAACCGGAGAAATCAACATGCCAAGAGGAGCTTCATGAGCCGGTTTTGGCAATTCTTCTGGCTGGTACTTTCCAGCAAATGTGTGAAACACAAAATAGAAACTGTAGATAAACGTAAATACCGATCCAAGCCAAGCGACGATAGGGAACAAGATACCCCAAACATCCATTGAGAACAAATCAAATTCCGTTAAGGACAGCATCGCGGTCAAAAACATTTCCTTACTTAGGAATCCACCAAATGGTGGCAAGCCGGCCATTGAAAAAGAACCAATCATGGCGACGGTAAAACTAATGGGCATCAAGCTCATCAGACCACCCAGTTTACGGATGTCTCGTGTGCCCGTTTCGTGATCCACGATACCCGCAATCATAAATAAACTGCCTTTAAAAACAGCATGATTAATCAAATGGAAAATCGCAGCGAAGCCAGCGTACTTAAATGTAGTTTCTGCAATATTGTCAATATGGTAGCCAGCAGCTGAAGCGCCAAGCAAAGACATAATCAAACCAAGTTGCGAAACGGTTGAAAACGCCAAAATACCTTTCAAGTCCCTTTGTTTTAAAGCGAAAAACGAACCCCAGAACATCGTGAACAAACCGACACCTGCCACTAGCCACATCCACGTACCTGAAATCGCGAAAATAGGTGTCAGTCGTGCAACTAAGTACAGTCCTGCTTTAACCATTGTCGCCGAGTGCAAGTATGCGCTGACAGGAGTAGGTGCTTCCATCGCATCTGGCAGCCAAATATAAAACGGAAACTGTGCGGACTTTGTGAACGCACCGAACAATACCAATACAAGCGCCCAAATAAAGAAGTCATGTGTTACAAGCTCAGTCGCTTGTGGGATTAATTCGCGTATTGAATATGTATCTCCCATAATGCTCAGCAGTATAAATCCTCCAAGCATCATCAATCCGCCGAATACAGTAATCATCATTGATTTTAATGCGCCAAAACGAGAGCGGTCGCGCGTATACCAATAACCAATTAATAAGAACGATGAAATCGACGTCAATTCCCAAAAAAGATAAAGCGTGATTAAATGATCACTTTGAACAATACCGAGCATTGCTGTCATAAACATTAACAAGTAAACGTAAAAATTATGTAATTGTTCACGGTGTTTGTCCAAATAGAAAATAGAGTAAAGGACGACTAACGCCCCAATACCTGTAATTAGCAAAGTGAACAAAAGACTCAGTCCATCGATATAAGATACGAATGAGATATCAAGTGAAGGAATCCATTGAAATTCAGAAACTAAAGTGCCGCCAGCGACTGTTGTTGGAAGCAAAGAAACGTAGTAAATGAATAAAATAACGGGAACCACTAAAACAAACCAGCCCGTATGGATCTTTCCGAACTTCTTAAATAACAACGGAACGAACAAGGCTGCTAGTAAAGGTAAAAAGATTAAAAACACAAGTGACAAATGAATCCTCCTTCCAGCATAAACGTGATGAGTTTCTAATTAGAAATTATAACTCAAATCTGATGGATTTGCACCGTCAGCCCATCAATAGCATGCGGACCGTTCTACTTTCCACAGTCTTTACAAATAGGAAGAAACACGTTTAAAATTATTTTGTGATTTTGACAAAAAGTATAAAAAAATAGGCTTCCTAGAGAGGAAACCTATTTTTACGTATTTTTTAGTTCCTGTTCAAGCAATACGTCTTCAAAATCTTGTTGCGGTTTGGCTAATGTGGACCGGAGAAAGATGAAAGCGAAGATAAATAACAGGCCTGTTACGATAAAGACAGAAGAGATGCCGATAACGCCACTAATGATACCACCAAACACAGGACCTATGATGTTTCCAAGAAAGCGGAAGCTGGTGTTATAGCCCATAATTTCTCCTTGAATTTCGATTGGAGCTTCGCGCCGCATTAAAGCAGTTGTCGTTGGAATCATTCCGCCGACTGCCATTCCGAAGAACAAACGCAAAATGATCAATTGCCAAAGTTCGGTGACAAAGGCTTGAGGAATGATAAAGACAAAAGACAGCAACAAAAGAAAGCCGAGCACTTTCTCGTAACCAATAGAGTCGCCCAGTCGACCCCAACGCCGAGCAAACAGGATATTCCCTACGCCAGTAGCACTAAAAGTGATACCAGCAAGAAAAGCTACTTGAACACTGCCTTCTGTTAGTTCTGCCACGTAGAGTGACAATAAAGGCTGAATACTAAAGTTACCGATTTGAATCAATGCTGTAATGATCATCACATTGAGCATTAAGCGATGATTTAAAATGCCATTGATGATCGTTTTGGGAGCATAAACATGAGCATCTTTTGCTTTAACTCGCTTGATTTCATGTAAGCCAAAAACGACAAACAATGCTGCAATCGTAATCACAGTAGCAGTGATGAGGAAAGTATATTTAAAACCAAAAGCATCCGCCATCAAGCCGCCGAGAACCGGTCCGAATAATGTGCCTGAAACACTGCCCATTTGAAGCGTCCCAAGCGTTTTGCCTGCTGACTCTTTAGAAGTTTGAGAACTAACAAAAGCTAGAGAAGTAGGGATAAACCCAGTTACGACACCCATAAACAAACGAATCATAAACAGTTCCGATACAGAATCGGCTGTTCCCATAAGAAAAATACTAATAGCAATACCAAAACCATTGATAATTAAAATGGGCTTAAACCCATACTTATCAGCAATACGCCCCCAGATTGGAGACATAATTAATGCTGCAACAAAAGTTACACCAAAAACCAGTCCAGACCAGCGTTGGACATACTCATCCGAGAAATTACCAAGCGATTCTATATAAAGTGATAAGAATGGCATAATCATGGTGGTGCTGCCGGCAACGAGGAAGTTGGTGAACATAATAATAAAGAAATTCTTTTTTTGAGTATCCATACGGAACCCTTCTTTCTGAAAGGAGCATTTGTTGTTATTATATAATACTTCGGCACACGAAGAAAGCAATGAAAATTATTGATTTATTCTGAAAAACAAGAGCTAAAACGTTAAAAATGATCGGTGCTAAGCGATAAAGTTAAAAATGCTGATTTTTAGTTTTTGTTATCTGTGCTAAAATAAAGCGGGGTGAAAAAGATGAAAAAAACAATGATAATGCCAATTTTATTGGCATTCCTACTGGGCGCGTGCTCAGCAGAACAAACAGAAACTAAACCTGAAACAGAAGCACCTGCTACGACAACCGATAGCAACGCAGTTGAAGTAGACGGCTATCCACAACTAACAACGGAAGTGGCTGACAACGAAGCGCTTGTCGAACTCACAACTTCTATGGGCGTTATGAAAATTAAGCTGTTTCCTGATATTGCACCTAAAGCAGTAGAAAACTTTATGACTCACGCAAAAGATGGTTATTATAATGGCTTAACGTTCCACCGAGTGATGAATGATTTCATGCTGCAAACAGGTGACCCAACAGGCACTGGGGGCGGCGGTGAAAGCATTTACGGCGCTCCATTTGAAGATGAGTTTAATGATCATCTTGTAAATATTCGTGGCGCATTATCCATGGCAAATGCTGGGCCTGGAACAAACGGCAGCCAGTTTTTCATTGTTCAAGCACCAGAAGCAACAGCGGATATGTTTGCAACAGAATACCCGCAAGAAATTAAAGATGCTTACCTAGAACAAGGAGGCACGCCTTGGCTTGATGGCAAACACACGGTGTTTGGTCAAGTCATCGAAGGACTGGATGTTGTAGATGCGATTGCGGAAGTTGAAACTGAAAATGATAAGCCGGTAGAAGACGTGACAATCGACTCTATTGAAATACTTGAAGAGTAATAAAATGGTGTGGCTAGCTTTCATTTCTTTGTTTATGTGCTATTATATCCCTTAATGGTAGAGAAATGTTAGGTGAAACTAGATGGATATGAATGAAATGAATAAGAATGCGAGTGCAATTATGAGACAGTGGGATCCTTTTTCCATTGGCCCAGAACTATACGGTCAAGAAGTTCTTGAAGTTGTAACGCGATTAGAAGTATTAGATCATCCTTCTGAACTCGCAAAAGTAATTCAGACAAGTTATGAGTGTTCATTTGGAAAATGGATTCCGTTAGAACAGTGTGTAGACATCTCGTATAAGTTGTTAGCCCTTAAATTTGAAGCAAAACACATTATCTAAAATGACAAAAAGAGCTTTCGGCAACATGCCGAAAGCTCTTTTTGTACGTGGTGGCTTATTTAGATCCTAAGCCGTCCACTAAGTTAGAAGCAGGTACTTCTAAAGCGTTAGAAAGAATTAAAATCGTTTGATTTGATGGGACTTCTTCGCCAGTTTCAAACGCTTGCAGTTTGCCAACACCGATGCGCGTTTTCAAAGCCAATTCGTCTAGTGAGAGATTGCGCTCTTCACGAAGCGCTTTTAATTGAGCGTGTAGATTGTTTTTCATATTCATGCACTCCTTCTTATATATGGAACATTCTTCTATCTCTATGGTATCATGCACAGAAATATTTCGATAGGATTAAGTTGTGTCGTTTTTTGGACTAATGGGATTAAAAAATCGCAATGATGCCTTGAATAAAGACAACAATTATGGCAATCGGTGCTACAAAGCGCACAATAAAGCGCCAAACATCCACCCATACTTTTTGTTGAGACAACTCGTTATGCGCATCTTCTTTTGTTAATACATAGCCTGCAAACAAGGCAGTAAACAATGCGCCGAGAGGCAATCCGATTCTACTTGTTAACGTATCAACAAAGTCAAAGAACGTAAATCCGAAAAAAATCTTTTCAGGCATAACACCGAAAGACAAGGCACTCGGAATGCCGACAATGAAAATCAGTAAGCCGAAAATCAGTGCGACACGTCGACGTCGATCGTATTTGTTTTTAACACCAATCGAAACAGTAATTTCCAACATGGAAATAGAAGATGTTAACGTAGCAAATAATAATAAAATAAAGAAAATAATCATCAAAAACTGACCCATGAATAATTGATCGAAAATAGCAGGTAAAATGATGAATACTAAACCTGGACCTTGATCAGGCGTATAGCCTAGAGCAAAGACAGCAGGGAAAATAATCAATCCAGCCATAATTGAAATCACAATATTTAATGACACAACGCTGACAGACGAACGCGTTAAGTTTTCTGATTTTGATAAATAAGATGCATATGTCATCATTCCGGCAACACCCACGCTTAATGAGAAGAAAGCTTGGCCAAGTGCAACTAATGCGGTCTTAAAATTAAAGTAAGACCAGTCTGGAACAAACATGAAACGAACGCCTTCCATTGCGCCATCAAGTGTTAACGAACGAATCATTAGCACAACGAAGAAAATCAATAAAGCTGGCATCATAATTTTACTTGCACGTTCAATGCCGCCTTTAATTCCTCCTGCTACAATCCACACTGTTAGGCCCATGAAAGCGGCTTGCGCGATCAAAACTTCCCAAGGATTTGTAATAATGTCAACGAACAAATCGGCAAACTCATTATCCGCTAGACCGGATAATTGAAAGAGGATAGAACGGCCCAAATAGGACAAGACCCATCCGCCGACAACACTGTAAAAAGACAAAATTAGAAAAGAAAAGATAAATCCAGACCATCCGATCAAATACCATGGCTTTTCAGGAGCTTGTTTTTTTAACCCACTGACAGCATCAGCCTGACCGCGACGACCGATAACAAATTCTGCAAGCAAAACCGGTAACCCAATTAATACAGTGCTGATAATAAATAGCAAGATAAAGACACTACCACCGTTTGCTCCAGTTTCATATGGGAATTTCCAAATGGCGCCTAAACCGATAGCACTTCCAGCTGCTGCAAGAACAAAACCTAGCTTAGAGCTCCATTGATCACGTTTTTTCAAATTCATCACTCCTCTTCTCTATAGATTTCCTCATTTTACACGACAGACATGAAAAAAAATAGCTGTATTTGAAACCTTGTCTCGTTCTAATCGTATAATAAATGAATAAACAGAAAAGAAAGAGTATTCAGGCTCAAAAAGGAGTGAAACAATGTCTTCCGAAAAGGATGATTATAGTCGAGCGCAAACAGGCGATAATCTATTATTTAATTTGTGGGTTGAAAATAAAGTTCCTGACATAGGGCGCTTCGCTTATCAATTAGGTGTCTCTATAAAAGAGCTTCCAAGTTTTCAACGTGTTTGTTTAGTAAAGCTCGAGCAAGAACTGCATCAATGGACAACAGACCAAGCTGAAATTCGACTGTATCAAGTAGTACTCGAACAACTTATTATTCAATCACTCCAAACAACAAACATTGATGAGCAAAATTATCTTGGTTTCTACGAAGACCAGGAACTGCATCACGCACTACAGAAACTAGAGCAAGAGCAACGAATTGCTCTTGTTTTGTATTATTTTCATGAACATTTAACGACAAGTACTACATACATTACAGAAAAAAGTGAGTCGGAGTTTATCAATTCGATGGATAAAGGATTACGCGAACTAGAACATAATCTCCATTTGAGTGAACAGCAGCTCACGCAACGTCTACAGATGCTCCGAAAATCTTATCAACGGTTTGTGCCGCCTTCGCCAATTGAAAAACACTCTGACCAAAAGCATAAAGTAGTTAAAGAGCATTCCACAGCTACACCAGAAATTCAACAAAGCCAAAAGGAAACAACAATTGTAATTGTCGCGACAAGTATTTTCTTGGTGGCAGTCATCGGTGCCAGCTTTACGTTCAACAACCAACAGGCAGAAACGGCAGAGCAAACACAAAACCAGCAATCAGAATTAGTAACCGATGAACAAATAGAAGAATGGCGCAATCAATACGAAAAAATAAAAGAAACTTCACCAAAACGGTTAGGAATGTCTAAGCAGGAATATGAAAAGCTTTCTTACGTCAAAAAAGCAGATGTAGAAATGGAGCAGTGGGTTAACGATGAATCATTACAGTCCGCAACTACTTCTTTTATCGTTCTGCAAGACAGCATGGATCGTCTTTTGCAAAAAATTGAAACACCACAAGGAATGGTGAATTCGCTAAGTGGAGCAAACCCGATGCTAAGCAAAGATGTCGAAGGTTTTTTATTAAATTATGCAGCAAAGACAGATGAGTTACGCGTATTTGCAGACAGAGTATTGCTGAAATACAACGAAGAAGTAAAATCAACGATTGTAATGGATCAATTGTCCCCAGAAAAACTACTAACAGAAGCTAAAAACTATCCCAAAGAACTGCGTTTAGTAATAGAAGCGTTACCGGAATACAATTTGGTCGCAGTTGCGCATCCCCAAAAACAACATTTCCGAACAGTTCGAAACATTGACGAGCTGTCTCAACAAAGCGTAATCAATGGAAGTTGGGAGGCATTTCAATACCTAGACTTTATAGCGAAAGACCCTTATTTTGATGATTATGGATTTTTATTTCCTCTCGAAGAAGTTCCTTACCACTTAACAATGATTGAACAGTCGTTGTTAGAAGAACACGAAGAAACGGGTTTATTAGACGAAGTAGAAGTTGCTTATCATCAATTCTTTTGGCAATTACTAAAAGGCAATGAAACGACCCCAGTTTTTAACGAACAAGGTCAAGTCAAACCAGAATATCGTAGCGCTTGGAACAATATTGCTGTCTCTAATCCTTTGGCGTATATCATGTTGCCTATATTAAAGGAAATGGAAGCGAGTGATTGGACCAACTCAAAAGCTTATGATGATTTAGAATTTCATGATCTTCAAGATGCTGTGGCAATGGAAAAGTCAGGAGAGCTAGCTGACAAACTACCTAATGGCAATTTACTGTTTGAAGACGACATGGTGGATTTGACAGATTTTGATTACAGCCGTATTAAAGATTTGTATAAAGCATTTTCAGCCAGTCACAATTTACAGCTGTTAGCAGGCGTACCGCCTTTAGATGTATTGTTTATGTATCATTATGCCAATAAACTGGAAGATCCCGAAACACAATGGCATTTGATGGCAGACAGTCCGTTAAAACCGGCGCTTCAAGTATACAAACAACAATGGCAAAAGATTCCCGAGTTTACTGAAAAAGCGAAATGGGTTGAGCTTTCAAGTAGTTCATTTAAACAACGTGTAAAAGAAAAAGTCTATATTTACCCTCAAATGGAAATGAACAAAGTAGATGATCTAGATGGACGGTTCAATTTACTATTAGTTACAAAAAAAGATCTGATTTGGCAAATTGACTATCAATTATTCGAAACACATGATTTGCTAAGCGAGGATCAGCAGTTTGCGAAAAAAGTTGAATCTTTGTATGAAGCTTTTTCTAATGGTCATCAGCAACAACAATTAAAAAATGCCAGTCCAACTGAAATAGTGGGTGTATTTTTTAAAGCAGTAGAAAAAGAAGATATTAAGACGATGAAAAAATTAATGGCAAATCATGAAGAAGAGATAGATAACGAAGCTTCTTTTGAAATAAGCTATTTCCGTCCGTTTTCTGACATTACAGCAATTACATTTAGAACGTATTTTGCTTCAGAAAAAAATATAAAAAATGCGGGTTCCGTAGAAATCTTATACGGTAGTGACTTAGAAGATGGCATCATAAGCGATCATTTTTTTATGGATGAAACCCCACAAGGATGGCGTATGTCAGAACTATTTTACTAGTAATTTTACTCCTGCCTTATAGTTGTGCTATAATATACAGATGCCAATAGGTGTACAGGATAATTAGATATGACTAGGAGCGGGTAAACATGACAAAAACATACCAAACAGGCGATACGGTTTCAGGTAAAGTTACAGGAATCCAGCCATATGGCGCATTCGTAGCTTTAGATGACCAAACACAAGGATTAGTTCACATCTCAGAGATCACTCACGGTTACGTGAAAGAAGTTAGTGAGTATTTGGCAGTAGGACAAGAAGTTGACGTAAAAGTATTGGAAGTTGATACAAAATCTAAAAAAATCAGCTTGTCAATCCGCGCACTTCAAGAGCAGCCAGTTGCAGCTCAAAAAACTGAAAAACCAAAACAATCTCTTCAGTCACATGTTAACGAAAGTGATTCTGAAGGATTTAACTCATTGAAAGAAAAAATGGAAGAGTGGATCAAACGCTCTGGTCAACAGTAAGATAGTAAAAAACGTAACGCAGACATTATGTCTGCGTTACGTTTTTTTTGATTTTTCGTAAGCGGTATTGAAGGTTTTGGCGACTCATACCAAGAGCAGAAGCTGCTTTTGTGACATTGTTGTTATGCAAATCCATTGCTTTTTGTAAATAATACATTTCAGCTTCAAACAAATAATCCTCTAGTGGCAAAAGTTCTGACGTAGACTGAACGATAAAATCTTCAGGCTGTTGCGTTCCTTTGATATTGCTTTTCAACTTAAAGTGATTAGGTAACATATCAACCGTTATAATTTCTTGTGTCGTTAGCATCGAAGTCACTTCATCAAGCAGTAATTCAAGTTCTTTTAAATTTCCTGGCCAGTCGTAAGCGAGTAGCAAATCCCTTACTTCATGGTCTAAACCATGAACAACTGATCCCACCATCATTCGGTGACGCGAAAAATAATCATGTACAAATGGCAAGATATCTTCTTTTCGCAAACGAAGCGGCTCTACTTTAATGGTCATTGAGGAAAAAAAGTAATACAGATCTTTTAGTAATTTATGAGAAGTGATTAATTCGACAGGATCATCACCCACACTGGCAACAAAGTATGTATTTCCCCGCGAACGTTCTTCTACCATTTCGAGTAATTGTTCTTGCAATGACAAAGGCAGCAAATCAATTCGCTCACAATAAATTGTCCCATCATCAACTTGTTTAATATCTTCACCAAGCTGGTCGATAATTGAGCCATCTGTTCCGTGACAATAAAGTGTGTGCATGGGTCTATCAGACGATTGGGCCCAGTGAATGGCTTCCGCAATCAATTCTTTGCCAGTACCCGATTCTCCAACTAACAGCACGGGCAATTTTGCAGTAGCTGCTTTTTCAGCTGTCGCAATAACTTTCTTCATACTTTTAGAAACAGCGGAAATCGCTGAGAATGTAATGGGTTCATCGTATTTTTTTAACGGTTGATAAATCACTTTTTCAAGTGTTGTCACATCACGTGACAACTCGATTGCACCAATGAGTTTGTTTTCGTCAACCACCGGATAAGTATCATTAATAGTTGTGATTTCTTGCCCTTTTCGGTTCCAATACGTTTGTTTAACATTGTAAACAGCCGTACCACTCTGTAGTACTTGCAATAAAGTACTCTCGTGTTGATCGAAACGAAACATCTCAAGTAACGAATGATCCGCAAGTTCCTCAAAATCGAAGCCTTCAATTTCCCTCATTTTTTTATTGTATAAAACGGTTTTTCCTTTTATGTCGATAGCGTGAATCCCAATAGCCACGTGCTCTCCCGCGAATTTATAGAAAGGGGATAAGTCTATATTTGGTGATTTCAAAACACTCACTCCAAAATTATTTTGATTTTTTAAACGAAAACACTTGAATTATGCAACAATCTTTTGCATTATTATAAGTGGAAACAGTTTAAAAGTGCAAATTTTTTTTGCGCTTACTTAAAACTCGAGGAGGATTTACATGATTCCCTACAAACACGAACCATTCACAGATTTTTCGGTTGAGAAAAACCGCACAGACTACCTAGAGGGCTTGAAAACAGTTGAAGCGTACCTCGGACAAGACTACCCGTTAATTATTGGTGGAGAACGCGTCACTACTGAAGATAAAATTATTTCATTCAACCCTGCTAACAAAGAGGAATTGATTGGACGAGTTTCAAAATCAAACAAAGAATTAGCAGAAAAAGCAATGCAGTCTGCTGACGAAACGTTCAAAACGTGGAAAAAAGTAAAACCAGAAGTACGTGCAGATGTATTGCTTAGAGCAGCTGCAATTATACGTCGTCGCAAATACGAATTTTCAGCACTCCTAACAAAAGAAGCTGGTAAGCCATGGAGCGAAGCGGATGCAGATACAGCAGAAGCAATTGATTTCTTGGAATACTACGCTCGTCAAATGCTGCGTCTTAAAGACGGCATGCCAGTAGAAAGCCGTCCAGGCGAAGACAATCGTTATGACTATATTCCTTTAGGCGTAGGCGTTGTTATCTCACCTTGGAACTTTGCGTTCGCAATCATGGCTGGAACAACTGCAGCAGCATTAGTAGCAGGAAACACTGTATTACTAAAACCAGCATCAACAACTCCAATAGTTGCTTATAAATTTATTGAAGTTCTTGAAGAAGCAGGCATGCCAGCAGGTGTTGTTAACTTTATTCCTGGACCAGGATCTGAAGTGGGAGACTACTTAGTAGATCACCCGAACACGCGCTTTATTTCATTTACTGGTTCAAAAGAAGTTGGTTTACGCATCGCAGAACGTTCTTCAAAAGTAAACAAAGGACAAATCTGGATGAAACGCTTAATCGCTGAAATGGGCGGTAAAAATACAATGGTTGTAGATAAAGAAGCAGATCTTGAGCTTGCAGCACAGTCAATTGTCAAATCGGCTTTCGGCTTTAGTGGACAGAAATGTTCGGCTGGATCACGTGCGGTTATCGTAGAAGACGTATACGATACAGTACTTGAACGGGTTATTGAATTGACAAAAGAATTAACGATTGGCGACCCGACAGATCAGTCTAACTACATGGGACCGGTTATCGACCGCAATTCATACGACAAAATCATGAGTTATATCGAAATTGGTAAAGAAGAAGGACGTCTAGTAGCTGGTGGAGACGGAGACAATTCTAAAGGTTTCTTCGTAAACCCAACTGTCTTTGCTGACCTTGATCCACAATCACGCATCATGCAAGAAGAAATCTTCGGCCCAGTTGTGGGTCTAACGAAAGCAAAGGATTTTGATCATGCAATTGAAATTGCTAACAATACGGAATACGGCTTGACGGGTGCAGTTATTACAAACAATCGCGCTAATCTTGAAAAAGCTCGTGAAGATTTCCACGTTGGTAACTTATACTTCAACCGTGGCTGCACAGGCGCAATCGTTGGCTATCAGTCATTCGGCGGATTCAATATGTCTGGTACTGACTCAAAAGCAGGCGGACCTGACTATATCGTTCTTCACATGCAAGCTAAAACAACTTCTGAAATGTATTAAGCTATTTTTGAGTGGTATAGTAATTCATCAAAAGAGGCAGACATAAGTCTGCCTTTTTTTAAAAAAAGGAGGAAATTACATGACACAAACACAAACAATTATTGAACAAACTGAAAAATTCGGTGCCAATAACTACCATCCATTGCCAATCGTTATTACAGAAGCAGAAGGAGTTTGGGTAAAAGACCCAGAAGGCAATAAATTCATGGATATGCTGTCAGCTTATTCGGCGGTTAACCAAGGTCACCGTCATCCCAAAATTATTCAAGCATTAAAAGATCAGGCAGACCGTGTAACATTAACTTCACGTGCATTCCATAACGACAAATTAGCTCCTTGGTACGAAATGATTTGCGATATTTCTGGTAAAGAAATGGCCTTGCCAATGAACACTGGTGCTGAAGCAGTTGAAACCGCTTTCAAAGCCGCGCGTCGTTGGGCTTATGACGTAAAAGGTGTTGCTGAAAACCAAGCTGAAGTTATTGCTTGCGACGGAAACTTTCATGGTCGTACAATGACAGCTGTTTCATTGTCGTCAGATCCTGACTACCGCAAAGGTTTTGGACCAATGCTTCCAGGGATTAACTTGATTCCTTTTGGCGATTTAGAAGCATTGAAAAATGCGATTACACCAAACACTGCCGCGTTCTTAATCGAACCAATTCAAGGTGAAGCAGGAATCATTATGCCACCAGAAGGCTTCTTAAAAGCTGCAAGAGAACTTTGCCGTGAAAATAACGTTCTTTTCATTGCGGATGAAATCCAATGTGGTTTGGCACGTACAGGTAAAATGTTCGCTTGCGAATGGGAAGATGTAAATCCCGATATGTATATCTTAGGTAAAGCACTAGGCGGCGGAGTGTTCCCGATTTCTTGTGTAGTTGCTGACAAAGAGATTCTTGGTGTATTCAATCCAGGTTCACACGGTTCTACTTTTGGTGGTAACCCGCTAGCATGTGCAGTTTCAGTAGCTTCTTTAGAAGTATTGCTTGATGAAAAACTTTCTGAACGTTCTCAAGAACTAGGTGAGTATTTCATGGGCAAATTACGTGAAATTAACCACCCTTCTGTTAAAGAAGTAAGAGGTCGTGGATTGTTTATCGGTATGGAATTAACAGAAGCAGCAAGACCTTATTGTGAGAAGTTGAAAGAATTAGGTCTTTTATGCAAAGAAACACATGATACGGTTATTCGTTTTGCACCACCATTAATCATTTCAAAAGAAGAATTGGATTGGGCAATTGAACGTATCCAAAAAGTATTCGCAAATTAACTTCTGAATGCCAAAAAAATCTTGACATGTGTTACACTAGTTGCAGAGTAAATATTAAATATAAAGAGGCGAACTAATACAATGGCTGAAAATTTGAACTTGTTGACGTCTACACAAAGTGTTATTAAAACTGCATTAGATAAACTTGGATACGAAGATGCGATGTACGAGCTTCTAAAAGAACCAATGAGAATGTTAGAAGTACGCATTCCCGTACGTATGGATGATGGTAAAACGAAAGTCTTTACAGGCTTCCGTGCACAGCATAGTGATGCTGTCGGGCCAACAAAAGGCGGAGTCCGCTTTCATCCGGATGTAAATCGGGAAGAAGTAGTTGCTTTATCTATGTGGATGACATTAAAATGTGGGATTGTAGAATTACCTTATGGCGGAGCTAAGGGTGGCATCATTTGCGACCCACGTGAAATGTCAATGCATGAGATTGAGAAATTGAGTCGCGGCTATGTTCGTGCAATCAGTCAAATTGTTGGACCAAACAAAGACATTCCGGCACCAGATGTATTCACGAACTCACAAATTATGGCTTGGATGTACGATGAATACAGTAAAATTGATGAATACAACTCTCCTGGGTTTATTACAGGAAAGCCAATTGTTCTTGGTGGATCTCAAGGTCGAGACAAAGCAACTGCGCAAGGCGTGACTATCTGTATTAACGAAGCTGCAAAAAAACGTGGAATGGATATGCAAGGAGCACGCGTTGTCATACAAGGTTTCGGTAACGCAGGAAGCTTCCTAGCGAAATTCCTTCATGACGCTGGTGCTAAAGTAATCGGGATTTCCGATGCTTATGGTGCTCTTCACGATCCAGACGGCTTGGATATCGATTATCTATTAGATCGTCGCGATAGTTTTGGAACAGTAACTACTTTGTTTGATAATACGATTACAAATAAAGAGTTATTTGAATTAGACTGCGATATTTTGGTACCTGCAGCTATCGCCAATCAAATCACAGCAGAAAACGCTAACGATATCAAAGCTTCAATCGTTGTCGAAGCAGCTAATGGTCCAACGACTGCAGAAGCTACTAAGATACTGACTGAACGTGGCATCCTTCTGGTACCTGATGTTCTAGCAAGTTCTGGTGGAGTTACAGTATCTTACTTTGAGTGGGTACAAAATAACCAAGGTTATTATTGGACACAAGAAGAAGTAGACGAAAAGCTGAACAAAAAACTAATTGACGCGTTCGAAAATGTTTATAACGTTGCTACTACACGCAATATTGATATGCGATTGGCAGCTTATATGGTCGGCGCTCGCAGAACTGCAGAAGCTTCACGCTTCCGTGGGTGGGTTTAAGGCATAAACGAACCGCTTGGGTTTTCCCCAAGCGGTTTTTTTGTCTCAATCTTTTGCTTTTTTCTGTAAAAAACTTCATACTATGACTTGACTAGAGGAGGATGATTAGATGAATAAATTTTCATTTTATAACCCAGTAAAACTTATTTTTGGTGAAGGACAGTTACAAGCTGTTAAAGAAGAGTTGCCGAAATTTGGTAAAAAAGTTTTACTTGTATATGGTGGCGGAAGCATTAAAAAGAATGGTCTTTACGACGAAGTCACTCAAATGCTATCAGAAGCAGGATTCGAAGTTTTTGAATTAGCTGGAGTAGAACCAAATCCACGAATTTCAACAGCTAGAAAAGGAATTGAAGTTTGTAAAAAAGAAGGCATCGATATGCTTTTAGCAGTAGGCGGCGGTTCAGTCATTGACTGTACAAAACTGATTGCATGTGGAGCGAAATACGATGGCGATGCATGGGATCTTGTTTCTCGTAGAGCACAGCCACAAGAAGCACTACCATTTGGTACTGTGCTAACAATCGCAGCGACAGGTTCTGAAATGAACGCAGGTTCTGTAATTACGAATGAAGAAACGCAAGAAAAATATGGCTGGGGAAGCCTGTTATCATTCCCTCAATTCTCTATTTTAGATCCAACTTATACATTATCAGTTCCGGCAAACCACACAGTTTACGGAATTGTAGATATGATGTCTCATATTTTTGAACAATACTTTAATGATGCAACAAGTACGCCAGTTCAAGATCGTATGTGCGAAGGTGTATTAAAAGCAGTAATCGAAACTGCACCTAAATTGATGGAAAACCTTGAAAGTTATGAACACCGCGAAACAATTATGTTCGCAGGAACAATGGCGCTCAACAAATTCCTTGAAATGGGTTATAGAGGAGACTGGGGTTCACACAACATCGAACATGCAGTTTCTGCAGTCTACGATATTCCTCATGCTGGTGGATTAGCAATTCTCTTCCCGCAGTGGATGCGTCATAACGTAAAAGTAAATCCAGCTCGTTTTGCTCAGATGGCTGTTCGTGTCTTTGAAGTAGATCCAGCAGACAAGTCTGAAACGGATGTTGCTAACGAAGGTATCGATCGTTTAGTTGCGTTTTGGACTTCGTTAGGAGCACCAACGCGTCTGGAATACTATGATATCGATGATTCTCAAATAGATGCTATGGTTGATAAAGCTATGGTCTATGGTGAATTTGGTAACTTTGCACAGCTAAAAGGCGAAGACGTGAAAAAGATTCTTCAAGCTTCACTATAAGAAAAAAGCTTAGCGCTTAGCGCTGAGCTTTTTTTATGTTGCATCAAGTTTTTCTGGTCGTTTGCTTAAATGTTTCCAATGCGTTTCGCCATCATCTGCATCGAGAGAAACGATTACGTCGTTCACACTCGGTTGGCTGAGAATGATTTCGGCTAAGCGTTCTTGTAACGCATCAGCTTGTTTTACGTTTAACTGTGGATCTACTTCGATTTTTGTTTCCACATGAAGGAATTCTCCTTCTTTAACGACTTCTAATTCTCGTATATCACGAACATCTGGATGGTCACTCAAAATGTGGGCGATATGATTGACCATTTGCTCATCTGTTTCGCCAATGGCACCGCGAGCATTATCGAGAAAAACTTTCCCGACAACGTACAACATCATAAAGCCAATTGCAATAGATGCGGCACCTTCAACTTGCAGAAATCCCGTATAATGCGCGATCAGTACAGCTGTCAAAGCTAAAGCGCCACCCGCAGTTGCTACTAAATCTTCCAAGAAAACTAATTTTGTTGCGGGCTTCGCTCGGTTTAAATGCGAAAAGCTTGTCGTAAGGGGTGCCAGAGCGCCACCTTCTACGCCTGCTTCATGAAGAATTTCTTTGCCTGCTTTATATAGAACAAAAAATTCAAGAAGAATGGCAATAGATAAGACTACAACGCTAATGATGAATCCTTCTGCTTCTACTGGAGAAGCTAATTGATGCCAGCCTTCAACAATTGTTTCGTAAGCCATAACTCCAACGATTAAGACAGCGCCTAAAAGAACAATATTTAATAAGCGTCCAAATCCATTAGGAAACCGTTTAGTAGGTGCTTTTTTCGATAATGCGGAACCGATAAAAACAAAATATTGGTTGGCCGCATCTCCAATAGAGTGCATCGTTTCGGCGAACATGGCAACATTACCTGTAAAAAAGAATGCGACACCTTTCATAATTGCGATAAACGTATTAATAATTGCTGCCGTCAAAGACGGCTTATTACCTTTTTTTAATAACGTAAAAAACTCTTTCAACAAAACTCCTCCTCAATTAAATCATATCTAGTTCAACTTGTGTTACGTTTTCAATATTAGAAATTTCTTGATACAAATCAATTGTATCTTTTTCATACGAAAAAGATACACGTAGTGTCAGCTTATGAAAAGAAACAGCATCATCTTTATCTGAATGTGTAATGGCTATGCTTTCGATAACTGGTCCATTTGCTTTTAACTCATTCAAGACACCTTGTATTGACGATTGATCAGTGACAACTATTTTTAAATTTGCTTCGATCAAATTTAAACGTTTGGGTCCAAATTTAAAGAGCAGTGGAGGTAGAATTTCTATTCCAACTAAAACAATTAAGACTGCGGTCACAGCTTCGATGTAAAATCCTGCTGCAACTGCAATACCAATACCACCAGCACCCCAAATCATAGCAGCTGTTGTCAGCCCGGAGATAGAATCATTGCCACGCTTTAAAATCACTCCTGCGCCCAAAAATCCAATACCTGTAACAATTTGTGCAGCAAGACGAAGTGGGTCCATGGTGATATTAACATTGTCATATTCGCTGCCTTGTGCAATATAAGCAGATTCAATTGAAATGATAGTCAGTAAACAACTAAATGTAGAAATGACAAGACTTGTTTTAAAGCCAACAGGTTTTCTTTTTAGCTCCCTTTCAAGTCCAATCACCATACTCAAAACTGCAGCTATAAGAAGTTTTAATAAAGTTTCAATAGAAGAGATTTGCAAAGCGCTAAAAAACTCCATAAAGAAGACCTCCATTTTATATATTGATTCTGCTTGGAGAAAGTGGCAAACTTAGTAAGTGAGTGGTTGGTAAAAGTATATCAGAACAAGAGGTGTAAGAATGGAAAAACCATCTATTCATCCGTATATCCCCATCATAATAGGAGTTTTCTCAGTAGCGTTGTCAGCCATTTTTGTGAAAATGACATCTGCAGATTCTGGGGTAACGGCTTTTTACCGTATGCTGTTTTCGATCGTAATAATGAGTCCAATCTTCTTCTTAAAATATACCCATGAAATCAAGAAGCTAAGCAAAAGAGATTGGATCTTCACGTCGGTAGCTGGTGTATTTTTGGCATTTCACTTTATATTATGGTTTGAATCGCTCAATTACACTTCAGTAGCTAGTTCGACGGTGCTTGTGACGCTTCAGCCTTTGTTTGCTTTTGCGGGTACATACTTTTTCTTTAAAGAGAAACTTTCCATTAAAACGCTAGTTTCTGGAGCTATCGCAATTTTAGGAAGTGTATTAATTGGGTATGGTGATTTTAAAGTAAGTGGAAGTGCATTATATGGTGATTTGCTGGCTTTAATTGCTTGTGCATTGATTACGACGTATTTATTATTTGGACAAGATGTAAGAAAGCGATTATCGCTAGTCACTTACACTTTTGTGGTATACGGTGTTAGCACAATAACATTATTCTTCTATATTTTATTTAAAGGAGAGTCGTTTGGACCTTATCCAGCATCTGAGTGGATGTGGTTTTTGTTATTGGCAATCATTCCAAACTTGCTTGGCCACACCTTATTTAATTGGGCTCTGAAGTGGGTGAGCACCAATGTCATATCAATTGCAATTCTTTTTGAGCCTGTAGGAGCTGCTATACTCGCGTATTTCATACTAGAAGAATATTTAAGTGCATCTCAAATTATAGGCGGAAGTGTAGTGTTGGCGGGGATTACGCTGTTTGTTGTAGATTATCAAAAAATTAAAAAATACTTTTTAAGAATAAAGGCTTGATTTTTCGTGTGTGGCGGTTTATATTTATATATGTCCTTAAGACAACTCGTAAAAATATTTTGAAATAGTATTGACAACGAGATTGAAACAAGGTATATTAATCAAGTCGCCAACAAGCGCGACAAACAAATGAAAACAATTTGAACCTTGAAAACTGAACAGCAAAACGTCAACAAACATGCAACGGTCGCACAAAACGACCCGCGCACAACTTACTGATCAGCCTTTATGCAGATCAAGCCATCTTCGGATGGTGCCAGCAACAACTAGAGCAGTCAAATGTTCTCTATAATGGAGAGTTTGATCCTGGCTCAGGACGAACGCTGGCGGCGTGCCTAATA